>NZ_JBXWPK010000005.1:0-395319 GCF_059611825.1 Ruegeria sp. CDSA221
GTGGCCCGTTCGTCTATCGGTTAGGACGCCAGGTTTTCAACCTGGAAAGAGGGGTTCGATTCCCCTACGGGCTACCATTTCTTCACACACCGAACTTTTCCTGACACAGGGCCTGCACCTGTCCCCAAACAGATTTGAATTCCGGCGTGTTTTCGGCGGCATAGTGGAAGTTCTTCATCAATCCCGTAAGCTGAGTGAAGACCTGGCGTACCTCGGCCTTGTCGGCGAACTGCGCGGTGGATTGAGTGACGCCATAGACCAGTTTGAACGTCATCTTCTGACGCTCTAGCGGCACCGACGCATCCACCGGGTCAAAGGCATCCTGCTGCAGATAGACCATGTCGACAAACAGCGCCTTTTGCTGAGTCACAAAATCCTCGATCGTGACCCCTTCCTCGCCGGTCACCTGCATCATCTGGTCAACCTGTTCGCCCCTTTCGATCAATGCCAGCAAGTCGCGCACTTTGCCCGTCCATCCGGCCTCGGCGTTGGTGTCGTACCAGTCTGAGAGCTGTTCCAGATAACGCGACCAGCTGAGCATCGGATCGACCGCAGGATAGAACCGCTTATAGGCGCGTTCGGACGACAGGCCGAGGAAACACTTCACCGTGGACAGCGTCGATTGCGTGACCGGTTCATCAAAGTTCCCACCTGCCGGTGACACGGTCCCGATCAGGGTCAGGCTGCCGGTGTCCCCATCATTGGTCTTCATCGCTCCGGCGCGTTCGTACAACCCCTTGATCGAGCTTTCGAGATAGGCGGGAAAGCCCTCTTCCCCCGGAATTTCTTCGAGCTTGCCGGAGGTCTCGCGCATGGCCTGAGCCCAGCGACTGGTACTGTCCGCGATCAGCAGCACATCATACCCCATCTGGCGGTAATACTCACCCAGAGTGATCCCGGTGAAGATCGACGCCTCGCGCGCAGCTACGGGCATCGAGGAGGTGTTGCAGATGATGATCGTCCGGTCCATCAGACTGCCGCCAGTGGTCGGGTCGGTCATCTTCGGGAATTCCGCAATCGTCTCGACAACCTCACCCGCGCGTTCACCACAGGCCACCACGATCACGATGTCCACCTTGGCGTTGCGTGCAATCAGGTTCTGCAGCACCGTCTTGCCTGCGCCGAACGGACCAGGAATACAGGCCGTCCCACCGCGGGCAATCGGAAAGAACGTGTCGATCAGGCGTTGAGAGGTCAGGACAGGTTCGGTCGGATAGAGCCGCTCGGACAAGGTGCGTTTCAGAACGTTTTCCGGCAAAGCCCGCCGTACCGGCCATTTCTGCGACAGGGTCAGCGTGTGCTCACCCCCCTGTGCATCTTCAAGCCGCGCCACGATATCATGGATCATGGCCGCACCCTTCTGAACCCAAATGACTTTGTAATCCCCAACCCAGTTAAAGGGCAGCATGATCTTATGGGTAAAATGCCCCTCGGGCACCGCCCCGATGCTGTCGCCTGCAGTGACCGTGTCGCCCACCTTGACCGATGGGGTAAACGACCACTTTGCCTGAGTGTCCAGCGGCGCCACGTCCGCCCCACGCGGCAGAAAGGTTCCGAATTCTGCCGCCACCTTGGCCAAAGGCGACTGCAAGCCGTCAAACACCTGCCCCAACAGCCCAGGACCAAGTTCGACCGAGAGCAGCTGCCCGGATTGTTCGACCGGGTCGCCCACGGCGACGCCATCAGTGCTTTCGTAAACCTGCACATCGGCAGTGTCGCCCCGCACCCGTAACACTTCGGCTTTCAGACGTTCCTGACGTCCACCGGGGCCGGGCCGCGTGGGCAGAATGAAAACGACCTCATTCTTGACCAGCTGTCCGGGATGGCCTGTGGCATCAGGGTTCGCCTGAATTTGTACCAGCCCTTCCTGTACCGAGACGACGCGGGCAGTAGAGGTCTGCGTGGCGGAGGTTGGGGCTGTCATGCGCTTACTCCCTCGAAATCCAAGTCGATCGCACTTGCCATGGCGTGTTGCGCCAGTTTCTCAAAGCGCGTTGCCGCGTCACGCGCATTGCTTTGCGCCCAGCGATCAAAAATATTCCAGATCAGAACATAAATCGCCACGGCTTCGAAATCGAACAGATGGCGCGCGGCGTAGCGTTTCAGTTGCTTATGGCTGACCGACAAAAGCAACCGTTCAAGCCCCAGGGGGTCATCGACATCCAGCAAGTGTTTGGCTTCTTTGATCCAGGGCATTGGGGTTTCCAGCCGAAAGGCAGGGTCGCCCCAGTTGGCTGGAATGTGTCGGCTCCAGCGTCCAATGCCATAGACGCCACTAGGTGCAGCACCCCCCTGTTTGCGCAGGCGCAGCGCGGCAACCGCCGTCCTCAAATCCATCCGTTCCATGAACAGCCTGCGCAAGGTCGGTTGTGGAATGTGCCGGAGCGCTTCTTTGCATCGCTCAATGGTCTGTGCATCCGTGACGTTCATATCATAGTTGTTCCAGTTCAGAGCGTGTTCCATTACCTCCAGAACCCGCGCATCCGCTGGTGTCAGCGCCCGCAAGCGCCGGTCCAGCCTGAGCCGCGACAGTGGAGGTTGTTTGGCGATGAACAACCGTTCCGAGCCCGGCAGGCTGCTGATCAGCGCGATATAGGCGTCAGGGTCCGACATGTTACCGGATCACACCTTCCAAAACAGCACGAAAGCGCGGCTGCAAATGTTCCATCAACAACGAGGCGACGGCCTTATCGGTCAGATCCAGAACAACCCCCTGTTCATCAGCCCGGATGCGGATGCCATTCTGGGTGTCATCCGCGCTGTGCAGCTCAACCTGTTCCTTCAGCATTTCAGCCGTCAGTCCCAGAACGTAACGCGTCAGCTTTCCCGACTGAATATCATCGGCGTTTTGTTTGATGTCATCCTGAGTAGCGACCCTGGGGGGCAGTATGACCTGCGCGGGCCCTTCCAGTCTGGCGTCTGACGCGGCGCGACCGACGACTTCAAGGATCATTTGTTTCAGCAGTTCAGGATCAGTCATTTCTTGGGTGACCAGCCGTTCAACATCCTTGCGGAATCGATCTGTCAGACCGGCCTTCATTGTAAGCACCGCATCACGCATCGCTGTGTTCAGCGCCTCTTCTCCGGCTGTGCGATAATTATCCGCCTCGGCACGGGCCTTTTTCCGATACTCATCTACGTCGCGCTTGGCATCGGCAAGAATTTTGGCCGCCTCGGCTTTGGCATCAGCGCGCAGCTTGTCTGCATCGGCCTGACCGGCAGCCACACCATCGCTGCGCAGCTTGTCGATTAGCGCATCCACCCCATGCGAAATCATCCCGTCCTGTGCCATCAGCTAATCCCCGCGCTGATGACCAAAGCAAAGACAAAGGCAAATACGCCAAAGCCCTCGATGATTGCAGCCGGCGCAAGTGCCAGGCCAAAAATCTCGGGCTTTTCCTTGGTTGCGTTAATCGCTGCAGCACAGGCCCTTCCCTGCCAGATGCCGCAATACATCAGGGCGATGCCCGACAGGATACCGATCCCGAACAGCCCGCCTGCATTTTCAGGCGTCACATCGCGGTTCAGTGTAAACATGATGACAATACCGTAGATCACCATGGTCGAGGGAAAGGCCGACACGCCAATGAACCGGCCATACCCGCCTTCGGTTTCCGTCATCGCTCCGATACTGGCCTGTCCAGCAATGGAACAGCCAATCGCGCTTGCCGCGGCGCCCAGCGCCATGGGGGCATAGATTCCCAACCAGCCCAATGTAAGTACAAGCTCATTCATTCCTGAACCTCCTTGCGGGCGAACGGGCGAAAGACGATGCCTTCATCCGGCAGACCCCATTTAAAGAATTCGATGTAATTGAGACGTAATCCGTGAACGACGCCGCTCATCATGGCGAGCGCGAAATTGAGGATATGCCCGGCGATCAGGATCAACACTCCGAACAGAAGGCCCAGCCCTTTCAGAGACTGCATCACCGAGACCGCCAATTCGTTGAACGTAATCGCCAGTGAGGCCGAGGCCAATCCCAGTGCAAACAGGCGCATATAGCTAAGCACATCTCCAAAGGCGCCCATCGCCCCGGCCAGCCCCTGCACCCCTTCTATAAGGCGCCAAAGCCAGTCCGAGGGTTTGGCAATCTCGCGCTCGCTGGTGAACAGAAGGATCGCCAAGGCCCCAGCGATCATGATCGCGGCCCCCGGTGCAGTTGGTCCGCCTTTCATATAGCTCAGCCACAGTATAAACCCGCCGATCAACACCGCGATCCAGCCAAGATTGGCAACGGAACTGCGCCGCCCCCAAGACGCGCGTGCTGCAAGCGCATTCGCCAATATCAGGTGCAGAACACCGACCACGATTGAAATCATCATCATCGAGTCGAAATTGTTCAGGTCCAACAGCTTGAGTTTCCCCCAGATCGTGCCCGAGACCGGGGAAGCGCCAAAATAGCTTCCAACCAAAACCCCGTACAGGACCGTCGCGCCCGAGATGATCAAACCATAAAGCCGCCACGATCTTTTCGCCGGTGTATTGTCGAGACGTTTCCAGAAGGCCAACAGCCCCAGCAGGATAACCAGGCCATAGCCGGCATCCGCAACGATCATCGCAAAGAAGATCGCGAACGAGAAGGACACGATTATGCTGGGGTCCCATTCTCGGTACCCAGGAACCTGATAGAACAGGGCAAGGTCAACTGCCGCACTGCGATTTTCCGGCTGCTCAAGCAGCGTCGGAGGCATCTCGTTCGGGCCCGGGTCTTCGATCAAAACAGCGGCGTTCTGCGAATTGGCCATGTCCAGGACAGCCTCGACCTGATCGCTGGGCACCCAACCCTGCAAGGCAAACACTTTGCCTTCGTCGCGGACCTTTTGCGTGGCATGGGCCAGTTCGGCTGCGCTTTCGGCGGCGGCAAGATTACGCCGCATCAACGTCAGAAAACGGGTCTGCCCGATACGCTCGGCTTCCAGCGCCTCAATGGCGATTTCGGCCTCTTCCAGCTGAGCTTCAAGCTCGTGAATGGGCAACGAACCCGTATGGGTGCGCGGCACTGGAAGGATGTCGTCTTCGGGATCTTCCGGGGCGATCAGAACGGCGTAGAGAAACCGGTGATCCTCTTGCAGGATGGCCCAGGGCAACTGAAGCTCCGCCAGTGCCTCACGGTGCTTTAGCGGCAGTTGATAGAACCAAAGCCGGTTGCCTGCCAATACATCACTCGGCGGAAAATCCAGATCTCCCCACGGGCGCACCTGAGCGATCCGGTGGGCCAAAAAATCCCGGTGGTCGGTCATATCCCGTATGCGCTGCATCAAGTCCAGGACTTCACCGACGAACTGGTCCATATCAAAACCAGAATCGCGCCGAACCTGACGACGCGTTTCCGACGATTCTTTCAAAAACCGCAATGCTTTATACGCATCTCGGGCACCACGCTCGTTGATCCGCTCTGGCTCTGCCGGCGGCGGTGCCAAAGGCAAAACATGCATGCATCCCAATGTCTGCAGCGCGCCCAGAGTGTCCCCCTTGTTCGCGGCATGGCCGACCAAAGACAGTTTCTTCAGCCTTGCAACACTCATGCCGCAACCTCCTTCGCATGTTTGCGTTTGGAGATTTTCGAGCGCACAACGGATTGCATCTGTTCATCGCTCAGATAGATGCGGATTTTCTTGATGTTGGCCCTGGCGCGCGGGATCAACACCTTCTCGAACAGATTGACGCGCTGCGTGATCGTGGCGACTGATTTGTCAAAAATCCTGACCCTTTCTTCGGCCACTTTCACGCGCAATCGGGCTTCGATCATGTCATGCAACAAACGCGCCACTGCATCCACCCAATGTGGCTTGGCCAAAAGGGAATACGGACGTACCGCGACCTCGATTCGGTCCAGATCGGGCATGGTAACGCCAACCACGTTGACCTTCTTCAGCCGGTAATCCTTTAGTTCGACCAACCCTTCCAGGTCGACACCTTGTTGCGCCAGCATGGGCAGCTTTTCCCCGACCTGCTGTGCCAAGCGCGTCACCTCCTCCTGCAGGTACTGCACATTTTTACGTGCCTTGGCCCGTTCAGCCATCAGTTGCTGACGCTTCAGGTCCAGAGACGGCAAGAACCGCTCATAGCTTTTCAGCTGCGTCTGCTCGCGCGCAAGCGACGATTTATTCAGCTGCAACCGCGCCATGTGCATCCTTTGGGAAGTATTTGTCGATCAGATCCTGCTTCATCAGCAACTGCTCGGGGGCAAAGCATTCAGCTAGTGTCTTCCATGCCAGATCTAACGCATCCTCCAGCGGGATCGAGACGTTGATGTCCATAAAGCGTTTGCGGAACAAAGCGCCGAATTTCAGCAACTGGTTGTCATAATCCGATAGGTCAAACGCCATGGCCTGTTTCTGCGCGGCATCTCGGCTTTCGGAATAGAACCGGATCATCGTGTTCATGATCTGGCCGTGGTCTTCGCGCGTGGTTTTGCCGATTACATTCTGCTTGAGGCGCGACAAACTGCCGAACGGGTCGATCACGCCGGAATGCAGGTAAAACTGGCCTTCAGTGATATATCCGGTGTTGTCCGGCACCGGATGCGTCACGTCATTCCCGGGCATGGTTGTGACAGTCAGCACAGTAACCGATCCACCCTTGGCATAGTCGCAAGCTTTCTCATACCGTCGTGCCAGTTGCGAATAGAGATCGCCCATATATCCACGCTGCGATGGGACGCGCTCCTGACTGATCCCAACCTCTTTCATCGCATCGGCATAGGCGGTCATATCCGTCAGCAGGACCAGAACACGCTTGCCCTCTTCCACAGCGAATTTCTCGGCAACGGCCAGCGCCATATCCGGCACCAGCAGGCGTTCGACCAACGGGTCCATGGCCTGATTGACGAACATCACGGTCCGCGAGAACACGCCCGCATCCTCGAACGAGGTTCTGAACGTGTGGAAGTCGTCAAAAATCAGCCCTAGCCCGCCAAACACAACAATATCCGCATCCGCCTGAATGCCGATGCGGCTGAGAAACGCGTTGAACGGCTCGCCGGATACCGAAAATATTGGGATCTTCTGGCTTTCGACCAGCGTATTGAACACGTCGATCATCGGCACATCCGTGCGAATCATCTTGTTGGGAACCGACCGCTCAACCGGGTTCACCGTTGGTCCCCCAATGTCGATGCGCGGTTCGGCAGACAAGTCCGGACCGCCGTCAATCACCTCGCCTGCGCCGTCAAACACCCGGCCCAGAATATTGGCCGAATACGGGGTTTGCATCGGATAACCAAGGAACGTTGCTGTCGCCTCGGTCGAAATCCCCTTGGTACCCGAGAACACTTGCAAGGTTATCACATCGCGGTCGATGAAGATGACTTGCGCCAGCGTTCTGTGCCCATCGACAGTTTCGATCACGGCCAGATCGTTGAAACGCACCGTCGCGTCAGCGGACCCGTCACTCGGAACTTTTATCTTTAGCGTATCCCCCACGATCTCGAGAACGCGGGTAAATCTCAGAAGACTTCGGGACATTGCTGATCCTCTTAGCCTGAAAACTTGATTGAACTCAAATCGTGCAGCAAACGGTCACAAAGGTCTGCTTTTCAAATCGACCCACATCACAGCGTCTGCCGAAAAACCATGCGCGCGACCCTGCATTCAAGGGGTCTGCGAACTGAAATTAATGGGCAAATGGTGCTTTAAAACATGATATAAATCAATTCATTTTCAGAAATTTATCCCGGCCATCACCTCAATTACTAAAAATTTAGTTTGACACGCAGGAGGCAAATCGCTGATGCTGATCGTCATCCGGTCTGCGCCGGATCACATTATCTTTGGGAGGAAACAGATGCGGAGACATCTACTTTCCGCAGTGGCGGCGGCTGCCGTCATTGCGGGGCACGGTCCCGTTTGGGCCGACGAAGCCGCAGCACAACGTTGGATCGACGACGAATTCCAGCCATCGACCCTGTCGAAAGACGAACAGATGGCCGAGATGCAATGGTTCATCGAAGCTGCACAGCCTTACAATGGCATGGAAATCAACGTCCTGTCCGAAGGCATCCCTACGCACTCTTACGAATCTGAGGTTCTGACCAAGGCGTTCGAAGAAATTACCGGCATCAAGGTCAATCACCAGATTCTGGGTGAAGGCGAAGTAGTTCAAGCCGTTCAAACCCAGCTGCAAACAGGTCGGAATCTGTATGACGGCTACGTGAACGACAGTGACCTGATCGGCACCCACTCGCGTCTGCAGTTGGCGTATCCGCTGACCGACATGATGGGTGGCGACTGGGCGGGCACGACCTCTCCGACGCTGGATCTGGATGACTTCATGGGCATTCAGTTCACCACCGGTCCGGATGGCAAGCTGTATCAGCTGCCTGATCAGCAGTTTGCGAACCTCTACTGGTTCCGCAAGGACTGGTTCGACGATGAGGCAAACAAAGCCGCGTTCAAAGAGAAGTACGGCTATGATCTGGGCGTTCCGGTCAACTGGTCCGCTTACGAAGACATCGCCGATTTCTTTACCAACGATGTGAAAGAAGTCGACGGTACCGCGATCTATGGCCACATGGATTACGGCAAGCGCGCGCCTGACCTTGGCTGGCGTATGACCGACGCTTGGCTGTCGATGGCTGGTGCTGGCGACAAGGGTGAGCCGAACGGTATCCCCGTTGACGAATGGGGCATCCGCATGGAAGCGGGCACCTGTAACCCTGTTGGCGCATCTGTGTCGCGAGGTGGTGCTGCAAACGGTCCGGCTGCGGTCTATGCGATCCGCAAATGGGACGAATGGCTGCGCAACTATGCGCCTCCAGGTGCCGCGTCTTATGACTTCTACCAGTCGCTGCCGGCGCTTAGCCAAGGCAACGTGGCCCAGCAAATCTTCTGGTACACCGCCTTTACTGCCGACATGGTGAAGCCGAAGTCCGAAGGCAACAACACCGTCGACGACGAAGGCACACCGCTTTGGCGGATGGCGCCGAGCCCGCATGGCCCCTATTGGGAAGATGGTCAGAAGGTTGGGTATCAGGACGTGGGATCCTGGACTTTCCTGAAGTCGACCCCTGCGGATCGTGCTCAGGCGGCTTGGCTGTATGCCCAGTTCGTGACATCCAAGACGGTTGACGTGAAGAAGTCCCATGTGGGTCTGACTTTCATTCGCGACAGCTCGGTCAACCACGAGTCGTTCACCGAACGCGCGCCCAAGCTGGGTGGTTTGGTCGAGTTCTATCGCTCACCTGACCGCGTGGCATGGTCGCCGACCGGCATCAACGTGCCGGATTATCCAAAGCTGGCCCAGATCTGGTGGCAGCAGATCGGTGACGTGAACTCGGGTGCCTTCACTCCGCAAGAAGCGATGGATCGTCTGGCCGAAGAGATGGACATCACAATGGGCCGGATGCAGGCCGCGGATGAAAGCGCCGGTGTCTACGGCGGTTGTGGTCCGCGCTTGAACGAGCCGCAGGATGCGTCCTTCTGGCTGGAAAAGCCGGGTTCGCCAAAAGCCAAGCTGGAGAACGAAAAGCCGCAAGGCCAGACCGTCAACTATGACGAACTGGTTCAGCGCTGGCAGTCCCAGTAAGCGTAAACTCGTAGGCCGGGCTCAGACCCGGCCTACCCCCAAATACCCCCAGAGAACACCAGATGATCGAACTTCAAGACGCGACCAAACGGGTCGGCAACGTCATCCATATCAAACCCACGAATCTGACGCTGCAAACAGGCCATTTCAATGTGTTACTGGGTGCCACCGGTTCCGGGAAAACATCACTGATCAAGATGATGGCTGGACTGGATCCGATCGCCACAGGCAAAGTCCTGATGGACGGTCAGGACGTGACTCGGCTGAATACGCAGAAGCGTAAGATCAGTCTGGTGCACCAGTTTTTCGTCAATTACCCCCATATGAGCGTTTTCGACAACATTGCCTCGCCCCTGCGCGTGGCAGGCATGGCGAAAAGCGAAATCGAAGGCCGCGTCGAAGAGGCCGCTGATCTGCTGCAACTGCGTCCGATGCTGCAGCGCCGCCCGCACGAGCTGTCGGGTGGGCAACAACAACGCACCGCTTTGGCCCGCGCGATTGCCAAGGAAAGCCGGGCCGTGTTCCTTGATGAACCCCTTGCCAATCTGGACTACAAACTGCGCGAAGAGCTACGCGAGCAACTTCCTGATCTTTTTGCCGGACGCGGGGCCGTTGTGGTCTATGCGACATCAGAACCGGAAGAAGCATTGCTGCTCGGTGGTCATACCGCTCTGATGGCAGACGGCCGGGTCACCCAATTTGGGCCAACCGCTGATATCTACCGCAATCCGGAAAACATCGCTGCCGCACGTGTGTTCTCGGATCCGCCGATCAACGTCGCGCATATCACCGTCTCAGGTGCGCAGGCGCAACTTGCAGGGGGCGGTGGATGGGCCGTCACCGGCATCGCAGACGGTGAATACACAGTAGCGGTACGCCCGCATCGCGTGACGCCATTCCGCACATCGGACGCAGATGTAGAATTGACCGGGCGTGTGATCGTGACCGAGCTATCCGGATCTGACTCCAGTGCGCATTTCCAACATGGGAACGACGCATGGGTTTCATTGGCGGCGGGCGTACATCCCTATCAGGTTGGCGAAGACCATAGTTTCTATATGAATCCGGCCCATTGCCGGTATTTCGGCCAAGACGGCAAAAGGGTGGCCTGACATGGCACAGATCAAGCTTTCAAACCTTCGACACAGCTATTTGCCATCGCCGCAAGGCCCCGAGGATTATGCGCTGAAGGAAATCGACGTCACTTGGCGCGATGGTGGGGCCTATGCGCTGCTGGGGCCATCGGGCTGCGGCAAGTCTACGCTGCTGAACATCATCTCGGGCCTGCTGACACCCTCCGAGGGGCAGATCCTGTTTGATGACCGCGACGTGACCGCCCTGCCCCCTGATCAGCGCAACATCGCGCAGGTTTTTCAGTTTCCAGTGATCTACGACACGATGACCGTAGGCGAGAACCTAGCCTTTCCTCTGAAAAACCGGGGCGTTGACGCTGCAACCATCAAGCGGCGTGTTGATGAGATTGCCGAAATGCTGGATGTCGCGGATATGCTGGGCACCAAAGCCTCTGGCCTGAGCCCGGACAACAAGCAAAAAATCTCGATGGGGCGCGGACTAGTGCGCGATGACGTGAATGCGGTGATGTTTGATGAGCCGCTGACCGTGATCGACCCGCATCTGAAATGGAAACTGCGGTCCAAGTTGAAAGAGCTGCACCAGCGCGTAAAAGCCACAATGATCTACGTCACCCACGACCAGACCGAGGCGTTGACTTTTGCTGATGAAGTCGTGGTCATGCAGGATGGAGAAGTGGTTCAGATCGGTACGCCGGTTGAACTGTTCGAGCGGCCTCAGCATACATTCGTTGGTCACTTTATCGGCTCGCCCGGCATGAATGTCTTACCCTGCGAGACCAAGGGCGATCGCGCTATTTTCGAAGGGCATGAGGTGGCCTTGGAAGGTCCGACCCATGGTGAAGGTGGTCGCACCGATCTGGGAATACGCCCGGAATATGTAGGCTTCGGCCAATCCGGCATACCGGCACATGTCACCAAAGTAGCCGATATCGGGCGCCATTACGTGGTCAGTGCCATGGTTGGGAACACGCCGATCAAGGCCGTCACCGAACACAATGCGCCCGAACAAGGCTCGATGGTCTTTCTGCAATTCAAACCCGAGCAGTCCCGCGTCTATCGCGACGGCTGGATCGCAACGCAGGAGCGGGCCCAATGAGAACAATAAACCAAAGAGCATGGTTCTTTGTCCTGCCGGTTCTGGCACTGGTCGCGTTCAACGCGCTGGTGCCAATGATGACGGTGGTCAACTACTCGGTGCAGGAGACCTTCGGCAATAACCAGTTCTTCTGGGAAGGGCTGGGATGGTTCGAACAAATCCTGCGCTCCGACCGTTTTCAGGCCGCTTTGGGGCGACAGTTCCTGTTTACCTTCATGATCCTGATCATCGAGGTGCCGCTGGGCATCATTGTTGCCCTGTCGATGCCGCGCAAAGGCTTTTGGGTGCCGGTCTGTCTGGTGCTGATGGCTCTGCCGATGCTCATCCCCTGGAACGTCGTCGGCTCGATGTGGAACATCTTTACCCTGCCCAAAATCGGCCTGCTGGGGTATTTTCTGAATGACGTGCTGGGCATCAATTATGACATGACACAGCAACCATTGTCGGCCTGGATCACTGTCATCATCATGGATGTCTGGCACTGGACTTCGCTGGTGGTTCTACTGTGCTATGCGGGTCTGGTTTCGATCCCGGACGCCTATTATCAGGCGGCCAAGATCGACGGTGCCAGCCCGTGGTCAGTGTTCCGGTATATCCAGTTACCCAAGATGAAGACGGTTCTGACAATCGCCATCCTGCTGCGGTTCATGGACAGTTTCAACATCTACACCGAACCCTTCGTTTTGACTGGCGGGGGTCCCGGAAACTCGACCACCTTACTGTCGATCGATCTTGTAAAGATCGCACTGGGACAGTTCGACCTTGGCCCTGCGGCTGCGATGAGCTTGATCTATTTCGCCATCACACTGCTGGTCTCATGGGTCTTCTACACTCTGATGACAAAGGATGACGCCGAATGAAAAAGCGCTCCCTCATCCCGATCCTCTATATCGCGTTCCTGATGTTGCCGATCTATTGGCTAGTGGCGATGTCCTTCAAGACCACGAACGAGATCCTGTCGGGCTTTTCTCTGTTCCCGCAGACCTTTACGCTGGAAAATTACATCACGATCTTCACAGACCCGACGTGGTATTGGGGCTACATCAACTCGATCACCTATGTGACGCTGAACACGGTACTTTCCGTCTGTGTAGCCCTGCCAGCGGCCTATGCGTTCTCACGCTATCGGTTCCTAGGGGACAAGCAGTTGTTCTTCTGGCTGCTGACCAACCGGATGGCACCGGCTGCGGTGTTCGCCTTGCCGTTCTTTCAGCTCTATTCGTCAATCCAGTTGTTTGACACCTATCTGGCGGTGGCGCTGGCGCATACGCTGTTCAACGTGCCGCTAGCGGTGTGGATTTTGGAAGGGTTCATGCGTGGCGTCCCCAAAGAGTTGGACGAAACCGCTTATGTCGACGGGTATTCCTTCCCGCGCTTTTTCGTCACGATATTCCTGCCAAATATCAAAGCGGGTGTAGGCGTCGCGGCATTCTTCTGCTTCATGTTCTCATGGGTCGAAATGCTGTTGGCCAAGACTCTGACAGCGGTCGAGGCCAAACCCATCGCTGCCGTAATGACCCGAACCGCGTCCAGCGCCGGGTACGAATTGGGCCTGCTGGCCGCCGCCGGGACGCTGACCATCATCCCCGGCGCCATCGTCATCTGGTTTGTCCGCAACTACATCGCGCGTGGTTTCGCGATGGGGCGTGTATGAGGTTCGATATGCGTAAACTGCTTTTGATCCCCTTTCTGATCCCCGGTTCGGCCTTGGCGCAAGCACAGGCCGGGTGGGGAAGTGTGGGTCAGCCCGAAGAAAAAGAGTTTTCCTGGACTGCGCCCTTGTGGCCGGATTTCTGGATGGCGTGGACACCGGCGACCCTGGCCGTATTTGTCGGCATCTTTTCAGCCATCGCGCTGATCGGTCTGCTGGAAGGATTCAAATTCCGCGACGGGATTGAACGGCGCGGCGTTCTGGGCTTGACCACCACATTGGGCGACCGGCTGTTCATCACATTGCTTGGGGCAGCCTATATTTTTCTGGCCTGGTTAGGGCTAGTCGGGCAACCGGTCTGGACACCGCTGTTCCTGTCCATCGGCTGGGGCGTTTTCGTGTTCTGGAAAGTTTAAGCTTTGCGAAACCATCAAAGGATGCTTGTCTGTCAGGCACAGGTAAAATGACGGCACTGGGATCAATGCGAAAGAAAAAGACGACAAACCTGCTGACCGAGGTCGAACTGGAGTTCATGAACGAACTCTGGGCTCTGGGTCAGGGCTCGGTGCGTGATGTACTAGACCGGCTGCCACCAGATCGGAACCTGGCCTATACGTCAGGGGCCACAATCCTTCGCATTCTTGACGAAAAAGGCTTTGTAGAAAGTCGCAAAAACGGCAAGACCCTAAGTTATACGCCGCTTCTGGAAAAGGATAGGTATCAGGCGCGTTCACTGCAGAACCTGTCACGAACCCTGTTCGATGACACACCAGCCACGCTGGTTGCACGGTTGGTAGATGACGCCGGTCTGAGCGAGGCAGATCTTGAGGATATTCGGGCACTGGTAGAGAGGAGACTGCAAAATGACAGCGGTTAAACCGGTTCTCGACGCATTTCTCGAACTGAATCTGGTTCTTGCCCTAGCGGCTATTGTATGGATCGCGGCAAGATACGTGGTTTCAATGACGCAGATGCGACACGGGTTTGTTGCACAGCTGCGCGCATTGAAAATTCTGTGTCTTTGCGTCCTGCTCAGCCCCCTTTTGGCAATCGGGGCTGGTTTGGTCATGGCGCTGTATTCCGTTGAAGGCGGGGTCGCCATTGGGGATCTTGCGGTTGCAGCCTATCTGCGTGGCGATATCGCCATGCCCGCCACCCAGTTCGAGGCCCTGCTCAATACCCGGCAAAGGTGGATCGAACAGACCCTTGCAGGAGAAAACCCGATTATATCGGCAATCTTGGTGGTAATGGCGCTCTATTCTGCGGTCTGCATCCTGCGCATTATCCGTGACGGGTTAGCAATCCGAGGCATTGTGCGCTCCAGCTATCTGTGGCGAAGCTCGGAAAAGGTCGATATCCGCCTGTCCGACCGGGTCACAGTCCCCTTCGCCGTTCGCGGTTTGTGGCGCAGGCATGTGGTATTGCCCAGCCATCTGCTCAACACCCCCAGCGATATGCGGTTTGCCCTTGCACACGAGCTGCAACATGTCAGGGCTGCCGATGTTGAATGGGAACTGGGGTTCGAGCTTTTGCGGCCGTTCCTGTTCTGGAACCCGGCATATCTGATTCTCAAGTTTCAATTCGATCGGCTGCGCGAGCTGGCCTGTGATCAATCCGTCGTTTCGCGCCGTGGAATCAACGCGGTCGAATACACGTCGTGCCTGCTGAACTATTGCTCCAATTCAGTAATGCGCGGCAGCCCGCGTGTATTGAACGTGGCTTTGGTTAAAGGGGGCAAGGCCAAACGCGTCTTGCGTCAACGTGTGATTGCCCTGGCAGATGCCCCTGCAATCCAACCCACAATGCCCCCTCTGTTCTTTGCCTTAAGCGCGGCTTTTGCTGTGACATTGGCGCTAGGCGCTGCGTCATTGCAGCCTGTAGACGACTGGAGCCATGACAGGTTGATGTTGTCGACCGTTGTGAACCTTGAACGGTTGGAAGCCCGCAATCAGGGCAACTGACCCTTATTCGTGGGAAATATTCTCGAAGGATCTGCAGCGCGACGCACATTCTTGCAGCGAAGCCAATCCGCGTTTGCAGAAGAAAGAAATCGCAGTTTGCTTGGTGAAACAGGCTGGGTGGCGGTGCTGTCAGACAAATTCGAACCAGTCTCAGTCTACCTCAGAAAGCTGAAAATTAGGCGAAACTAAATTGGCTCCACGCCGAAAGAGCGGCGGTTCAACTGAGTTTGAACTTGTCGCGTGAGTAAAGCTGCCGTTCATGATTGAAGTGACTATGGACGGAAGTGTCGTCTGCGGCAAACTTTTGCAAACACCGCATTTGCCGGAGACAGAGCATCGCACGTTCTTTTCGCCGACGGAAGATGTGAATACTCAGCAAGAATGTTCTTCCAACGGCCAGTTTCTTGCCTTGAGGCATTCCCTATAGCTTTCATCGCCGCGTCGTAAGAGTGCAATTTGTCAGTGACGACGAAACCTGGCTGGCCGTATCGTTTCATCGCTTTCTTCGAGGGCCGCAACACGATCCCGGCGGTTCGTGACATAGCTTTCCAAGACCTCGCCTTCATGGTCGGCTGCCCGTCACAGGTAATATTGCTTGCCGTTGATCTTCAATAATAACCTTATTGAGATGCCGCTAACAGTTCGCGGAACATCGCATCCGATTTATGTGTTTTCGGCTAATTTCTGCAGCACAGATAGGGCCAAACCTATTCAACCAGAATCGAACGTACACCATCACTGCTAGACGAATGACCTCAGGGTTGGTTTTGAAGCAGCGAAAAAGTGAGCGTTTTTGTCATCAAGCGAAGCTACGAAACTGCCCTGCCTGTCTCAAGCCAATTTCCCCTGCACCACCCGTTCAAATGTTCAGGGCTTGCGGATCGAATGGCACAAGAATCTCCTGATTTTCTGTACCTCGGATCAAAAGTTGGTTTCCCAGAGTTTCAACTGCAATCACCTTGGCTCCACTACACCAACGAAGCGCCCCGATTACATGTGTAACCTCAACTTGGCGATCGGGGTTTAGATGAATGACGCCGTGATCGTTCGGGAAACTGTTTTCGACATTTCCTAGGATGGGCGAAGCGGCCCCCTCCTCAACCCCAAGGCAGGCGAAGTGGCGGCTCGACCAAGGAGCATAATATCGACCACCGTTCGAATGCCACAACATCGTCATCGGCAAAGCCTGAGCCGATTTAAGCGACAGGAACATGTCGCCCTCCACGGGGCGAGTTACCGCGGTCCAACCCAATTTCTCATCAGGCGAGTCTAATCCAACAACAAAGTCTTCACTCTGTGGAGACCATGGGTAGTTTGACAGATTCACTTCGCGGTCTTTCCCGGGAAAAGACGCCAACGTTTGGCTTTCAGCCGGATATCTAAGCGCTGAATAGCCTAAGGCCGGATCAACTTCCTGTTCAACCTTAGGCGTTCTCCAACACTGCTTTCGAGAGGTATGAATGATCCCACCATTGGGCAAGGATACATTTGCGTGATTTGCAACCGGCATCGCGCCGTCGCCACCAATGAAAGTGTGACGCTGGTAGACGAATGGATGCTCAGGATGCAGTGTAATCTCTTTTTGCAGCCTAGCTCCATAGACCGTTCTGTCGAGCTCAGCGCGCAAATAGCTGTCGGTCTTTTCTTCTAGTTTCCAACGAGAGTTAGCTGGCCACCCATGCAGCGGCGATGTCCCCTCAGTTGACCCGAATGGGGCGCAGAAGAAATCACCGCCGAGTTTTTCCAAATGAGGTGCTATACCTTCGGGCATAACTTCGTCTGTGCCGACCCAAGGTGCGCGATGTAGTGGTGAAATCTCAGCGTCACCGTCGTACACACTGAAACTCTCGATCAACCCCAACTGCAAATCGAATGAAAGCCGGATGCCTGTTGCGGACAGCTCGATCACAAACCACTCCTAGCCCAAAAAGTCATTCCACCAATACCATGACGCGACCATTTCCTACTCTGGTTTCGTAGGTGCGAAGATCTTCGCATACGGGTGCCCTCAAAGCTTTGCCAGTGCGATAGTCGAATAGCCCATTATGCTTGGGGCACTCTATCTCATTGTCCATCACCAGACCGTCCGATAAGTGCACTTGTTCGTGTGTACAGAGGCCGTCGGTGCAATAGAACTCATTGTCCAAACTGCGAACAATCACGTAGGTTCTACCGTCGCGGTCCCAACGAATGAGATCTTCTTCCTCAACATCGTCTACGGCGCATGCGTCAACCCAAGGCATTACGTTCCTCCTCGATCACCGATTTCTAACCCCGTGTTTCTCTCCGGAACTCCCAAGTGAAAATGTTCCCGATATGGGCGGGCCGTCGGCGGGAGAGACTTTCGTATGGCGTAACTCGGGTCAACACGCTGCTTCATGACGGAACCCATCATTTCTTTGTAGCCGTCCCAAATCGAAGTATTCGGCGGCGGCAGATCATCCTTGATCAGATCATGAAGCGCTGGAAGAGAGTAATACGGAACCATCGGGAACATGTGATGCTCAATATGGTAATTCATGTTCCAGTAAACCCAACGGCTTATCGGGTTCATATAAAGTGTACGTGAATTTAAACGGTGATCAAGAACGTTCTCCGCAAGCCCTCCATGCTGAAGCAACCCCGTCATTACAAAATGCCAACACCCATAGACCCGAGGACCTCCGATCAAGAGTATGGGGATCAGGGATTTCCATGCGGCCCCGGAGACAAGCAAAACAAATGAAATCAACAAGACGGCAACGTAGATTGCAATGTGAATCCGCGCCCAAAAGACCGCCTTGGGCCATTGGCTTTCCGGAATGTAATCCCGCTCTTCTTGCAACAAGTTTCCCATCGCATTTCGCGTCAGAACTTTGAGCGAGGTCCACGTTTCAACAATCCCCACAAACGCAAGCGCTTTCAGGACGAGGCTGATCGGGTGCATCCACGCTATTTCCGGATCGCGGCCAACAATGAGTGTATCGGTGTGATGCCGAGCGTGGCTCCAGCGCCAATTGACCGGGTTTCGCATAATCTGGAAGGACGCGATGTGGTACACGACGTCGTTCATCCAGCGGGTTCGAAACGCCGTTCCGTGTCCGCATTCGTGCCAACGGCTGTCGCAGGCCGAACCATACACGACACCGTATGCAAACCAGAAAGGCACGCAAAGCCAGCTACCCCAGAAGTACAGCCCGCTAGCCGCAAATACAAAGTGCAAAGCGATCCAGATCACTGTGTCACGAATGGCCGGCGCATCCCTGCGCTTCATAAGCGATTTCAGCTTCTTACGAGGAACATCGCTGTGGTACCACTCTGCGGCCGACAGACCGTTTTCTATCGCTTGACGCGTATTCGCACCAGTCAGGGAATAATCCCGAACAGTGAGTTCAGAGCCAATGGGTATGGTCGACTTACTCATTTCCCCTTTCTCCATCGCTCACAGCGCCACCCGCTTCTTCGTTGACTATAGCAAAGGCGCCTGAATTTTGACTTCGCTAATTGGGCGGCGCAGAGCTCGCCCGCGTTACAAGCTCTACGGGAAGCGCTGATTTCATTGGAAGCGCTTTGCCAGTGTTCGCCAACTGGCCCAGCAAAACCTCTGCCGCACGGCGTCCCAGTTGGTGTCGGTCCTGTCGGATTGTTGTCAGAGCCGGAACATAAGATCCTGACATTTCGATATCGTCGAAACCAACAACCGAAATGTCACCGGGCACCTTCAACCCACCCGCGACCAGCCCAGAAATCAACCCAAAGGCAACCATATCCGCAGCGCAGAACACCGCTGTTGGGCGCTCATCCATCGCAAGTATTCGTCTGGCGGCCTCATGTCCGGATTCCAGCGAGAAGTCTCCCCTGATAATCCACTCGGGCCGCGCTGGAAGCCCCAAGCGTGTCCGTTCTTCGACCACACCCTTACGCCGAGCGGTCGTCAGAACATTCCCGTCGGGACCGGTAACATGCGCGATTTTTTTGTGGCCCAAATCATGCAGGTGCCTAATCGCCAATCGCGCACCTTCGGCGTTGTCGCTGGAAATCACCGGAAAGGCCTCGCCTTCCACCCATTCACACAAAAATACTATGCGGTCGCCGGCGCCGTATGTGACGCATTGCTGAAGTGCGGTCGAAGGAATGCCGCCATCCAAAGAGATTGCGCCATCTATCCGGCCGTCTCGAAAGTACCCGGCAAGAGTTTCTTCCTGTAGCGGATTACTTTCGGTATCGGCAATCAGAACTGCATAGTCCGAGCCCGCAAACCCCTCGCTGATACCGGCAAGTATGCCCGAATAGAAAGGTTTGCCGAGGTTGGGAACAAGGATCAGTACGGCCCCCGCCCTTTTCATCCGCAGGTTTCGGGCTGCCTGATTAACGCGATATCCCGTCTCGCGAATAGCTTCCAAAACAGCAACACGTGTTGATTTTGACACCAGATCGGGATTGGACAGAACACGACTGACAGTGGCTGTCGACACCTGCGAAACACGTGCGACGTCCTGTATTGTGGTGGGTTTGGGTATCTTGCTCATTGCTTGGCAGTCGATTTCTGGCTTGACTCGAATCTCATGTGATGCCGATTATGTAATCGATTACACAATTTGGAAAGTAGGTTTTTCCCAAAATGTAATCGATTGCAGTAACGATTTCGCCAAACGAGGGAAACTGATGGCATCCGAAGTCAAACGCAACAAAAGCCGGGTTCTTTGATGGTTTCGAAGGTCACATTCGACTTTGCCGGGGCACAGGTCCTGGTGATCGGTGCCAGCCGAGCCGGAATTGGTGCCGCTATTGCAAGAGAATTCCAGGACTCGGGTGCCACAGTGGAGATTACCGGTGTGGAACCGCAATGCGCCGAAGAGGACGCTGCCCGGTTTGACTACATTCAACTGGATGTAACCAACACCGACGAAGTCTACAAATTTGCAGGTGAACGGGACCATATTGACGTCTTGGTAAACTGTGCGGCGGTGACTCGACGCGGTGAAGAAATGGCACCTGAGTTCTTTTCCCACGTGCTGGACGTAAATCTGACCGGGTCTTTTCGCTGCGCCGAAGCGCTGCACCCTGCCCTTTCGGTTGCGAAAGGGCGCGTCATAAATGTTGCCTCTATGTATGCGCGTTTTGGGTCACCTCTAAACCCAGCCTATGGCGCGTCAAAAGCCGGCGTGGAACAACTAACAAAATCACTGGCGATTGCGTGGGCCAAAGACGGTATTCGGGTGAACGCGATCGCGCCCGGGTTCATCGTGACCGAGCAATCGGCGAAAGCCCGAAAAGACGCCAGTTTCTCAACCGCTGTAGAAGCACGCACACCCTTGGCACGCTGGGGTCACCCAGAAGATATCGCTGGAACAGCCTTGTTTCTCGCATCCGATGCGGCAGCCTTTGTGACCGGTGCCTGCGTGATCGTGGACGGAGGGTATTCGGTTGTTTGACAGGAGCGCACGATGAGTGACTTCGCAAAAATCCGCGCTGCGGTGATCGGGACCGGCTTCATAGGAACAGTGCACGTTCAGGCGCTTCGGCGTCTGGGCGTGGACGTAAGAGGTGTTCTTGGGTCATCGCCAGAGCGCGGAAGGGAACGAGCGCGGGCAATGAGCGTAGCCCGGGCTTATGACTCTCTGGAGGATCTGTTGGCGGATGAAAACATCGATATAGTGCACGTAACGACCCCTAACCACGCACACTATCCGCAAGTGAATTCGATCCTAGCTGCGGGCAAACACGTCATCTGCGAGAAACCACTTGCCATGACGTCCGTAGAAAGCGCCGAGATGGTCGACCTAGCCAAGGCTTCTGGCAAGGTTGCAGCGGTTTGTTACAACATTCGCTTTTATCCGCTGAACCAACAAGCCCACGGCATGGTAATGGCCGGGGATCTGGGTGATATCCGTTTTGTTACCGGGCACTACCATCAGGACTGGCTTGCCAAGCCCAACGACTGGAATTGGCGGTTGGAAAGCGAAATGGGTGGTGTGTTGCGTTCGGTCGGTGACATTGGAACGCACTGGGTTGACCTGACGAGCTTTGTCACTGGCTTGAAAGCGGCATCGGTCATGGCGGAACTGGCTACTTTTATCCCGGAACGCCAGAAACCTCTCGGCTCGGTTGAGACGTTTGCCAGCGGAACCGGCGAAACCGAAAATGTGCATATCGATACCGATGATGCTGCTATGATCCTAATCCGTTACGAAAACGGAGCACGCGGCGTGATGAGCACATCCCAAGTGAATATGGGGCGAAAGAACTCATTGCAATGGGACATCGCCGGAGCAAATGCCAGTGCGGCTTGGGACAGTGAAACTCCTGATCATCTGTTCATTGGGCATCGTGACGCGCCCAACCAGACCCTGATGCGTGACTTCACCTTGATGAACGGTCCGGGGATCGCAGCCGCCACCTTGCCGCCCGGGCATGTCGAAGGGTTCGCAGATTCATTCTTCAACTTTTTCCGGGCGGTCTATGCCGACGTCATCGCGGGCGGGCGGCAACAAGGCAGCACATGGGCCACATTTGAGGACGGCCACTACGAGATGCAGTTCTGCGAAGCCGTCGTCAAGTCGGCGAGTGAGAGCCGCTGGGTCGATTTGAGCGAGATTTGAGGGCGATGACATGAAACTGGGCTTACTGACTGCACCATTCGAAAACTCTCAATTGACTGAGGTGGCGGCCTGGGCCGGTTCCAATGGGTTTTCGGCGATGGAGGTCGCCTGCTGGCCATCGTCAGGTGGCGAACAACGGCGCTATGCGGGAACCAGCCACATCAACGTAGATGGCCTTTCCGCGGATCAGGGCAATGAAATTGTCGGGCAACTCGGCGATCAGGGGATCGAGATTTCGGGTCTGGGGTACTATCCCAACCCGCTCCACGCCGATGAAGAGCATCGGGTTGAAGTTATTGGACATCTTAACAAAGTAATCACCGCCGCCGGTGTTATGGGCATCAAAGTTGTCAACACATTCGTCGGCGGAGATCGCACTCTGCATCTAGACGCGAACTGGGAGCGTGCCACCGAAATTTTCGATCCGATCGTGAGGCATGCACAAAACTCTGGTGTGCGTCTGTGCTTTGAGAACTGCCCGATGATCTTCAGCTATGACGAATGGCCCGGGGGTCACAACATTGCTTACTCGCCAAGAATCTGGCGGCGGATTTTTGAAGAATGGGGCGATGCGGTTGGCATGAACTTCGATCCTTCACATCTGATCTGGCAGTTCATCGATCAGACACGGTTCATCAAGGAGTTCGGTCCTCACATGGCTCATGTCCATGCCAAAGACGTGATGGTTGATGAGGACGGGCTTTATGAGAACGGTGTGATGTCTACCGGCATGGGATGGCAAATCCCACGGCTATGCGGGCTGGGCGATGTGGACTGGTCCGGTTTCTTTTCCGGCCTGTACCGCGCCGGATACGACGGTCCGATCATTATCGAACATGAAGACAGATTGTTCGAAGGGACTGACGAAAAGGTCAAGCGGGGTTTTCTGCTGGCCCGGGATGTCCTGTCACCATTCATCAAGTGAAGAAATTATCAAATTTGAAATGACTAAAACTGGGAGGAAACTAAAATGAAGAACCTACTTTATGGTGTTGCTGCTCTTGCAGTTTCAGCGTCTCTTTCAACTGTGGCGTTGGCTGACGGGCACAAGCAATACACAATCGGAGTGTCCAACACCGTTCAAGGTAATGGTTGGCGCGAACAGATGATCTGCGCCATGCGTGCGCAAGCTCTGGTCGAAGCCGATGTGACGAACCTAATCGTTGCGCATCGCAACACCGATTCAGCCGGGCAACTGGAAGACATCAACAACCTCATTGAAGCGGGTGTAGACGCCATCGTGCTGAACCCATCCAACCCCGATGCTTTAAACTCGGCACTGGAAAAGGCGATATCTCAGGACATCGTAGTTGTTGCCGTGGATGCCGGCGTTTCGGCTGAAGGCGCCTACATTCTTTCGAACAATCAAGAAGAATACGCCTATCTTGGCGCCAAGTGGTTGTTTGAACAGCTTGGTGGCAAAGGTGACGTTGTCTATATGCGTGGCATTGCTGGGGTTTCGGCGGATACTGACCGCGACAACGGCTTTAAACGCGCGTTGGCAGAACACCCCGATGTCAATGTGGTGCACGAGGTTTTCACCGGCTGGCAGCAAGATCAGGGCAAGCAACAGATCTTTGATTACCTGGCCACCGGCATCCCGTTTGACGGTGTCTGGACCAGCGGCATCGACAATGTAATCGTCGACGCTTTCACTGAATCCGGCGCTCCCCTGGTTCCGATCGTTGGCGCAGACAACGCAGGATTTGTTCAATATCTGACCGAGGTTGAGGGATTGAACGGCGCGGCAGTGACAAATCCTGGCTCAGTCGGCGGCGCAGGCATTGCTTTGGCTGTCGACATTCTGAACGGCAAGGCACCTGAGAACAAAACCGTTCTTGTAGATCCTGTGCTTTGGGAGAATGCGACGGACGCAGGCCGTGAAACGATCACAGCGGCTCAGAATCCTAACCTTGACCCAGAGTGGCCCGTATCAGTGACCGTTCCCGGCTGGACCGATTACACGATGGAACAAATCATCGACTGTAAGGGACCCGGCGAGGGCTGATCCGAATTGACTGGCCTTCCGCCTTTAGCTGGGCGGAAGGCAAATCCAACCCACTCGGCATTCAAGGACTTCCATGAGCAGCACACCACTTCTCGACGCGTCTGACGTGGCCAAAAGTTTTGGCGCCGTACGGGCGTTGACCAATGCGCACCTCACGGTTGCCGAAGGCGAGATCGTCGCCTTGATGGGCGCAAATGGCGCTGGCAAGTCCACTTTCGTCAAGATCATTACCGGTGCCCTTAAACCCGACGCTGGTCAGGTATTGATCAGAGGCAAACAAGCGTTTGTCGGAAGCCCCGCCGAGGCGCGCCGTTCCGGTTTGGTGCCGGTTTATCAAGAACCCTCGCTCATTCCTGATCTCGACGTATCCGACAATCTTCGGCTGACAGACACACCTGTCGATCAGTTTCAAAACTGGGTTACAGAACTTGGCATCGAAGGCCTGAAACTATCGGCGATGATTGGCGACCTGCCACTTGCTACGCTGCGCATCCTCGATCTGGCACGCGCGCTGGCAGTTGAACCAGATGTCCTCTTGCTGGACGAAATGACCGCGGCGCTGCCGACGGATCTGGTTGAACGCGTATTGAAGACCGTAAGGCGCAAAGCAAATGACGGGATGGGTGTGATCTATGTTTCTCACCGTTTCACCGAGATTTCGGAACTGTGCGATCGGGCCACTGTGTTGCGGGATGGCATGTCTGTCGGAGATCTCGACATTGAACCCGGCGTAGAAGAACGCGTGGTCGAATTGATGCTGGGTCAGAAGATTGACATTGGAACACGTCAGATCCTACGAGCAAATGAACCACAGGCTAAGACACCGCGCCTAGGCATTAAGTCACTGGCTTTTGAGCCCAGTTTCTCGGATGTTTCGTTCGACTTATTCCCCGGCGAGGTCCTTGGGGTGGTCGCGCTTGAGGGTCAGGGGCAGGATGAACTGTTTGAGGTTCTGGCGGGCTTTGATCGCCCGTCTTCAGGATCGATGGAAGTTGATGGAAAGCCCGTAAACTTCGGCCACCCCGCCGACGCCATTGCTGTCGGGATAACTTTCGTTCCGGGCGATCGGTCAGACGCTCTGCTGGCGCAAAGGTCAGTTAAAGAAAATATCGCTCTGCCATTTTCAGCCCGGCTCAAGAACTGGGGACCAATAAAATTGCGGCATGAGCGCGATCGGGTCGCTTATGCGGTTGAGAAACTTCAGATCGACACACGCGCGCAAGGCGAAGTGCAAAGGCTTTCAGGTGGCAACCAACAGAAAGTCACCATTGGTCGCTGGCTGGCGACAGGTGTTGAAACTCTGCTTTTATTCGATCCGACCCGTGGCATCGATGTGCGTACAAAGCGCCAGATTTACCCGCTTGTCCGTGAGTTGGCAGATCAAGGCGCGGCGGTTCTGTTCTACACATCTGAGCTGGAAGAAATTCCACTCGCCTGTGACCGTGCTGTCGTAATCTTCAACGGGCGCGTGGTTGACGTGATAGATGCGGCCGACGCGGATGAGCAATCGCTGATGCGTGCGGCTTATGGCCTGACCGAGACGGAGGGCGCGGCGTGAGCGTGGCCATCCGAAAACACGCATGGGTCATGGGGTTAGCGGTTCTTCTCATGGTCCTTTTGACTATCACAAAATTGATACAGCCAACTTTCGGTGCGTCAGGACTGGAGAGTATTGCCCGCGCCGCCCTGCCCTTTGCTTTCGCAACCGCCGGTATGGCCATCGTCGTAATCGTCGGCGGCATCGACCTGTCTGTTGCGTCTATGATGGCGGTCTGTGCTGTGACTGCAGCCGTTCTGATGGAGCGCATGGCCGGTGTACCGGCCTTGTTTATCGTGTTGGGGGTCGGGTTTTTGATGGGGTTGATCAATGGTCTTTTGATCGTTGTAACGCGCGTGCCCGATATCGTTGTGACACTCGCCATGCTGTTTGTGTGGGAAGGCGTCGCGCTGTTGATCCTTGAGACACCGGGCGGCGCGACTGCAGATTGGCTGGAACAGGCAATACGCGGTCACTTTCTGTTCAACGGGCTGCCCAAGGCACTGCTTGTCATTGCCTTGGGCATCGCTGTTGTCTGGTTGCCGATCCGGCGCTCCAAACTCGGGCTCTCGATTTACGCCACCGGATCAGACGAGCTTGCCGCTTTCCGCTCTGGTGTTTCAGTGGGAAGAACAAAGATAGCAGCCTATGCGCTATGCGGGCTGTTTTGTGCCATGGGCGGTCTAAGCCTCGCTGCGCTGACCGGGATTGGAGAGCCGGTTCCGGGGCCATATCTTATGGCCTCGGTCGCGGCCGTCGTTCTGGGCGGTGTCGTGCTGGGCGGTGGCAAAGGCGGTCTGCTTGGACCGATCATCGCGGTGTTCATTTTGCGGATCATTCGGACGATCCTGACATTGATGGCCGTCGATCCAAACGTGACCACAATTATCGAAGGCACAATTATGGTTCTCGTCGTTATGTTGGGCACGGCGGCTTCACTAAAGGGATCCCGCCGATGAGCATGGACACCATAGATCCACCGATGGTCCGCTTTAGCCGTTATCTGCGCGACAACCCGATCATCCCGCTATTGGTCTTCCTTGTCCTGATGATCGCTGTGCTGGAAGTATTGCGGCCAGGTATCGTTACCCCGGTCCGAGCAGGTCGGGATGGGCTGATTTCAACCTTTTGGGTTGGCAACCTGATCAAGTTCGCAATTCCATTGGCGATGCTTGCGGCTTGTCAGGTGCTGACAATGCTAACCGCAGGAATTGATCTCTCGGTCGGGGTAGTTGCCACCGTGTCAGCCTTCGTTTGCGCAACACTTAGTGCGATTTGGGGCGTGACACCTGCAGTATTGATCGCGCTGTCAGCTGGCCTAGTTGTGGGCGTTGTAAATGGCATCGGTGTGGGATTGGTCCGGGTCCATCCATTGATCATGACACTGGGATCGGGGTTAATCGCCACCGGATGTCTGCAGGTCTATCAACGCCTCGTTATCAATGCTGGCACCGAAATCCCCGCCTTCCTTGCCTGGCTCGGAACCGGCCGCACCGCTGGAATGCCGAATGGCCTTTTTGTATTCATCCCGTTTGCGCTCTTTATCCTGTGGCTTATGCGCTATACAGGATTTGGTCGGCTGCTGTTCGCCCTAGGCTCCAATGAGCAGGCCGCTAAGCTGTCCGGGGTCCGAGCATGGCAGGTCTATCTGGGGCTCTACGTGCTTTCAAGTTTGATCGCTGCGCTGGCTGGCTTGCTCTATCTCGGCATGATCCGTCAAACTTCGCTGAGCCTTGCCAACCCCTTATTGTTACCCTCTGTCGCTGCGGCGGTGATTGGCGGCACATCAATCTTCGGAGGTCGTGGCAGTTTCGCAGGTGCGATTGTGGGCGCACTTATTCTGCGTGTGCTGGATACTATGCTAACATTGATGCAAATGCCGGAAGGTGCGCGCACGGCCCTGTTTGGGCTGATCATTCTTGCAGTTACCGCACTCTACGTCAGGATCACCGGCACGCGCTAAAGGGAGTTTCCAATGGCCAAATTCCGGATCGTTGGCATCAGTTTCGATCACATGCATATGGGTGACTTGCTTCGGATGGTGCACGATCATCCAGACGCTGAAATCGCCGGTATATTCGATCCTGATTGGGACAAGATGAAGGCAGCGGCAACGGCATTCAGCGTTCCCGAAGATCGGATCTTTATCAACTTCGACACATGCATGGCTGCGGGACCCTACGACATGGCAATTCTTTGTGTGGCAACGGCTCAGCATGCGGAATATACCGAACGTCTGGCCTCTTACGACCTGCATGTTTTTGTCGAAAAGCCCTTTGCCGCATCTTCTGATGATGCGCGCCGCATGATGGCTGCAATGGATAGGACCGACAAGCAGTTGATCATCAACTGGCCATTACGATGGGTCGAAAGCCACGTCACGGCCAAACGGTTGATTGATGAGGGGATGATCGGCGACCTGCGCGAAGTGCATTTCTACGATGGAAATCGCGGGCCTCTATACCATCTGGCCGACAAGGTCGAAGTCACCCTGGACGAGGTTGAGCGTCAGAAACCGAATTCATGGTGGTATAAGCGGGCATCGGGCGGTGGGTCACTGTTGGATTACCTTGGCTACGGCGCGACGCTTGGAACCTGGTATTTAGGGGGAAAGGAGCCGATCGAGGTGACATGCACAGTCGATGAGACACCGGGGATTGAGGTCGATCAACATGCCATTGCCGTTTGCCGTTATGAAACCGGGCTCTCAAAAATGGAAACGCGCTGGGGCACCTTCACCGACCCGTGGACAACGCAACCTCAACCAACTTGCGGATTCGTCTTTGTGGGCACAGACGGCACCATTTCATCACCCGATTATGCCGATCACATAACGGTTCAAACCCGCACACGACCTGACCGGCACGAGATACCAGTGACTCCGCTACCGTTAGGTGAACGAAATGCGATTGAGTACGTCCTTGACTGCATATCCAGAGAAATCCCGGTCAAAGGGCCACTGGATCCAGCACTTTGCCTGACAGCGCAACGGATCGTCGATACGGCGCTCCGCTCGGCATATGAAAAACGAACACTTCGGTTACTCGCATGACCTCAGACAGTGCCAATACAGACCAGTACGCACTAAAATCTGCGCATCGGCACGAAATCGATGCGCCGGATCTGCAATATCTTCCACCAATGCCTCGACGCTATAGACCCCGGATCGGGGTTATTGGTACTGGTGGGATTTCTGCAAGCCATCTTGATGCCTACCGAACAGCAGGCTGGGACGTCGCCGCAATCTGGAACCGTACGCGCGCGAAGGCTGAAGAGAAAGCTGCTGTTTACTGCCCGTCTGCCCGCATCGAAAATGACTGGGAGGCGCTTCTTGCCGATAGCGAGATCGACGTTGTCGATGTCACGCTGCACCCTGAACATCGCGTGCCAATCATCAGAGCTGCCCTGCAAGCAGGCAAACACGTGCTCAGCCAGAAGCCTTTTGTCACCGACCTCGATCTGGGTAATGACCTTGTGAAGCTGGCAGATGATCAAGGCGTTAAACTAGCGGTAAACCAGAACGGTCGCTGGGCCCCGCACCTGTCCTGGATGCGTGAGGCGGTTTCAGCCGGATTGATCGGTGATGTTCTGTCGGCCCATATCTCAATTCACTGGGATCACAGCTGGACTGCAGGTACCCCGTTTGACGAAATCGACCAGCTGATACTTTACGACTTTGGAATTCACTGGTTCGACTTTCTTGCGTCTCTTGTCGGAGATAGAGCAGAAAGCGTCTTTGCAACTGCTACATCTGCACGCGGCCAGGCCAACAAAGTGCCTCTGATGTCGCAGGCTCTGGTTCGTTTGGACCAAGGCCAAGCAAGCCTGGTTTTTGACGGGGGCGTTCCCTATGGGCCTCGCGATACAACATACGTTGCAGGTAAGACCGGTAGCCTGACATCAGTTGGACCGGATCTGTCGACGCAATCTGTGACACTTGAGACAGCGCATGGCATTGCGCGGCCTGCACTCGAAGGACAATGGTTCAACGACGGGTTTCGTGGCGCCATGGGGGAGCTTCTTTGTTCAATTGAAGACGACCGAGAGCCCTCAACATCTGCAAGAACCAACCTAAAATCATTGGCCATCGTTCTCGCCGCGGTTGCTTCGTCTAAACGCAAAAGGGAGGTCGAGATAGGAAGCATTAGGCTCAGGACACATAGCGAATAGATGACCAAAGCGGCGAGAGCGATTTCTGAGAGGAAGACTTTGAGACACCTGTCGAACCGCGTCGCCAGTCCTTCAATCTGCCAAACATGATCTCAATCCGATTGCGACGTTTGTAGCGGCACTTGTCGTATCGGACAGTTGTCTTGCGCTGTTTGCGGCCTGGGATGCACGCGCGTATCCCTTTATCTTTCAACGCGTCTCTAAACCAATCGGCATCATATCCGCGCTCACCCAGCAACCATTCGACATTTGGCGGGCTGCTGACCAATGCCCTCGCGCTAATGTAGTTGCTGAACTAACCGGCAGTGACAGACAGATCCCAGGGGTTTCATTCGCCATTGTGCTTTAACCAATAGCGCAAAAGGGCTCATCTGTCACAAACCGCATGCAACTTTGTGTTCATGCCGCCCTTGGTGCGCCCGGTCAGACATGTGCACCGCTCATTTTGAACGCGATGAATCACGCAGCCAAACGGAAATCAATGGGCCTAAATTATTGTTGTCGCGTGACGTCTTCCACTGAAGCAGAATATACTCCAGCATAGTCCGCGCAGTCTCCAGACTGGTTACTGAGCGGAAGATTGGTGATGTCCTGAGCCGCGTTCTGAGCATGAGTTTGAACGGTAGTAAATCCTGTAAGAAGCGCGCTGAATGTCAAAACACTCACTCGCATGGTTCGATCTCCTTAGGATTTTCAGAAATCCAAAAATATGTTGCGCGATGGGAGTTGATGTCAGTCACTTTTTTCCTCAAAACGCTACGCGGTCCCCTCCTTTCAAGTCCAGGATTTCTCTCGCTTCATCGGGAGTTGCGACCTGACTGCCTTTCTCTCACCGAAGATTCAGGCCGCGATTCTCGACGGTACCCAGCTGCCCGAACTCACACTCAAGCGTCTGGTCAGCGTTACCCACGCACTTGATTGGGCCGAACAGGAATGTCGTTCGACTTTTGACACCTCAAGAACCAGCCTCCCAGATACAGGGTTCGCCCTCCTTGATCTGTGGGAACAATTCCCTACTCCACCTTTTTGGGAATTTGCAGCATAGACCTCTGAAAAACATACATTTCTGAGAGGAGAAACTCTGGATTCCAGACCCATCTCACGAAAATTCCCTGTAAGTTGCCGGGTATCAGGGAAATCCCTCCCAAAGCGACCCCGCCAAAATGCGCCACTGAGACTGAGGCCTGAATTGCGTTCTGAGTGTACGGTTTGCTCCGTCTCTGATTGAAAGCGCATGCGCCAACTCGCGGGAATTGCAGCGCAATTCCGGATCAGAAAACACAACTGAAGTGAGACAGGTATGAGTGGCGGGGAGACAGGGATTCGAACCCTGGGGACGCTCTCACGCCCAACGGTTTTCAAGACCGCCGCATTCGACCACTCTGCCACCTCCCCGCGTGGGGCCGGGTCTAAGGCTATCTTTAAACGGTGGCAAGACCAAATAGGGAAATCTTGCCGAAGCCTGTGCAGCAGACTTTCCATGGCCGAACGTGCAGGCTATGCTTTGCGTGAAAGACCGTGACAGGCTGGCAGTTCAGAACCAGCGATCGGCGGCGGGGTACGATGAAAGAGGCCCCTTACAGGCAAGGGATTGCAAATATGGATCGAGCGACCACGACACGCGCAAAACCGCGGGCACTGGCGGTTCTGGTAATAACAGTTGCGGCTCTGTCAGGGTGCGACGAGGCCCTGACATCGGGTGGAACATCCACCGAGCAGGCGGACGAAAGCGTGCAGGACGACGGCAAATTAGAGCTGTTTCCCAAAACGACAGGGAACGCGCGTGATGATGTTGAAGCTCCTGATGTCTTCAAGGTCACCGAAGCCGGTTTGTGGGATGGGCGCCCCTCGTTGGGCGGAATCTGGGTCGCGCACCCGGACGTTACACAGCCTGAACGTGTTCGGATAACGAATACAAAGAACAACAAATCCGTAACCGGCGCACTTTTCCGCCGCGAACGCAACTTGCCGGGCCCTGCGCTGCAACTGTCTTCGACTGCCGCCGCGAAACTGGGTATCCTCGCAGGCGCACCGACTCGGGTTGAAGTTGTTGCCCTGCGGCGCAAGCCTGCCGAGAAAGTAGAAGAAAAAGCTCCTGAGCCCGAAGAGGTCGCTGAACCCGAAGAGACCCCAACGGCTGAGGCGGTTGAACCTCAGGACAAAAAAACCGATAGCCAGACCACAGCAGATGTGTCCGAAGACGTTGATAAACCAGCCAAGCGTAAATGGTGGCAAAAGAAGGCTCCAGTTGCTGCAGCTGGTGCTGCGACAGCTGCAGCCGTGGCTGAAACCGCAGAAAAGACCGATGAGACGGCAACAGAGATTATCGAGGCGGCGCCTGAGCCAGCACCAACCGCAAATCTGACCGATCCCACTGTCACGCCGCCAACCGAGGCTGCACCGAAGCGGAAATGGTGGCAAAAGAAGCCTGCCGACGAAATCACCGAAACACCTCTGGACCCGATTGAGGGCGCTGCAGCGGCCATCGAAGAGGCCGCCCCTACCCCGGCAGCAACCGCAGCCAGCACTGAGGCAACCTCCGTTTCATCGCTTTCAAAACCGTTTATTCAGGTGGGCACCTTCACAGTTGAAGAAAATGCCGAAGGTGCTGCCGAGAAAATTCGGCGAAACGGGTTGCCTGCGAAAGTTCAAAAACTCGAAGCCAATGGCAAAACTGTTTGGAGGGTGATCGTTGGTCCTGCTTTGACGCGGGCGGAACGAAACGCAATGCAAAGCGACGTCAAAGATCTGGGCTTTTCTGACGCCTATACCGTGAAGAATTAAGCAAAAGGAGGTCCCCCTCGTGCTGTCCTCATTTCGATCATCTGTACTGACCCTCGGTTTGGCTATGTTTGCCCTGCCCGCACAAGCTTTCGATACGCAAGCCCGTGCTGCCTATGTCATGGACCAAACGACAGGAACCGTTCTTTTGTCCAAAGACGCAGACCAGCCGTTGCCGCCCGCGTCCATGTCCAAACTCATGACCCTGTTTGTAGCATTCGAAGCGCTGCGGGACGGTCGCCTGGAACTGAATGAGGAACTTCCGGTTTCCGAACATGCGACCAGCTATAAGGGCTCAAGTATGTTCCTGAACACGCAGGACCGTGTCCGGGTCGAAGACCTGCTGCGCGGGATCATAGTCCTGTCAGGAAATGACGCATGTGTTGTTATCGCCGAAGCCCTCAGCCCGGACGGAACCGAAGCTGGGTTTGCCCGGTTCATGACCCAACGCGCGCAACAGCTGGGTATGAATAATTCGAACTTTGCGAATTCGAACGGATGGCCAGCCGCAGGCCACATGATGTCTGTGCATGACCTCGCCATTCTGGCCGACCATCTGATTAGCGACTTTCCCGAATATTACCCTCTGTTCGCCGAGGAAGAGTTCGAATTCGACAACCGGGTGCCGTCAAATTCGCGTAACCGGAATCCCTTACTGAAACTTGGGATTGGTGCGGATGGGCTAAAGACTGGCCACACGCAAGAAGCGGGCTATGGCCTTGTAGGATCGGCCCAACAGGGCGATCGCAGGGTCATATTCGTTTTGTCGGGGCTCGACAGCGTCGCCCGCCGCGCAGAGGAGGCTGAGGCCGTCGTTAACTGGTCGTTTCGCAATTTTGTCGAGAGGCAGCTTGCCGAAGCAGAAAAACCGATAGGACAAGCCGATATCTGGATGGGCACTTCGAAAACGGTTGATCTTGTCCCGCAAGAGGATTTGACACTGCTGCTGCCTGTTCTCGGGGATAAGAATGTTGAGGCAGAAATCGTCTATGACGGTCCGCTTGAGGCCCCCATCGCCAAAGGACAGGAAATCGCTGAGCTTGTCATCAAACCCGATGGCCTGCCCGAGATCCGCCGACCTCTGGTCGCAGCGGAAAGCGTCGAAAAGGGCGGTTTCTTCGTGCGGATCATGACGGTCGGCGGCATTGTTGCAAAAGATGTCATCGGTAACCCGTTGGGCGCGATGTGACGGCGGGCGGGTTATTTCTGACCTTCGAAGGCATTGACGGATCGGGCAAATCCTCTCAAGCGCGCATGCTGGCCGAGCATTTGCGCGGCCTCGGGCATGATGTCGTACTGACACGTGAACCTGGCGGCTCAGCCGGGGCCGAAGAAATCCGCAGGCTGGTTCTTGAGGGCGATCCCGACCGCTGGTCCGCCGAGACGGAAATCCTGCTGTTCACTGCTGCGCGGCGCGACCATCTGGAACGCACCATTGAACCCGCTTTGACTGCGGGCAAGATCGTCATCTGCGACCGTTTCGCCGATAGCACCCGCATGTATCAGGGCCTATCTCGCGGCGACCTGCGGGGATTGGTCGATCAGTTGCATAAGCTGATGATCAAACGTGAACCGGATCTGACCGTGTTGATCGACATGGATCCTGAAACCGGCCTCTCTCGGGCCAAGGGTCGGCAGGGCACCGAAGAACGGTTCGAGGATTTCGGCATTCACCTGCAACAGAAGATGCGGGCCGGTTTTCTGGCATTGGCAGATGAGTTCTCCGACCGGTTTCGCGTGATCGACGGCGACAGGGACATGGACAGCGTTGCCCGGGATGTGACAGATATCGTCATGCAAGCCTTGTGACGGACGATTGATGAGCGACGACACCCCGATCCCGGATCAGGCACCCGGTGCCCTCCATCCGCGCGAAACACCGCAACTGTTTGGGCAGGCCGAGGCCGAGCAGGCCTTTCTTGACGCCTATACTTCTGATCGTCTGCACCACGGCTGGCTGCTGACCGGCCCCCGAGGTGTGGGTAAGGCAACGCTGGCCTGGCGGATCGCGCGGTTTCTGCTGGCAACCCCGCCGGTCGAAGAGGACGGACTGTTTGGCGCGCCACCTCCCCCTAAAACGCTTGAGATTCCACCAGATCACCCGGTTGTTCATCGAATTCTGGCTGGTGCCGAGCCTGGCCTGGCCGCCATCAAACGATCCGTGAACGATCAGGGCAGGTTGCGAAATGAAATCGTTGTGGACGACATTCGCAAACTTGGGAAGTTCTTCGGCCTGTCCTCGGCCGATGGGGGCCGCCGTGTCGTCATCGTAGATTCTGCGGATGAAATGAACATCAGCGCCGCCAACGCATTGCTGAAAATGCTCGAAGAACCGCCTGCGCGGACAACGCTGCTGTTGATATCGCATCAACCGTCCCGCCTTTTGCCCACGATCCGATCCCGGTGCCGTACCTTGCGCCTTTCGCCGCTGAACGCGGAAGATATGAACGCCGCACTGACCCAGACCGGGGTTGAGCTGACTGGAAACCCCGACCATCTGGCCGCTCTGGCCAGCGGGTCCGTTGGGGACGCCGTCCGCCTGATAAATCTGAGCGGACTCGAAATATATGCCGAGCTCATCGCGATCCTGAGCACCCTGCCCCGGCTGGACAGACAACGCGCTCTGGCTCTGGCCGAGGCTGCCGCACAGCGCGGAGCAGCCGAACGGTTCGAGTTGCTGTTGACGCTGATCGACATTGCCTTGTCACGTCTTGCTGTGACCGGTGCGACTGGTGCTCCGCCATCGCCAGAGGCCGCGCCAAACGAAGGTGATATCCTGTCCCGTTTGTCCAGATCGCCGGAGCAGGCACGCCTTTGGGCGGAAACCGCAGCCCAGATCACCGCCCGCGCCCGCCACGGGCAGGCGGTGAACCTTGACCCTGCCGCTCTGGTCCTAGATACGGTGTTCAAGATACAGGAAACCGCCGGTCAGAACAGATGAGCGACACCCCCCAAATCACCGACAGCCATTGCCATCTGGACTTCCCCGATTTTGAAGGACAGTTGGACCTGATCGTCGCAAATGCGGCCGAATCCGGTGTGACCCGGATGGTGACGATCTGCACCAGGTTGAGGAACGAACCCACTGTGCGCGCCATAGCTGAGGCTCACGCGCCGGTATTCTACGCGGCAGGCACGCACCCGATGAGTGCAGCCGATGAACCGATGGCAACTGTGGACGAGCTGGTGGCACTGTCACAGCACCCCAAGTTTGTTGGTATCGGTGAAACCGGGCTGGATTATCACTATACCGCCGACAGTGCGCAGGTTCAGCAGCAATCCCTGCGCGTTCATATCGAGGCCGCTCAGCGTACCGGACTGCCTTTGATCATTCATGCGCGCGCGGCGGACGAAGACATGGCCCGCATTCTGGCCGAAGAATACGGCAATGCCCCCTATTCATGTGTGATGCATTGTTTTTCGTCTTCGGCCGAGCTGGCACAGTCCGCCCTGGATCATGGGTTTTACCTGTCCATGTCGGGCATCGCCGCTTTTCCCAAAAGCCAGGAATTGCGCGATATTTTCGCAAATGCGCCAGTAGACCGCATCCTGGTTGAAACCGACGCGCCCTATCTGGCGCCGCCCCCGTTTCGCGGCAAACGGAATGAACCGGCCTATACCGCCCACACCGCCCGCAAAGGCGCGGAGGTCTTTGGCATGGGCTATGCCGATTTCGCGGCGCAGACCCAGGCCAATTTCGAAAGACTCTTCACCAAGGTCGCCTCTCACAAGGCGGCGGCATGACCACGCTGCGCTGCACCATTTTGGGCTGCGGCTCGTCAGGTGGAGTGCCACGTCTTGGCGGTCACTGGGGCGACTGCGACCCCGAAAACCCCAGGAACATCCGCCGCCGCTGCTCGATGTTGGTCGAACGTGACGGGCCCGAAGGCACCACCTCGGTTCTGATCGACACAACCCCTGACATGCGCAGCCAGCTGCTGGACACCGGCACCGGGCGGTTGGACGGGGTGGTCTATACCCATTCCCATGCCGACCACGTCCATGGCATTGACGACTTGCGCATGATCGTCTTCAACATGCGCGAACGGGTGCCGGTCTGGGCTGATGGCGACACCCAGAATGATCTTTTGGGCCGATTTGGCTATGCCTTCATCCAACCTGAAAACTCACCCTACCCGCCGATCCTCAACCTCAAGACAATCGACGGCCCGTTCGAGATCACTGGCCCGGGAGGCCCTATCCCATTTCACCCCTTTAAGGTGAACCACGGTTCAATCGACGCGCTTGGTTTCAAAATGGGCAATCTGGCCTACCTGCCGGACGTGGCAGAGATATATGACGATGCCTGGACCACATTAGAGGGACTGGACTGTCTGGTGATCGACGCGCTGCGCCGGTCCCCGCACCCGACCCATGCGCATCTGGAAAAGACCCTTGGCTGGATCGACCTGTTGCAACCAAAAACCGCGGTTCTGACCAACATGCATATCGATCTTGACTATGCCACGGTCGACGCAGAAACCGCAGACAACATCACCCCTGCTTATGACGGCATGGTGATACATCAGGCTCTGTAGAGCCCTGGCCGAGATCATACAGATATCCTTTCCCGCGCGAATAACTGTTGCGGAACGCTGACATGCTGCAAAATCTCATTGAAGTCATCCTTCCAGTTTTTCTTGTTATTGGAGCCGGTTACGTCTCCACTCTTCTTGGATACTTCAAGGAAAACCACATTGATGGCCTGATGAAGTTCACTCAGGGTTTTGCAATCCCCTGCCTTCTGTTTCTTGCGATTTCACATCTCGACCTCAGTGTCAGTTTTGATCCCAAGCTGTTGATCAGCTTTTACTCTGCTGCTGCGCTTTGCTTTTGTGCCGGCCTGTTCGGCGCGCGACTGATCTTCAACCGCGAATGGGAAGATTGCGTCGCAATCGGTTTTTGCTGCCTGTTCTCCAATTCCGTCCTGCTGGGATTGCCGATTACTGAACGGGCTTATGGCCCTGAAAGCCTTACGGGCAATTATGCCGTCATCGCCTTTCACTCGCCGTTTTGTTACGGCCTAGGCATCACGGTAATGGAGGTGATCCGGAACCGGGGCCACGGAGGATCGCGAATGGTTCGCTCGGTCCTGACCGCGATGTTTCGCAACGCTCTGATTGTCGGGATCTCACTGGGTTTCATCGTAAATCTGTCCGGGCTCGGCGTGCCAGCCGTTGTGGATGATGCCCTTGGCCTGGTGACCCGCGCGGCCCTTCCCGGCGCGCTATTCGCGCTTGGGGGCGTTCTGGTTAAATACAGACCCGAAGGTGACCTAAGGGCGATCGCCTTTGTCTGCGGCGTTTCTCTGCTGCTGCACCCGAGCCTTTTCTGGCTTTTCGGATCCACCCTTGGACTGCCACAGGATCTATTCCGGTCCGGAGTGATGACAGCCGCCATGGCCCCTGGTTTCAACGCCTATATCTTTGCAAACATCTATGGCCGCGCCAAACGGGTTGCTGCATCCTCTGTTCTGTTGGGGACGGCAGTATCTATCCTGAGCGTCTGGTTTTGGCTGACCCTATTGGGCTGACGGTGCGGCAGGCGGATTGACTTTTACACGACGCGGCGCACCTATCGCTAAAGTGGACAGGACAGATTTATGACACACGCCCTTATCGTTACCCATGGCCAACCTTCTGACCCAGAACCAGCCGAAGCGGTCTTGGCGGCTTATGCGGCCGATGTAAATGCCCTGTGTGCCGGTGTTTCGGTTCATTCTGCTACGCTGGCAGCCCCTGGGGCACTTGACAGCGCACTGGACAAGATTCCCGGCAACGCCGTCATCTATCCCCTATTCATGGCCAAAGGGTGGTTTGTCACAGATGTGCTGCCGAAACGTATTGGTGACCGCCGAAACCCTATTCTGGATCCCTTAGGCGCGGACCCGAAATTGCCCCAGTTGGTCGCGCAAACTCTTGAGGGAACACTGCAGGACAAAGACTGGCGGTCACAAGAAACGGACCTTGTGATCGCTGCGCATGGATCGGGCCGCAGCAGAAACCCTTCCGCCGTTGCAACGGCATTCGGCGACGCTTTGTTGCAACTGATACCACTTGGATCCCTGCGCCTTGGGTTTGTCGAAGAGGCCCCTTCGATTTCTGTGGCCGCTGCAGGAACCGGCGCCCAAACCCTGTGTTTGCCATTTTTTGCCTGCACGGGTGGCCATGTTCTTGAGGATGTGCCGCAAGAATTAAGCAAGGCCAAGTTCAAGGGACAGGTTTTACCGGTTGTGGGTGAACTGCCACTGGTGCAGCAACACATAGCGTCCGTTCTCAAAGCTTTTTCTTCATCGAAATAGAGTCGTCTGACCACATACACTTTGCCGGTTCCTTTAGGGGGAAACCTATCTGTGTGAGTGATCCACAAGCTGCGAATATAGACAGTGGCGAGACCGGCCATTTCGCTTGGCCGCATACAGGGCAAGGTCTGCCGCATGCAAAATCTCAGCCGGTTTAAGCGATGGAAACTGGGTCGAAAGCGCCGTGCCTATACTGGCTGAAACCTGGCACGACACGTTGTCGAACATCATCGGTTCCCGCAGCCGTTCGATCAGCCTGCTGGCGATTGCAGAGAGAACACCCTCGTCCGTCAATCCTTTGTATATAATTACAAATTCGTCCCCGCCAACACGCGCCACTGTATCGTCTCCGCGGGTTTCCTCACCCATGATCCGCGCCGCCTGTTGCAACACATAGTCGCCTGCGGCATGCCCGAATTGGTCATTGACCGATTTGAAAAAATCAAGATCCAGATGCATCAGCGCGAATGGAGATTTGGACGAGATCATGTGATCCAATAGAACATCCATCGCCCGGCGATTTTTCAGCCCTGTCAGTGTATCTGTAAATGCCTTTTCCTCGGCGGCAAGCATCGCCCCTTGAAGGCGCAGGTTCAGAGATCTGGACGCCTCCATCGCTGCCGATTTCGCCTCGACCAGATACAATAATTCGATCGCCAGATCAGTGCCCGAGAAATCCGCACTGGTCAGGGCATAGTCCCGGACCGCATCCAAAATCGATATTCCGAAAGACAGATTGATGACCGCCCCCTTACCTTCGGGCAGCGGAGCGATAAGGCCCTTCAATGCGGTGCGCGGGGCGTCGTGAAACCTGAGGTGCAATTTGGTGCCCGCTTGGGACATCAAGCCTGAAACCGTAGTCACCGCTCTGGGGCGAAGCAGCTCAAAGATATCCAGAAAGCTTTGACCTTCCATCGGCTTTTCAGGGCGCAGCTTTTGCAAGGTTGATCCGACGCGGGTCACTTTCCCATCCTCGTTCACCAGCAAAAACATCGGGCACAGGGTTTGTAAAAGCTCTGCCAGATTATTCGCGTTCATCATGCTTTTCGCGCCCCTAAATCAAAATGCCGACCTTCTGAAAAAGCGCTTTCTACCAGAACGATTGAGATAAACTCGATCTCACCCTGCTGGCCCTCATGCGACAACATGGCCAGAGCCCCGTAATCATCAGCCATCGCGCGCAATACGCCAACCATGACGCTTGAAAACCCAGGCAGACCTGGATGGCAGGACAATCTGTATTCCGTCGGTGAAAGCTCGTGCAATTCAAGTGCCGGAAGATTTAGATCCGATACGGCCAATCTGACCCGGTCAGACAGATCATCAAGCGAATGGAGAAATTCCAGATAGCTGACACCGCCAAATCGCAACAGACGGCGCAGGTCTTCCATGTTGGGATGAGACACAAGGTACGTTCCCAAGTCTTCAAGAACGTCACTGCGTGAACGTTTCAGGACCGTGCATACCTCATCCAATACCTGCTCGGTAATATCATCGTCGTAAACAAGCATGGCCTCGAACTCGGCAAAGCCCAGTTCGGCTGAATCCATCACGCGCATCCAGCACGGCTGCCCGTAGGTCACCGCAACAAAGGATTGAATCGCCCGGTTGATCAGACCATGCATGAGAGACCTCAAATTGGTTTCTCACGCAGTGTGCTCTGAAATTTGTTAACAAACACCCAACACGCGGGCGTCACCACATAGAATTCACGCAAGTATCGAAGTGGAAGTGACTGAGATTACGCTAGAAATCTGTCGGCGCTCCGCCTTCGGTTTTGCGTCGTGCGACAAAGTCGGCAAGCTCTTCCCGGATGCCCCCATCCATTGCCGGAGCTTCAAAGCTGGTGATGATTTCCTTGAACATGTGATGCGCGCGCTCAGCGGTCCAGACGCCTCCTGCGACTTCCCAACCCTCATAGTTCTTCCAGTCACTCAGAAACGGCTGATAAAACGCTGTGGTATAGCGATCCTGAGTGTGCTGAATGCCAAAGAAATGCCCGTCATTGCCGACTGACCGGATCGCATCCAGAGCAATCTCGTCAGGGCCGGTTGCCGTCAATTCCGGCTGCATATACCGCTGAATTTGCTGCAATATCTCGCAATCCATAATGAACTTTTCAGGGCTTGCGATCAGGCCACCCTCAAGCCAACCTGCAGCGTGATAGACCATGTTGGTGCCCGATTGCACCGCCGCCCATAATGAGTTCGAGGTTTCCCATACAGATTGGCCATCCGGAACGTTTGCCGCGCAGACACCCGAAGACCGCAGGGGCAGGTCATAAAATCGGGCCATCTGGCCGGTCATCTGTGTCGCCCGCATGTATTCCGGCGTTCCAAAAGCCGGAGCACCAGATTTCATATCCACATTCGAGGTGAACGTACCGATGACACAAGGAATCCCTGGTCGCACATATTGGAACAATGCAATCGCGCACAGCGCCTCAGCCAGAGATTGCGCTACTGCACCGGCCATTGTGACGGGGGCCATCGCCCCGGCCAAGGTGAACGGCGTCACAACAATCGCCTGCCCGCGCCGCGCCAACCTCAGGCAACCGTCGATCATGGGCTGATCGTGCTTCAACGGCGAGGTCGAGTTGATGTTGGTATACATCCTCGGCTTGGCTTCGAATTCTTCATGGCTCAGACCCCCTGCGATCCGCACCATTTCCATGACGTCTTCGACGCGTTCCTTGCCCAGCGAATAGGCATGCATCGCCTTATCGGTCAGAGTCAGCTTGTCGTAGAGAACATCCAGATGCCGGACGCTGGCATGTATATCCACTGGCTCGACCGGGTATCCACCGGCAAAATGGATACAGTTGAAATACTGCGTCAACTTCAACAGGTTCCGGCACATCTCGCGATTTCCCGGTACCTTGGTGCCAATCTCCATATCCCAGTAGTTCGGCGGGGACGACACATTTCCGAACAGCAGGTTTTTGCCCCCGATCTCGATTGCGCGGTCGGGATTACGCGGTGTGATGGTAAAGGTGGATGGGGCTTTACGCACCATTTCCATGACAAAGTCCCGGCCCATTCGAACGTTGTCGCCGTTGATCGTACATCCGGCCTCACGCAGGATTCCGATTGCCTCTTCGTTGTAGAACTCGATCCCGATCTCTTCGAGAATCCGCATTGCGCCCTCGTGGATCGCCGCGACGCCAATCTCGTCCAACGGTTCGGTTGGTTTGTCGGTGTTGATCGGAGGGCTCCACGGCATCTGATCAATAACCGCTGCGCCCCGTCTCTCGGCGGCACCGGCCCGTCCTCCGCTGCGACCTCTGCGTGCTTTCTTGTCGGCCATTGGACACTCCTCGGAACTTGGCTTTCTAGAAGCAAGCCCCGAACGCGTACTGTTGGCCGCTCTGTCTGCGACAGGCTATGTCGGTTTCGACGTCTGAACCGCCGAATTCACAGCCCGATCACGCCTTTTCGTACAACCAAGCAGGTATATGTCCGATGTTTGGCAAGACGACATCCGCCATCGCTTCGAGCGTTTCTGCACGCGCCATACCCGTCAGAACCCCGATCGTCTTCATACCTGCTGCCCGTCCGGCCTGCAGATCATGCAGGCTGTCGCCCACCATTGCTATGTTTTCTGGGTTTACCCCCACATGCTGCGCAAAGGCGAAGAGTTGACCCGGACCTGGCTTGAATCCGTGCCCACTGTCATAACCGGCTACAAAATCGAAATGTTCGCGGATCCCTGCAGACGAAAGATGTTCGGATGCGGGCATCTCTCCGTCATTGGTCGCAACACCCAGTTTCAGCCCAGCCTCGCGCAGCCCATCAAGGAACGGGATAAGCGGAACGGCCTGGGCTTGCGGAGATGAGGCTGACTCGGCATTCAACAGATCCACCAACTCTTCGCGCGGCATTTCCGGGAGGTGCGGCTCTAGAACCTCGGCGATTTCTTCGACGGTGCCCGCAATGACAACACTGTCCTCAGAATAGGCAACCTGTTCGAGGTCAAAGCCGATCACCTGCCCAAGCTCGGCCGCCCGGGCATGATCTCCGTTCGTCACTCGCAGTAAAAAATTGCGCCCGAACGTGCCCCAGGTTTCCGCGAAATCAAACAAGGTACCGTCTTTGTCGAACAGGATGGCTTGGATTGGCATTGTGAAACTCCTGCCCGGTAGGCTTTCAGGTCCAATGAACTTCCGCGCCACCAGACAACAAGGCGCGGGCCTGGCCCGGCTGATCATACGGCACAGAATTGACGTCACAAAACTCGACTACCCACGAATCGTCAAGCATTAGAAAATCCAGAACTGAGCCCAGAAACTCCGGCTCTGCCGCCCTGTCTTTGATGTCCTGCGCCGAAGCCCCCGTCGAACCCAGAAATACAGGCAGCAGGTCATCATTGCCAACAAGCCAGGCAAGGGCATTCAGCGCCAGCGTTTCGGCGGATTGAGCGGAAATTGGCATAAAGAAGCCCCTGATCTGATATTGGAAAGGGTTTGTTAACCAGAGTCATAAACACTTTAGCAACGCATGCAATCAACGGTGACTGATATGTCGGTGCAAGGAACGATCCTTGTCCTGGACGGGACCTCAACCAATCGAATTATGCTGAAAGTACAGCTTACCGCGGCCTGGTATCACGTCGCACAGGGGGAAAATCTGCGGGGTCTTGATGGGCTGCTGAAACGTGTGCGCCCCGATTTAATTTTAACCGCGCAGTCATTGCCGGATGGAACGGCGGCTGATGTCAAGAAAGTGGTAATGGCCGACCCGGATCTGGCGGATATTCCCATTGTCGCTATCGCGCCGCAAAACGACAAATCCGCAAGGTTGAGGGCATTGTCAGATGGGTTGGACGATGTATTGGCGCACCCGTTCAAGGACACGTTGTTGTTAGCTCGGGTTCGCAGCTTGTTACGGGCACGCGCCGATACGCAGGAATTGCAAGACAATAGCGGATCGCCATGTTTGGGATTTGCCGAAGCGACAAGCACCTTTGCCACGCCACCCAAAGCTGCGCGCGCCGCCCTGCTGACGCAATCCGCTAAAACCGGGGCGCTTTGGCAGAAGGCGCTGTCCGAACATACGCATCACAGTCTGTCAATTCACACGATATCGAACCTTCACCGCCTGCTTTCCGGCCCCATCCCGGACGCGGTTATTGTCGAAATTGATGGCGAATCTTCAGGCCTGAGTGTTCTGGCGGATTTGAAATCGCGCGGGGCAACACGGCACACAGTGCTGATCGGCATCTTGAGAAAGGATGACGCGTCTCTGGCTGCCGAAGCGCTGGATCGCGGCGCGGATGCCATCTGTATGGCGGGGTTCTGCCCCCGTGAAACTCTGTTGCGGCTTGATAACCAGCTTGCCCGCAAAAGCCGAATTGACCAGATGCGGGATTCTTTGCGGCGTGGCATCGCGGAATCCTGGGTGGATCCACTGACCGGCCTGCATAACCGCCGCTATGCAATGCGAGCATTGAAGCAAATCGCCCGGCAGTCTGCGCAGACCGGGCGCGGTTTTACCGTGATGGTGGCCGATCTGGACCATTTCAAATCAATCAACGACAAGTTTGGCCATGCCGGAGGCGATCAGGTCTTGATCGAAACAGCCAAGCGCATGCGCAATTCCATTGATTCTGACGGCTTTGTGGCCCGGATCGGGGGCGAAGAATTCTTGATCGGTCTGCCTGAAACTACAGGGCGGCGGGCATTGGGGATCGCACGAACCGTCTGCAACGACATCTGCCAGTGTCCATTCGACCTATCCGAGGCCGCCGAACCAATCGCAGTGACAATCAGCATCGGCCTCATTACAGCTGATGACAACACGTTTCGCCAGGGCATCCCACCCGCACCATTGGACAACATGATAAAATCTGCGGATACGGCCCTGTATGCTGCGAAAAAGGCGGGACGCAATCAGGTCATGGTCCAGAATCACGCAGCCTGATCGGGTCAGTCGCGCTTTCTGCCCGCTTTCGATTTTCGGTGCACCACATCTTCCAGACGATCAGCGTATTCGACGCGTTCTTTCGGGCTCATGGCTGACACACGGATCAGCCACTGTTCCTGCAAAGCAGACTGCATCTCTGACATCACCTGCGCCTGCTGGCCCAACAAAGTCTCTACAGCGTCAGCCGCGAAGGGTTCGGCGCGAAGTGCGTCGCCAAGGGCTTGAAAATCCGCCGTCCGATGATCGACACCTTGGCGGTGCAGGCCCGAAAGCTCGGCCCGCATCGCCTGGCGTTCATGCTTGGGAAGCGCGCGATAAAGCGCCGATCCAAATCCCGGAGGGGTTTTGACGTGGTCATTGTTTCTGACGCGCAGCGCCGTGCCAACAACCGCACCGATGACTAGCAGATTGATAGCAAGGGACACGATCAGCAGGACAGGCATCCACCGGCGTTTAGGTTTTGACTGTTCGCTCATTCGCCTTCCTCCAGGAAGATTGTATTCAGATCCATATCCGCAACCTCAAAGCCAGAGGATTGCGAATAAAGCAACGTCGCCGGATCGGGCAAAAAGGCTGGGGCAGTCAATCCAATCCAGATGCCAGCAATGCCCGCGGCCGCCAGACCTCCCATCCCCTGCCAGCCAAAGAAACTATCCAATGCCTGTGCCCAGAACCCTTGGGGTGATTTCTGAAGCCTTTGCAAACGAACGGTTTCCGCATCGGCCAGAATACGAAAGGCGAGTGCATCGGGTAACGGCTCATTTTCTTGACGAGCACGTAAAAACAGGTGATTCAGGTCGCTATTTTCATCCATCGGCATATCCCAACTCGTCTCTTCTTGCGGCTAACTGCTGTGCCAGTGCCCGCTTTCCCCGAGCTGTCAGACTCTCTACAGCTTCGACGGAAATATCCATGATTCCCGCGATTTCGGGATTGGGCAACTCTTCGATATGGCGCAAGACAACAGCCTGACGTTGCCGATCCGGAAGTTGCGCCAACGCGAACTGCAGTGCGTCCAACCTGGCGGCATCCTGAAGGTGTTCGGTTGCACTGATCGCATCGCTTTCAGGTTCGGCAACATCAGAAAGACTGTCCGCCGATTTCTTCCGCCGAATATCGACACACAGGTTCAGAGTGACTCGGTAAAGCCAAGTCGACACCTTTGCCTGTCCAGCAACCCAATCCGGCGCCATCTTCCATAGGCGCATCATGGCTTCCTGTGTGACATCTTCGGCTTCGGCCCGGTCGTTCAACAGCCTGAGCGCCACCGAAAAACTGCGCGGCCCAAGCCGATCGGTCAAAATGCGTGCCGCATCAGCGTCACCCTCGGCGAACCGCCGCAACAATGCATCGTCTCCGGGGTCGCCCGCAGCCTGACTTTGGCTGCGAGCCCTCGTTGATGAGGTACTCAGGTCCCGCATCCTTCATTAGCTGTCGTCGGTGCCAGCCTTGTCACGTTTTTTGTGATGCCGGCCCATCCGGTTTTTCGCATCGGCAAATTCCTGTTCCGTGATCGTGCCATTTTTGTCCGCGTCGATGCGGTCAAACATCTTGCCAGCACGGCGCGGCTTGGGCAACTCATCATCGGATAAGAGGCCATCCTGATTGGCATCGTGCTTTTCGAACATTTGATTCACACGCTCATTCGCCTTCTTCTGGCTAGCCGCTTGCATCTCGTCGACGCTCAACATGCCGTCGCCATTGGTGTCGGCATTGGTGAAACGCTGTTGCCTATAGGTTTGCATTTCTTCCTGCGTGACCTGACCATCATTGTTCAGGTCCAGCTCTTGAAAGGTCACGTCCTCTCGGCCTTTCGGACCGACAGCCAAGGCGGTTGTGCTTGTCAATGCAATGGCCGATACCAGAATGGCCGGGATAAGTTTCGCGCTTTTCATATCGTTTTCCTTTGTTTCTCGCGACCGGTTTGTCGCTGCTCACATAGGTTAAAACGGTGCAGTTTTCGGTTTCCGTCGCCCAATTTGAATTTTTTCTGTTGCTCACTGCCATCGACCACATAATTTCCGGACATCTCATCGCGGCACAAAGCGACGCACCCCCCTTTTCTGTGGAGCAAAACAAGCGCAATATCAGGGCAATCTGAATGCGCGAGTTTCAAAATGACAGATCAAACGATCGACACAATATCCGAGAACGACCGTCCAACCCGGCCTGCGCTAATCAAAGGCTTCCGCTGCCGCTGCCCAAAATGCGGTGAAGGCAAGCTGTTGCACAGCTACCTGAAGGTGAATGACAGCTGCAGCAGCTGTGGTCAGGAACTGTTTCATCACCGTGCGGATGACGGTCCAGCCTATCTGACAATCCTGTTGGTCGGTCACCTGCTGGCGCCCGCTTTGCACATCTCTTATGTCCAGTGGCGCCCTGACCCGCTGAACATGTTCCTGATTTTTGCATTCGGATGTACAGCCTTGACACTGTTCCTGCTACCGCGAATGAAAGGGGCCGTTGTCGCCTATCAGTGGGCACGACGGATGCATGGGTTCGAAACGGACCGATGACTGGAATGATTGGGTCGGCCCTGAGATGAGTACAGACAAAACGGCTATACGGGACGCTGCAACAGTTATCGTGTTGCGGGACCGGATGACGAACCCTTCCATTTTGATGGGTCAAAGGGGCGCAAAAGCCGTTTTTATGCCGAACAAATTCGTGTTTCCAGGTGGCGCGGTAGACGCAGAGGACGCTCTGGTCCCGCTATCGGCTGACATGTCCCAGCTCTGCCGCGATCGGCTTGCTGAACAGTCTCCGCCCGGGCTGCAGAATGCTTTGGCGGCCGCCGCAATCCGCGAGCTCTGGGAGGAAACCGGCCTGGTGCTTGGAGTTCCCGGCGCTTGGACAGGTGAGGTGCCGATTGACTGGCAAAGCTATGCAGAGGCAGGATTTCTGCCCTCTGCACAGGCATTGCAGTTTGTTTTTCGCGCCGTCACCCCGCCCGGCCGTACGCGCCGGTTTGATGCACGATTCTTTTTGGTAGATGCAGACGCCCTGCAAGGCGATCTGGATGACTTTGGCCGCGCTTCGGATGAGTTGTCTCACCTGCAATGGGTTCCGTTGAACAAGGCGCGCGAGCTTGATCTTCCCTTCATAACCGAAGTTGTTCTGGCCGAAGTTGCAGCCCGGGTCACACGACCCGAACCACCCCAAAGCGTCCCGTTCTTCCTCAATCAAGAAGAACAAAGCCTGTTCTTACAGATCAAAGGCTATCCAATGTCCGAACAGGACTTCTAGCCGAACCTACTTCATTCGGCTGATCACCGTGGTCACCTCGGGCTTTTTGCCGATCTCGGTCTTTGCTGTCTGACGCACGATCCGGCGCAATGCCTCTTCCAGCTTGTCATCGTCGCGCCGGGTTTTGGTATCCGCCCGCATGAGGAATTGGTTCAGGTCCTCTTCCAGAACTTCGACCAGTGCTGCGCGCGATGTTCCGATCTCGGCCAAGCCCATCGTATCGCACCAGGGTTCACCCAACGGTTCGTCTTCTTCGTCTAAAATAACCGTCACGGTTACATGCCCGTTCAAGGCCATGCGAATGCGGTCGCGGACAACTCCATCCAAGGCTCCGACCTTTACGGTTCCATCCAGATAAGTTCGGCCTGTCTCGACGTAGTCGACGACCTTGGGGGCATTGCCGCTGAGATCCAGCATCGTGCCATTGACTGCCACAACCCCGGTACGACTACCCGCTTCGGCCAGTTTAGCATGTTCGCGCAGATGTCGGTGTTCACCATGCATGGGAATAACCATCTGTGGGTTGACTATGGCGTGCACTTTTTCCAGATCAGGCCGGTTGGCATGGCCAGAGACGTGATACAGACCCGAGCTGTCATCCACCACATCAACGCCTTTTTCGCTGAGCTGGTTCATGATGAAGATCACGCCCTTCTCATTGCCCGGGATCGTCTTCGACGAGAACAGGAACAGATCGCCTTCCTTCAACTCGATCCCGCGGTATTTACCACGCGCAAGCTGAGCACTGGCCGCACGGCGTTCGCCCTGGCTGCCGGTTACGATCAGCATCAGGTTCTGGCGCGGGATATCTATGGCCTCTTCGGCGCTGATAACCTTGGGAAAATCCGTGAGAATACCGGTTTCCGTCGCGGCCTCGATCATGCGCCGCATCGCGCGGCCCAACAGAACGACCGAGCGCCCGGCGCGCTGGCCAGCCTCAGCCAGCGTTTTCACCCGCGCGACATTCGAGGCAAAAGTCGTCGCAACCACCATGGATTTGGCGTTTTCAACCAGCTTGGTGATCTCGGGTCCGACTTCGGATTCCGAGCGGCCAGCATGCGTTGAAAACACGTTCGTGCTGTCGCAGACCAATGCTTTCACGCCGTCCTTGGCAACCTCGGCCCACAGGTCCTGATCAAACGGTTCGCCGACCACAGGGTTGGCATCGAGCTTGAAATCCCCTGTATGCACGATCCGCCCCGCAGGCGAGTCGATAACAAGTGCTGCACTTTCGGGGATCGAGTGGGAGACCGGCAAAAACCCGACCGTGAAAGGACCAACCGTCACCTGCTCAGGCCAGGCCGAAAGGGTCTGAACCGCGTCTGTCGGATGGGCTTTCTCTTCCATCTTGCGACGTGCGAGATTTGCGGTGAAGGCGCGTGCATAGATCGGGGCGCCCAAGTCGTCATAGCAATGCGCGACAGCGCCGACATGATCTTCGTGGGCATGGGTGACGAATACCGCCTCAAGCCGGTCGGCACGTTCTTTTAGCCAGTTGATATCGGCATGGATCAGGTCGACACCGGGTGTTGTGTCCATATCTGGGAAGGTTACACCAAGATCGACAAGGATCAGCTTCTCCTTTCCCGGCTTGCCATAGCCATAGACATAGGCATTCATCCCAATTTCGCCCGCCCCGCCCAGGGGCAGATAGATCAGTCGTTCACTGCTCATGTTGAGCCATTTTCCTTGTTATAGCGATGGATCACGGTCAGTCCGTGCATCGTCAAATCGTCTTCTATAGCGTCAAACCCAACATCTGCCTGATCGAACAGAGGCGCAAGCCCCCCGGTTCCCACGACTTTCATCGGCATGCCGTATTCCGTCTTGATCCGGGCAATCAGCCCTTCGATCAGACCGGAATAGCCCCAATACACGCCAGATTGAATGCAGCCAACCGTATTTGTTCCGATCACTTTTTCGGGACGTGTGATGTCGATATGCGGCAACGCGGCGGCCCCCTGGTGCAACGCTTCAAGGCTCAGGTTTACACCTGGGGCGATGATGCCGCCGACATATGCTCCATCCGAAGACACCACGTCAAAGTTGGTGGCCGTTCCAAAATCGACAACAACCACATCCCCGCCATGCCGTTCAAATGCCCCGGCAGCATTGGCCAGGCGATCCGGGCCAGGGACCGTACCCTCGTCTATGCGCGGGCTGACAGGCAGCAGACACTCTGGCTTGCCCACGACCAATGGGCGACAGCCAAAAAACCGGTCCGCAAAGACGCGCAGATTGAAAACCACACGCGGCACGGTCGAGGCGATTATCACATCGGTGATATCAGCTTCGATCTCATAATGTTTGACCAGCGTAGAGTACCAAGTGAAATAGGCATCCGCCGTTCGGGCATGGTGCGTAGACGTGCGCAGCGTGCAGACGAATTCCTCACCGTCCCAGATCGAGAAAACGGTATTGGTGTTGCCGCAGTCGATGGCTAGAAGCATTGGTGCCCCTTTCAGAAAAATACGTCTGCCGCAGGTATGCTGACGCGGCCTTTCGCGGTGTTTAGGACAAGGTTACCCCGTGCGTCCACCGTTTCGAAGGTCCCGACGGTCTCAGTGGTGACAGTACGCGCGGTAATGACCTCACCCAGCTTAGCTGCGCGGGACAACCAAGCAGCGCGGATGGGTTCGAACCCGTAGGTTACAAACTGGGCCTCAAAACGCGCATAGGCCGATGCAAGCTCGGTCAAAAAATCTTCGGTGGTGACATCTGCCCCTGTCTCGGACAACAGCGAAACCGGCCTTAGCGCACCTGGTTCGACTTTATCTGCAGTCGGTGCCTGCGCGAGATTGACGCCGATGCCAATTGCCAAATGCGAGACGTCCCGCCCCTGCCCGGTACTTTCCAGCAGTATCCCCGCAAGCTTGCCACCGTTCAGCAACACATCATTGGGCCATTTTAGCGACAAACCCGATATGCGTCCGGTGACCGCCACACATGCATCAAACAGGGCCAAGGCGGCGACAAAACTGCGCAGAGCGGCCTGTTCCGGGCGTCCTGCGGGCCGCATCAGCAGCGTTGCGGCAAGATTTCCCTCGGGGTTGGTCCAGACCCGTCCGCGCCGACCGCGCGCCTGTGTCTGGCGGTGCGCCAGGATCCAGACCGGACCCTGAGCCATCGGCGCGATCCGGGCGGCTTCGTTCAGAGTGCTATCGACCTCTTGCAATACATGCAGGCCATATCCATCCGGCCAATCGCTCATGTCACAAGAACATTAGGCCGCGGGCAATGGTCGAAATCAGTTAACAAGCGTCGCCGCTGCAGCTGCCGCTGCGCCCTCAATCCCAAACTGATAGAATACGCCAACCAACATCAATGCAGCTGACCCCATCAGAGCAACCCACAGAACCGGAGACGAATTTGCGTCGATCGGGTCGTCATTCTCGGCACCGAAATACATATAGTATACGATCCGCAGGTAATAGAATGCACCGATCACCGAGGCGATGGCAGACATGATAACCAGACCGGTCAGGCCAGCCTCAATACCCGCTTGCCAGACGCCGAATTTCGCAAAGAACCCAAGCATCGGTGGAACACCGGCAAGGCTGAACATCAGGATCAGCACGGCCAGAGCCTTACCCGGATCGCGTTTGGAATACTGGCGCAAGGCGTCAATGTCGGTAACAGGTTTACCGTCCCGTTCCATCATCAGGATAAAGGCGAAAGTTCCGACATTCATGGTCACGTAAATCGCCAGATACATCAGCATCGCCTTGATACCCAGCTCGGTCCCAGCCGCCAGTCCGATCAGCGCATACCCCATATGGGCAATCGACGAAAACGCCATCAGCCGTTTAATGTCGCGTTGTCCGATGGCAGCCACGGCCCCCAACAGCATAGACAGAACAGACAAGAGTACGATCACCTGCTGCCAGTCCTTTACGACACCTCCAAATGCGTCGTGCAACACGCGGGCAAACAGGGCCATGGCGGCCACTTTGGGCGCCGTGGCGAAGAAGGCAGTGACTGGTGTGGGCGATCCTTCATAGACATCCGGCGTCCACATGTGGAACGGAACAGCCGAAACCTTGAACGCGAGCCCCGAGATCAGGAAGATCAACCCGAACAGCAACCCGAGGGTCACATCGCCGTGGTGAACGGTCTGAATGATGCCCGAGAACAGCGTGGTACCCGTAAAGCCGTAGACAAGCGAAGCCCCATACAGCAGCAAGCCCGAGCTAAGCGCGCCCAGAACGAAATATTTCAGGCCAGCCTCGGTGGATTTGGCGCTGTCACGACGCAGCGCAGCCACAACGTAAAGTGCCAGCGACTGCAGCTCGAGCCCCATATACAGAGACATCAGGTCACCCGCGCTGACCATCATCATCATGCCGACAGCGGCAAGCGCCACCAGCAAAGGGTATTCGAAACGCAACAACCCGCGGCGGGTCATATAGTCCTGGCTCATCATCAAAACGGCTGCGGCAGATAGCAGGATCGCCACTTTGGCAAAGCGCGCGAATCCGTCATCAACGAACATGCCGTTAAACGCGATGTTCGTCCCGTCGCCATTGGTGGCGATCCAGAACGCCAGCAGCGCCATCAGCCCTGCTGTCACCCAGACCAATGTCGGCGCAAGCCCGTCCTTGGTGGTGTAAACAGCCGCAAGCAATGCCGCCATCGCATATAGTGCCAGAACGATCTCTGGCAGGATAATTGTCAGATCAGCCTGGATCATGTCTCCAAAGCCTCCTTAATGCGAGGCGGCTGTCTGGGTCGCGGTCTCAGCCGCGGCCAGAGCCGTATCATAGTTCGAAATCAGCGCGGCAGTCGAGTTGCCAATCACATCTGTTACCAGCGATGGATACACACCCAGCAGGATCGTCATGACGATCAGGGGGGCAAATATCAACCGCTCGCGCGAGCTCATATCAGTCATCGCCTTGAGGCTTTCTTTGATAAGATCCCCAAATACGACCCGACGATACAGCCACAAAGCATATCCCGCCGAGAAGATAACACCAGTCGCGGCCACAGCAGTCACCCAGGTATTGACCTGGAATGCGCCCATCAGGGTCAGGAACTCTCCGATGAACCCACTGGTGCCCGGCAGGCCAACATTGGCCATTGTGAACAGCATGAAGACCAGCGCGTAGGCCGGCATCCGGATTACCAGACCGCCATAGGCCTCGATATCGCGGGTGTGCATCCGGTCATAGATCACGCCGACACACAGGAAGAGCGCCGCCGAGATGAACCCGTGGCTGAGCATCTGGAAGATGGCTCCGTCGACCCCCTGCTGGTTTGCCGCAAAGATGCCCATGGTGACAAAGCCCATATGCGCGACCGAGGAATAAGCGATCAGCTTTTTCATGTCCTCCTGCACCAGTGCAACCAGCGAGGTATAGACCACAGCGATGGCCGACATCCACAGCACCAGATCGGTCATCACCGCCGACCCCACCGGGAACATCGGCAGGCTGAACCGCAGGAAGCCATAGCCACCCATCTTCAACAGGATCGCCGCCAGCACGACCGACCCTGCGGTCGGCGCCTGCACGTGTGCATCCGGCAGCCAGGTGTGGACCGGCCACATCGGCATCTTCACCGCAAATGAGGCAAAGAACGCCAGGAACATCAGCGTCTGCATACCGCCTACGATATGGATGCCCAGAACGGTAAAGCTGTCGGACGAAAAATGATGCGCCATCAGCGCTTCGATATCCGTCGTGCCTGCATCCGCATACATCGCAACCATAGCCACCAGCATCAGCACAGAGCCAAGGAACGTGTAGAGGAAGAACTTGAAGCTGGCATAGATGCGCTCTTTACCACCCCAGATGCCGATGATCAGGAACATCGGGATCAGACCCGCTTCGAAGAACAGGTAGAACAGCACCAGGTCCAGCGCCATGAACACGCCAAGCATCAGCGTTTCCAGCAGCAGGAAAGCAATCATGTATTCCTTGACGCGGTCTGTCACATTCCAGCTGGCCAGAATTGTCAGCGGCATAATGAAAGTGGTCAGCAACACGAACAGGACGCTGATGCCATCCACACCCATCTTGTATTTCAGACCCATCAGCCACTGGCCCTCTTCCACCATCTGGAAGCCAGTGTTTTCAGGATCAAAGCCAGTATAGATGCCAATCGAGACCAGGAAGGTCACCGTCGTCGCAACCATGGCCACCCATTTGGCATTGCGTTGCGCGGCTGCATCGTCGCCCTGCAGAAACAGCGCCAGTATGGCGGCCGCCGCTGCGGGGATGAAGGTGACGATCGAGAGGATATTGTCCATTAGTGTGCGCCTCCGCCGATCGACATCCAGGTGACCAGGGCAGCAATTCCCAGGACCATCCAGAAGGCATAGGTAAATATGTAACCAGTCTGCGCCTTGCCTGCGAGGCGGGTGAAGAATGGCACGATGCCCATCGCTACCCCGTTCAGGAAACCGTCAATCGTGTTGCCGTCGCCGCGTTTCCACAGGAACCGCCCAAGTGCCAAGGCAGGTTTGACGAAGATCGCGTCATAGATCTCATCAAAGTACCATTTGTTCAGCAGGAACAGATAAAGCGGACGCTGGTTTGCTGCCAAGCGCGCGGGCAACGTCGTATTCACGATATAGAACCAATAGGCCACGATGAAACCAAGCAGCATCGCAACGAAGGGTGAGAACTTGACCCATTTCGGAACAGCATGCGCATCGTCCAGCACATGATTGTCCGGTGCGATGTAGAGCGCGCCTTCTCCGGGCGTTCCAACAAAGGCATAATGGTGATCGCCGCCCTGCGCGCCCTTCTCACCATGGCTGTCCTCCGCGTGACCAGCATCCGCATGCGTATCGTCGCCGTGATCATCTTCGGCATGGGTATCGTCCCCATGCGCACCCTCTGCCGCGTGGCCATCCACCGAAGCCTCTGCAACCGGAATGCCATAGAACTGGCCGACCTTGTCGGTGTGGCCAAAAAAGTTGCCATACCAGATCATCCCGGCGAAAACCGCACCCAGCGACAGAACGCCCAACGGAACCAGCATGACCAACGGGCTTTCATGCGCATGGTCGTGCGTGTGTTTGTCCCCGCGCGGCTCGCCATAGAAGGTCAGGAAAATCAGACGCCAGCTGTAGAATGACGTAAATACCGCCGCAATCACCAGCATCCAGAACGCATAGCCGGTGCCTCCGGCAAAGGCGCTTTCGATGATGGCATCCTTGGACAAGAACCCGGCAAAACCGAATGTGGTCAGCGGAATGCCAACCCCGGTAATAGCCAGCGTACCGATCATCATCGCCCAGAACGTATAGGGGATTTTCTTCCGCAGCCCGCCATATTCCGTCATCTCTTGCTCGTGATGCATCGCGTGGATCACGGAACCGGCCCCAAGGAACAACAGCGCCTTGAAGAACGCATGGGTCAGCAGGTGGAACATTGCCGCCGAATACATGCCAACGCCCGCGGCAACGAACATGTAACCCAGCTGCGAGCAGGTCGAATAGGCGATAACGCGTTTGATATCGGTCTGCACCAAACCCACGGTCGCGGCAAAGAACGCCGTCGACGCACCAAGGAAGGTGATGAACCCGGTCGCCCCCGGCGCGAACTCCATCAGCGGAGACATGCGGCAGATCAGGAATACACCCGCAGTCACCATGGTCGCGGCGTGGATCAGGGCTGATACAGGCGTCGGACCTTCCATCGCATCCGGCAACCAGGTGTGCAGGAACAACTGTGCCGATTTGCCCATGGCACCGATGAACAGCAGAACGCAGATCACTTCGATCGCGGTCCATTCACCCCACAGGAAGTGCAGCTTCTCTTCGGCCAATGCCGGGGCAGAGGCGAAGATGTCCGAGAAATTGATGCTGTCGGTCAGCAGGAATAGCGCAAAGATGCCAAGCGCAAAGCCAAAGTCCCCAACCCGGTTGACGATAAACGCCTTCATCGCCGCCGCATTGGCGCTTGGCTTGCGGTAATAGAACCCGATCAGCAGATAGGACGCGACGCCCACACCTTCCCAGCCAAAGAACATCTGAACCAGATTGTCCGCCGTCACTAGCATCAGCATGGCAAAGGTAAAGAAGGACAGATAGGCAAAGAAGCGTGGCTTATAGCTTTCGCCTTCGCGCCATTGCGGATCGTGATCCATGTAGCCAAAGGAATACAGGTGCACCAGCGCCGAGACGGTCGTCACCACGATCAACATAATCGCGGTCAGCCGGTCCAGACGAATGGCCCAGCTTGTCGACAATGATCCGCTCTCGATCCAGCGCATGATCTCGATCTGCTGGGTGTGGCCGTCGAACGTCAGGAAGACGATCCACGACAACAGACAGGCCAGAAACAACAGACCCGTGGCGGTCCACATGGCGGCTTTCTCGCCAATGAATTTCCAGCCGAACCCGCAGAGCAGCGCGCCCACCAGCGGGGCAAAGAGGATGGTGGTTTCCATGTGCCCTTACCCCTTCATCATATTGACGTCTTCAACCGCGATCGAGCCGCGGTTGCGGAAGAAACAGACCAGAATGGCCAGCCCGATCGCGGCCTCGGCCGCCGCCACGGTCAGCACGAACAGCGTAAACACCTGCCCGACCAGATCGCCCAGGAAGCTGGAGAACGCCACAAGGTTGATATTCACCGCCAGCAGCATCAGTTCGATGCTCATCAGCAGGATGATGACGTTCTTGCGGTTCAGGAAGAGACCGAAGATGCCGATGACGAACAGCGTCGCCGCGACCGTAAGATAGTGTTCAAGTCCGATCATAGCTTCGCTCCTGGCGAGTCGGGGTAGTAAAGTTTGCAGCCGCAAAAAGCGTCTATCGAATCGTTGCCCAAACGGTATTTGTAGAATTCCTCGAATTCGCTTTCGTCGTATGAACGAAGTCCAATCTCCGACGCTTGGGCGCGCAAATCACTAACGTTGTCAATTTCAGAAAGCTCTAGCGGGCCTTCGGGCGCTAGATGGTGTCCAATTAGGCTTGGCGTATATCCCGCAATGTGAGCTTGACCTTCTTCCGGATAAGGTCCTTTCCCAAGCAGGATGGCAGCCTGCACATTCTGGCAATCGGTGATCACCAAGTTGGTTTCAGGATTACAAGCATCCAGACTGTGGACCGTTTGCACCAGCAAGCCTGATTTGATCTTGTTAACTGGTGTACCAAAATAATTATCGTATTCGCCAGCAAAGGCAAAACTGCAGTACTGCCCACGGGCAACCGGAAATATGCCCTCACCACCTTCTTGGTCGCGGATCTTTTCGAGGACATCCCAATGATACTCTGTACCCGTATCCATCAGGACTCCCGCCATAGAGGCTGACGAACAAGCGTAGGAAGCACCGCTTGACGCAACCCAAGCGAAACAGATCGCTAGGATATGCTTCGTTACTTTTTTCACAACCCCTGCCCCGGTTTCACGTCTTTCAGTTCCATCGCCTTGGCCGGGTCGCGCATCATCTGGCCGATGATGTCCTGACGCTTGATGTCCTGACGGTGGCGCAGGGTCAGCACGATGGCTCCGATCATGGCCACCAGCAGGATCAGGCCCGCAAGCTGGAACAGAAGGAAGTATTGATCGTAAAGAATAACGCCCAGCGCCTCGGTGTTGTGGCGGTCCGCCGGGACCGGCTGAGCCAGATTGGCCGCAGCACCTTGCGCGCTGTCCCAAGCCCCAAAGGCCATGACAAACTGCATCAGGATGACCAGACCGATCAGCAAGGCCAGCGGCATATAGCGTGCCATCTCGGCCTTGAGCTCAGCAAAATCCACGTCCAGCATCATCACGACGAACAGGAACAGAACCGCGACCGCGCCGACATAGACGATGATCAGCAGCATCGCCACGAACTCAGCCCCCAGCAGCACAAACAATCCTGCCGCGGACAGGAAGGACAGGATCAACCACAGCACGGAATGCACCGGCTGGCGGCTGATCACCGTGAACAGCCCGCCGGTGATGGCGCTGATGGCGAACAGATAGAAGGCAAAGACGGTCATTGATCCTCATCCTCGTTATCGCCCATGACCTCTTGCGCCAATTCCAGCGCGCGGGTCATGGCCGGGATGCCGGCAAAGACCGACATCTGACCGATCGTTTCCACGATCTCTTGTTTCTTGGCACCGGCTTCCACAGCGTGGCGCACGGTCTGACGCACCGCCGCATCCGCCTGCGCGCCCTGACAGGTCAGCCCGGCCAGTGTCAGCAACAGGCGGGTCTTGGCATCCAACCCGTCTTTGTTGACGGTGTTGCCGAACATCATCTCCATGACTTCTTTCGGCATGGTCGGCCATAGAGTTTCGAACCCTTTGGGCGAGAAGCTCTCCATCGCAGGGTTCATCGCCTTGGCCATGTCCTGCGCCTGCTTCATCATCAGCTCAAACGGATTTGTCGGGGCGTCAGTCATCGGTACGGCGCGTCCATTTCCAGATTGCGGGCGATCTCGGCTTCCCAGCGCTCGCCGTTGTCGAGCAGTTTTTCCTTGTCGTAGAACAACTCTTCGCGGGTTTCCGTGGCGAATTCGAAATTCGGACCTTCGACGATGGCATCGACCGGGCAGGCCTCTTGGCAGAAACCGCAATAGATGCACTTGGTCATGTCGATGTCATAGCGCGTGGTACGGCGGCTGCCATCTTCGCGCGGTTCGGCGTCGATTGTAATGGCCTGTGCAGGGCAGATCGCCTCGCAGAGTTTGCAGGCAATACAGCGTTCTTCACCGTTGGGGTAACGACGCAGGGCGTGTTCACCGCGAAAACGCGGAGACAGAGGACCCTTTTCATGCGGGTAGTTCAGAGTGGCCTTCGGTGCGAAGAAGTACTTCAGTCCCAGCTTCATGCCGACCCAGAAGTCCTGTAGCAGGAAGTACTTGGCGGCGCGGGTGTAGTCGATTTGGGTCATGTCAGCCTCCTACGCTCCAGCGGGCGAATGCACCCCAGAACCAGTCGAATTTCGCCGCAAAGGCCACGAAGACTACCCAAGCCAGCGAGAAGGGCAGGAAGACTTTCCAACCCAGCCGCATCAGCTGGTCATAGCGGTAGCGCGGCGTGATCGCCTTGACCATTGCGAAGAGGAAGAAGAAGAACGCCATCTTCGCGACCATCCACAACACGCCGTCGGGCAGGCCCGGGATCGGGGACAGCCAGCCGCCGAAAAACAGCAGCGTGGTCAGCGCGCACATCAGGAAAATGGCGATATATTCGCCAGCCATGAACAACAGGAAAGGCGTGGCCGAGTATTCGACCTGATAGCCCGCGACCAGTTCGGATTCCGCCTCTGGCAGGTCAAACGGTGGGCGGTTGGTTTCGGCCAGCGCCGAGATGAAAAACAGGAAGACCATTGGGAAATGCGGCAACCAGTACCAGCTGAAGAACCCAAAGCGCCCGTCTTGCGCATGCACGATGTCACCGAAGTTCATCGACCCGGTCGACAGGATCACACCGATGATGATCAGACCAATCGAGACCTCGTAGGAAATCATCTGAGCAGCAGAGCGCAATGAGCCAAGGAAAGGGTACTTTGAGTTCGACGCCCACCCCCCCATGATCACGCCATAAACCTCCAACGAGGACACGGCGAAGACATACAGGATGGCGACATTTATATCCGACAGCACCCAGCCGTCGTTGAACGGAATCACGGCCCAGGCGATCATCGCCAGAACAAATGAGGTCAACGGCGCGAGGATAAAGACGGTGCGGTCTGCACCCGCTGGGATAACCACCTCTTTAACCACATATTTCAGCGCGTCGGCCACCGTTTGCAGCAGGCCATAGACGCCCACCACATTGGGGCCACGGCGCATCTGAACCGCCGCCCAGATCTTGCGGTCTCCATAGACAAGGAACAACAGCGAAATCATCACAAAGGCCACAACGGCAAGCACTTGTGCCAGAATGATGAGGGCTATTCCGCCTGGGGTGTTAAAGAATTCAGCCATTGGTCCTCACACCGTGGGTATTCCGTTTTCCGCACGAAATGCTAAGGCCATGTGCCTGCGCAAAGTGCGTCTGGGTCGGCGCGTTGGTGTAAACAGCATCTGCAGCCGCTACGCCACCCTTTTTATTCCGTTTCATAGGCAAAACAGGGGCGAGCCCCTGTCCGACCAGCACAGGGTCGAGATGCGATATGACAGAGTTTCGGTTCATTCCGCCGCGATCTTTTCGCCTTTGCGTGCCTGCGTCTGCGCCGATAGCTCAGCCATCAACTGCGAGGCCCGTGCAATCGGGTTGCTCAGGTAGAAGTCCTTGACGGTGTGACGGAAGCTCGCCTTGCCCAGAGGGCCGAGCTTCAGCGCCTGAACCTCGTTTTCGATCACCTCGTCGATACGGGCCAGATGCGGCACCGCCTCGATCAGCGCGGTGCGCAGTTGCGCCAGCGAGTCATAAGGCAGCGTCGCACCCAGTTCGGCAGACAAAGCGCGCAGGATCGCCCAGTTTTCCTTCGCCTCACCTGGTGCAAACCCGGCACGCATCGCCAGTTGCGGGCGGCCTTCGGTGTTCACGAACAGGCCGTTTTCCTCGGTATAGGCTGCGCCCGGCAGGATCACGTCGGCGCGGTGCGCACCTCGATCGCCATGGCTGCCCTGATAGATGACAAAGGCGCCGTCGCCGATTTCAACTTCATCGGCACCGAGATTATAGATCACATCCGCCGCGCTGATTGAATCCATGCCACCTTCGTTGGTGGCATCGACATCCATAGAACCAACACGTGAGGCGGCTGTGTGCAGGACAATCAAACCGCTTTCGGTATTCGCCGCAATGGTTTGCGCAGCGCCCAAAACCGCAGCGCCATCCGCTTCCTGCAATGCACCCTGACCAATGATGACCAACGAGCGTTTGCCCTTGACCTCATCATCTCCGCCCATATCCACCACCTGCTGCAATGCCGCACGATCATCGCCGACATGGTGGTAGTCATAGGTCAGATCGACAGCCGGGCCGACCACAGCAATCTCGGCCCCATGCGCCCAGGCTTTGCGAATGCGCGCGTTCAGCACCGGCGCCTCATCGCGCGGGTTGGTTCCGATCAGCAGAATGCGCTCGGCGCTGTCGATATCTTCGATCGCGGCGGTCCCGGCATAGGCCGCACGGTTGCCCGTTGGCAACTTGGCGCCATCGGTACGGCATTCGACAACCCCGCCCTGCCCTTCAATCATCTGCTTCAGAGCAAACGTAGCCTCGACCGGGGCCAAGTCGCCCACGATACCGGCGGGCTTTTCAGCCCCTTTCAACGCCTCGGCCGCTTTAGTCAACGCCTCGGGCCACGTCGCCGGGCGCAGCTTACCGTTTTCACGCAGGTATGGCTTGTCCAGCCGCTGACGACGCAGGCCGTCCCACACAAACCGCGTCTTATCACTGATCCATTCTTCGTTCACGCCATCATGATTGCGCGGCAAAAAGCGCATGACTTCGCGCCCTTTGGTATCCACGCGAATGTTCGAGCCCAAGGCATCCATCACGTCGATGCTTTCGGTCTTGGTCAGTTCCCAAGGGCGCGCGGTGAAAGCATAGGGTTTCGAGGTCAGCGCCCCGACGGGGCACAAGTCGATGATATTACCTTGCAGATTCGAATCTAGCGTCTGGTTCAGATATGACGTGATCTCGGCGTCTTCGCCCCGCCCGGTCTGACCCATCTGAGTGATCCCGGCCACTTCGGTTGTAAAGCGCACGCAGCGGGTGCAACTGATACAGCGGGTCATCGCGGTGCCAACCAGCGGACCCAGATCCAGATCATCGACCGCGCGCTTGGCTTCCTTAAACCGCGTGCCCGACATGCCATAAGCCATCGCCTGATCCTGCAGATCGCACTCGCCACCCTGATCGCAGATCGGGCAATCCAGTGGATGGTTGATCAGCAAGAACTCCATCACTCCTTCGCGGGCCTTCTTGACCATGGGCGAGTTGGTTTTGACCACCGGTGCCTGCCCTTCCGGCCCCGGACGAAGATCGCGCACCTGCATGGCACAAGAGGCCGCAGGTTTGGGCGGCCCCCCAACAACTTCGACCAGACACATCCGGCAGTTCCCAGCAATCGACAGACGCTCGTGATAGCAAAAGCGCGGCACTTCGACCCCGGCCTGTTCGCAGGCCTGAATCAGGGTCATCGCACCATCGACTTCGATTTCCTGTCCGTCGATGTTAACTTTGCGGAGGTCAGACATGATTTAAACTACCCTTTCAGGAATGTGCCGATAGCAGATTTTTTGGCGATTTCGCTTCGCCCTGCCGAGCACATCGTATCTGGAACGCCAATCACGATGCCGTTTCCTTGGATATAGCGAATAGCGTCGTCCTGTATCCGCTTCCGCGGCAAATTTCTTTCGAGATAGACAAAATCACTTTCCCGATACCCCTTGGCTTCTAGGTCGTCAGCTACCGTTTTCATGCTTTGCCTGATCTGCGAACGATTGAGCGACAAATTCGGACAACCGCCTGCAATCTGCTCTGCCATAGCGTTGGCAAAGGCCACATCATAGAGGCTCTGCGGAACCTGAGTACGAAACTGAGCGCGAGATGTGTCAGCGTCCAAAGCTTGGCTGGATGTTGACTCGCATCCAGCTAAGACCAAAAGCAAAACACCAGCAAAGCCCGTCATCAAAGCTCTGAAACCCATACTCAATTCGCCCTCAAATACACGCCGATGGCGCTGTTTCTTTCAATTTCCGCGCGACCAAGCGTACAGAAGGAATTCGGCCGGTCATACGACACGCCATTTTGGGCCAGATAGGCCTCGCCCTTGGCGCGCATCCGGTCTTTTTCTGCATCCGAATCGACATAGGAGCGGATTTCACTGTCGGAATAGCCCAACTGGTTCGCCTTCGACCGCAAGCCCCACATCACACCAATCGCCTTCATACGCCGTCCGCTGATGGAGGGGCAGTATTCCGAAATTTCGTTCGCGATTGCGATGTAATAGAGTTCGTTGTCGATCTCTTTGACTTCGCGCAAGGGAGGTTTAGCCAAAGCAACCGCGGGCAGTGTCAGCGCCGTTGCAACGGCAAGCATTTTGATACCAGACATGACAAATCCTTTCGTCTTGGAAAGACCAAGACGACGGAGGCCAGCATTGCTATGCAATAGCAATGGGCCTGTCACGGCGTGATATGCAAAAACCCGCTTCATGGACGGCGGCAGCTCCCGGCAAAGGTTAGTCTGTCATCGTTGATCTGAAGGTTTTGTGGTTCGGTATCCGGCCCGACCTTCCAGTCGATCCTGGAGGATCCGAAATTCGCGATGCAAAACTTGGTGCCCTCATAACGGCCAGCCTCGCGCGCACCATCCAATGAGGCAGATACTCCTTTGATCACAACCGTGAAATCCGAAGGAGACGCTTTTTTGTTGATGTGCTTTGCTTTGGCTCTGAACGACTTGCCATCGAATAGAATACGATCTTCCGAAGGCTTAATCAGCCCGCAGGCCGAAACCGCCGCCAACAGTAAAACTGCGCCGATGAAAGAAACATTCTTGGTTCTGGTCACAAGATCAACAGTTCGTTCAATCATTAAAACGCCGCCACCAATGCCATGATCCCCATCACGAACATGCAAAGCCAGGCAACCACGTAAAGAACCGAGCGCAAGCCAGAGTTCGGCTTACCCAGTCCACGCAGATGAACAAACAGCATTGCCAGACGCGAAACCAGTGCCACCGAGGCGAGCAAGTTTACCCAAAACGGGCTGACCCCCAACAAAATTGCCGCGATCGTCACCGCCGCAAAAGCAGGAAGCGTTTCAGTGCCGTTCAGATAGGCACGGTTCAACCGATAGGCCCTGTCTGAATAATCTTGCTCGGGCGTGGCGCCTGGCGCCAGCCCCTTACCCTGTTTGGCCATTGCCGAAAATGGGGCTAGGAACAGGACGACGAGGGTGAAGATCATCACCGATGCAAGTGCATGGCCATAGTCCGAGAATACTTCCATTTGAATCACTCCGCTGCCATCGCACCCGTGCGGCCCGATTTCTGGGCCTTGATGCGGTCTTCGATTTCTTCCCGGAAATTGCGGATCAGGCCCTGGATTGGCCAGGCTGCCGCATCACCGAGGGCACAGATCGTGTGGCCTTCGACCTGTTTGGTCACGTCAAACAGCATGTCGATCTCTTCCAACTCGGCCTCACCGCGCACAAGGCGATCCATGACGCGCATCATCCATCCGGTGCCTTCACGACACGGTGTGCACTGACCGCAGCTTTCATGTTTGTAAAACTTCGACAATCGCCAGATCGCTTTAATTATATCGGTGGATTTATCCATCACGATCACCGCAGCCGTACCCAGGCCCGAGCCCAGATCGTTGCGCAGGTGGTCAAAGTCCATGATCGCGTCGCGCATGTTCTCACCGCGCACACAGGGCACCGACGAACCACCCGGAATAACCGCCAGCAAATTGTCCCAGCCGCCGCGAATGCCGCCGCAATGGGTTTCGATCAGCTGTTCAAACGGAATCGACATCGCCTCTTCAACGACGCAAGGATTGTTCACATGGCCCGAGATCGCAAACAGCTTGGTGCCCGCGTTGTTCTGACGGCCAAAGCCTGCGAACCAGTCGGCCCCGCGACGCAAGATCGTCGGCACTACCGCAATGGATTCCACATTGTTCACCGTGGTTGGGCACCCATACAAACCTGCGCCCGCCGGGAACGGCGGCTTCATCCGCGGCATGCCCTTTTTGCCCTCAAGGCTTTCGATCAGGGCAGTTTCTTCACCACAGATATAGGCGCCCGCCCCGTGATGCAGGAACAGATCGAAGTCCCAGCCTGACCCAGCGGCGTTCTTGCCCAACAAACCGGCGTCATAGGCTTCGTCAATCGCGGCCTGCAGCGCCTCACGCTCGCGGATGTATTCACCGCGCAGGTAGATATAGCAAGTATGCGCATTCATCGCGAAAGAGGCGATCAGGCAGCCTTCGATAAGCGTATGCGGATCGTGGCGCATGATTTCACGGTCTTTGCAGGTGCCAGGCTCGGATTCATCCGCATTTACCACCAGATAGGACGGGCGACCGTCACTTTCCTTGGGCATGAAGGACCACTTCAGACCGGTTGGAAAACCCGCGCCGCCCCGGCCGCGCAGCCCTGAATCCTTCATCGTCTGGATGATCCAGTCGCGCCCGTTGCCGATCAGGCCAGCGGTGCCGTCCCAATGCCCCCGGGCCTGTGCACCGCGCAATGTACGCTCATGCATCCCGTAGATGTTGGTAAAGATCCTGTCCTGATCCTTCAGCATCATGTGTTACCTTCAGCTGTCCTGACGCATGCGCCAGAGTTGAAAAATGTTGACGCCCGCATAGATGAACCCGGCCAGCGCGGCAAAATCAAACAGCAGCGCATAGCGTCCCGGCAGTTCCATCGCAGGGCCAATGAACATGGTCATGGCAAGCCAGACCATCATGGTCACGGCGATGACCACTCCGATATGTCGACCCTTGCGGGCCATGGCCTGTTCCTTGTCCTTGTCCATCTTGTCCTAAATGCCCAGAGCGGGCACACATCCTAGTCTTCGTATGTACCGTCGTCCTTGGCCCGCTTGGCGAACTCGGTTTCTTCACCCGCCGCCAGCTTGGTGGCCTGATCAATCCAGCCGTCTCTCTCGATCCGGCCTTTGAACTTCAACCGCGCATCAACCCAGGCAACCTGCTCGGGCGTCCATTTGGCGATCTGATCATAATGATAGAAGCCCAGCTCGTTCAGCGTCTTCTCAAGCTTAGGCCCGACACCTTTAAGCAGCTTCAGATCGTCCGACTTGCCGTCCCGCGCACCCGAAAGCGTATCGGGCTGGTCTTCTTTGACCGCCTTCGCCTCAGCCGCTTGTTTCACCGCGGGTTTGGCCGGTGCGGGGGCCTTGGGAGGATTCGGAGCAGCCTTTGTCGCCGCTGCCTTGCCATCCTTGCCCAGCCATGGCGTCAGGATCGGAACCTCGGTCCCGTCGATGCGTTTGACGGTATCCCCCAGTTCAGTCGCCAACTGAACGCTGGCATTATACTGGGTTCGGCCGCTGTCATACTCTGTCAGGCTGGTCAGTCCCTTCAAGGGCTCTGCCGCATAGCGCCCGTTCTGAGGGCCCGGCGTCGGCACTTTGCCAGCGGCCAGATCGTCGATGATCTTGCCAAAACCCTCGGCGGTCAGGTCTTCGTAATAGTCCTTGCCGATCTGCGCCATCGGCGCGTTGGTGCAAGAGCCCAGGCATTCGACCTCTTCCCAGCTGAGCTTGCCATCGGCGGACAAAGCATGCGGCTTGGCGGCGATCTTGTCCTTGCAGACCGCAATCAAATCCTCGGCCCCGCAGATCATGCAGGACGTGGTCCCGCACACCTGAATATGCGCCACCGAGCCAACCGGTTGCAGTTGGAACATGAAGTAGAAAGACGCAACCTCCAGCACGCGGATATAGGCCATGCCCAGCATGTCGGCGACAGATTCAATCGCCGGACGGCTCAGCCATCCCTCCTGCTCCTGCGCGCGCCACAGCAGAGGGATCACCGCACTGGCCTGACGCCCTTCGGGGTACTTGGTAATCTGCGCTTCGGCCCATTGCTGGTTGGCAGTGGTAAAGGCGAAACTTTCTGGTTGTTCGGCGTGGAGGCGGCGAAGCATCAATTGGATCCAATCTGTTTTTTGCAAGCCGCTCTTATGGCCTTAGCAGCCGTCGACCAATCTTCGATCCAAGAATCCATCGTGTTGCGGTCAGACGGAGTTCTATCATCTGTTATCAGATACATTGCTACTATCGCACTTCTGATCTTACTAATCTCACCCTCCAACTCTTTGTCTGCCAATAACAAAAGCCGGTGCTCAAGCGGACTCACAGCAATTGCCCCTTCAACTGCCGCGTCCAAATAGGCATCAACCAAGTCAGGTCCGCCCTCATGTTGCTTATTGAACCATTCAACATCTTCCAGACTTGCATTGGTCCATGATCGGAACGACACCAAAGTGTCCTCTACCTGAAACAGATATGCAGAACACGCATCTATCAGACGTTCGTGTCTTGCTTCGTTAACGTAGTTACCAAACGTTTCTCTGGTATATTTGGTCTGAAATGCCGATGCACCGGCAGCTATGCAGGCCGCCACAGCCGAAACGACTGCAACGCCGAGGCTAATTCTTTCGCCGAGAGAACTCACCGATCAATCTCCCCAAACACAACATCCATCGTCCCGATAATCGCGGCGACGTCGGCCAGTTGGTGACCTCCGGCGATGTGGTCCATAGCTTGCAGGTGCAGGAAACCCGGCGCGCGCAGTTTGGCCCTGTAAGGCTTGTTGGTGCCATCGGCGACCAGATAGACGCCGAATTCGCCCTTCGGGGCCTCGACGGCGGCATAGACCTCACCCGCGGGCACGTGGAAGCCTTCGGTGTACAGTTTGAAGTGATGGATCAGACTTTCCATCGAGGTCTTCATGTCCGAGCGTTTCGGCGGGGTGATCTTGCCGCGGGCCAGAACGTCACCGGGGCATTCGCGGATTTTGGCGATGGCTTGACGGATGATCAGCAAGGACTGGCGCATCTCTTCCATGCGGCAGAGATAGCGGTCATAGCAGTCACCGTTCTTACCGACAGGGATCTGGAACTCGAACTCATCATAGCATTCATAGGGCTGCGCGCGGCGCAAATCCCAGGCCAGCCCCGATCCGCGTACCATCACGCCCGAGAAACCGTATTTCTGGATATCATCCTCGGTCACCACGCCAATATCGGCGTTGCGCTGTTTGAAGATGCGGTTTTCGGTCAGCAGACCATCAATGTCGTCGAGAATGGTAGGGAATTCGTGGCTCCACGCCTCGATATCGTCCAGCAGTTCCGGCGGCAGGTCCTGATGCACACCGCCGGGGCGGAAATAGGCCGCGTGCAGACGTGCTCCGCAGGCGCGTTCATAGAACACCATCAGCTTTTCGCGCTCTTCAAACCCCCAGAGCGGCGGGGTCAGCGCGCCCACATCCATCGCCTGCGTGGTCACGTTCAGCAGATGGTTCAGGATGCGCCCGATCTCGGAATACAGCACCCGGATCAATGAGCCGCGGCGCGGCACCTCAACTCCGGTCAGCTTTTCAATGGCCAGACACCAGGCATGTTCCTGGTTCATCGGCGCAACGTAGTCGAGACGATCGAAATACGGCAGGTTCTGCAGATACGTCCGGCTTTCCATCAGCTTTTCGGTGCCACGGTGCAGCAGGCCGATATGCGGGTCGCAACGTTCGACAATCTCGCCGTCCAGCTCAAGCACCAGACGCAAAACTCCGTGTGCCGCAGGATGTTGCGGGCCGAAGTTAATGTTGAAATTGCGGATCTTCTGTTCTCCGCTCAGCGCGTCCGTGCTGCCGTCCTCATATCTTGAGCCGTCCATCATAGTTTCTCTCTTCGCTTTCGGCTGATCATTAGCCCCGCGATAAAACACATCACTGGTCCCGCGAAATTTGGCATAAACGCTATGAGAGCCAGCCAAACGGGAAACTTCAACTCACGCAGCATGACCGCCGCACCAAGGACGCTAGTCAGACTAAACGCCCAGAGCAGCCAAGGATTATAGTAGTCAAAGTTCCAAAACGACTGGATCAGAATTGCCGGGTCCATTACCGCCGTCCCCGCGTGTTCTTTTTTGCTTCGGCCCGAACCCGGACCTTTTCGGCCTCGGCCGCCTTGGCTGCAGCCCCCGCCAGAAGGACCCCCAGCGCACCCAGCACGATCAGTTCCCCCAGCATCATCATCTCAGCGGCGCTCCAGCTCTTGCAGTTTCAGCCCGACCCACCACAGCAACGCGATCGTGCCAAAGGGGATCAGACAGAGCAGGCACCAGTATTTGTTAATCCCGAAGAACGGCAATATCTTCACCATCGGGATGATGGTCAGTGCAGATAGGATCAGCCACCAGATGCCACCCATTATTCGCTCTCCTGTTTCTCATCGCCGGGCAGGATGTAATTCGCACCCTCCCACGGAGACATGAAATCAAACTGACGGTATTCCTGCACCAGATTGACCGGCTCATAGACCACACGCTTTTGCGCCTCGTCATAACGGACCTCGGTATAACCGGTGGTCGGGAAATCCTTGCGCAGCGGATAGCCACGAAAGCCATAGTCGGTCAGGATTCGCCGCAGATCAGGATGGCCCGAGAAAAGGATGCCGAACATATCGAACACCTCGCGCTCGAACCAGTTGGCCGAAGGGTGAACGTCGACAATCGACGGCACCATGTCATCCTCACGGATCGACACGCGCAGGCGGATACGCTGGTTCTGGTACATCGACAGGAAGTGATAGACCACATCGAACCGCTTGGCCCGTTCGGGATAGTCAACGGCTGTGATGTCCACCAGGGTCGAAAACTTGCAACTGGCATCGCCCTTCAGGAATTCGATAAATTCCACAAGATTCGACGGGGCCACGTCCACGTTCAACTCATCATGGGTGACATCCCAGGACAGAACGCAATCGGTCCGTTTGAGTTCCAGCTGCGCGCCGAGTTCTTTGAGTGCTTCGCTCATTGCCCTCTCCTCAGCGTACAATGGTGCCGGTGCGGCGGATTTTGCGCTGCAGCTGCATCAGACCATACAACAGCGCCTCAGCCGTCGGAGGGCAACCGGGCACGTAGATATCGACCGGCACAATGCGGTCACAGCCGCGCACAACAGAATAGGAATAATGGTAATACCCGCCGCCGTTGGCGCAGGATCCCATCGAGATCACATAGCGCGGCTCGGGCATCTGGTCATAGACCTTACGCAGCGCAGGCGCCATTTTGTTGGTCAGCGTTCCGGCCACAATCATCACATCCGACTGACGTGGGGACGCGCGTGGCGCGATACCAAACCGTTCTGCATCATAACGCGGCATCGAGGTGTGCATCATCTCAACTGCGCAACAGGCCAGCCCGAAGGTCATCCAGTGCAACGACCCGGTTCGGGCCCAGTTGATGATGTCCTCCGTCGAGGTCAGCAGAAAGCCTTTGTCCTGCAGCTCGGCATTCAGGGCCTGGGTGGCGACTTCTTTGTCGACGCCGGCGGTGTTTGCACCTGTCATCACTCCCATTCCAGGGCCCCCTTCTTCCATTCATAGGCAAAGCCGATGGTCAGAACGCCCAGGAACACCATCATGGACCAGAATCCGACATCGCTGATGTCTTTGAAAGCCACGGCCCAAGGGAACAGGAACGCAATTTCCAGATCGAAGATGATGAAAAGAATCGCGACCAGATAGAATCGGACGTCGAATTTCATCCGCGCATCGTCGAAGGCGTTGAAGCCGCATTCATAAGCGCTGACCTTTTCAGGGTCGGGATTGCGGACGGCCAGCACCACAGCGGCAAGAATCAAGACGATTCCAAGGCCCGCAGCGACGACCAGAAACACCAGGATCGGGAGGTACTCCCGCAGCAGGTCTTCCACGAATAGCTCCTTTCCTGCGCGTGCCCCGTAGGGGAGCGCCGTCAATTAGCGTGTTGACTGGACATTCTCTATCCGCGCGGGGTCAGAGGGTCAACCAAACACAACCGCATGGCACCCTAATATTCCGTTTCATTCCAGCCGAACTTCGATCCGTGAAACGCACAGACCGACAGAACGTAAACCTAACTATTCCATACAGGTTTTCGCTTGTCGAAGAATGCGCTGATTCCCTCATGCGCCTCGTCGGTTTCCCAGCGCGCAACCAGCGCCCGGATCGTTTGGTCGATAACGGGATCGTCAACACGCGGCCCCAGACTATGGACCAAGGCCTTGGCCGAGGCCACCGCACCAGGCGCACATGACAAATAAGGTTCAACCTCGGCCTCGACAGCGTCCGCCAGATCTTCTGCTGAGGCCGTTTTGGCCAATAGGCCCAAATTGACGGCCTCGGCCGCGTAAAACAATCGGGCCGACATAAAGACCCGCCGCGCACGTGCCGCCCCCATCCGAGCGACAACATAGGGGCCGATGGTGGCCGGGATCAGGCCCAGTCGCGTCTCGGTCAAGCCCATTTTCAGGGTCTCGACACCTATTGCCACGTCGCAGACGGCGGCAAGGCCCACGCCGCCACCAAAGGCGTTGCCCTGTAACGCTCCGATCAGCGGTTTGGGCATCACGTTCAACGCCTGCAACATCTCGGCCAGCTTTCGCGCCTCGACAAAGCGTGTCTCAGGATCCGCCGCCATCTGGTCTTGCATCCAGCCCAGATCCCCACCGGCACAAAAGCTTTTGCCTGCTCCGGTCAGAACGACGACGCGCACAGTGCCATCGCCGCCCAACTGCACCGCCGCTTGTGTCAGTTCCCGGATCATCTGCGCGGACATCGCATTATGCTTTTCGGGGCGGTTCAGCGTCAGGGTTGCAACGCCACGTGGATCAACCGTGACCGAGATCGTTTCAAACATCGCCTACTCCGCCCTCATGGCCAGTGCCATTTGTGCCGCTTGTTCCACGATCCCCAGATCAAGTCCCGTTTCGTATCCAAGACGCTCTAGATGCGCGACCACGGCTTCGGTGGCCACGTTCCCTGCGGCGCCGGGTGCATAGGGGCAACCGCCCAGCCCCCCGACTGCTGAGTCAAATGTCCGCACGCCCAGCGCCAATGCAGCGTCGATATTGTCGATGGCCCGACCATTGGTGTCGTGGAAATGTCCCGCCAAGCGGGTAACAGGCACCGTCTCACGCACCGCCAGAAGCATATGGGCGATAGTGTCCGGTGTTCCTTGCCCGATCGTATCTCCCAGCGATACCTCATAGCAACCCAGCGCAAATAGTGTGTCCGCAATCTCGGCCACCTTCTCGGGTGGGGTCGGACCATCATAGGGGCAGTCGGTCACGCAGGACACGTAACCGCGCACCGGCAGGTCAATATGGCGCGCAGCCTCTAGGATCGGTTTGAACCTCTCAATGGATTCGGCGATGGTCGCGTTGAGATTGGCCTTCGAGAACCCTTCCGAGGCAGATGCGAATACGGCAATCTCATCCGCTTTGGCAGACAAGGCGTCCTCGTACCCGCGCATATTCGGCGTCAGCGCCGCATAGCGCACCTTACCAACCCGCTGGATCCCGGCCAGAACATCGGCACTGCCAGCCATCTGGGGCACCCATTTCGGAGACACAAAACTGGCAACTTCGATCCGATTGAAGCCCGCCTTGCTCAGGCAATCGATCAGAGCGACCTTCTCGGCAACAGGAATTTCCCGCAGTTCGTTCTGCAGCCCATCACGTGGCCCTACTTCAAAAATGTCGACCCGTTCACCCATAGCTTTCGCCTCCCGTTATGCCGTGTTGTCCCGACTGTGCCACGTTGCGGCGCAGCGGGACAGATCATTCCTCCTCCAGCCGGACCAGCGCCGCGCCGGCCTCGACCTGAGCGCCCGTTTCCGCCAGCACCTCGGCGATCACGCCATCACGGGCAGCCAGCAAGGAATGTTCCATTTTCATCGCTTCCAGAATGGCCAGTCGATCACCCTCTGAAACGGCTTGCCCTACGGTGGCGAACATGGCCTTGACCAGACCGGGCATCGGCGCCTCGACCACATTGGTATCACCCAAGGCGCTTGCATCGCGATCCAGCGGATCGACATGCTCAAACACTTGCCCATAGTCATCGAATACTGTGATTGTCGCACCAGCCAGTGCCACGGGCGGCATCGGGCGGTCATCAATGTACCAGCCTCCATTGCGCCGTTGCGCCAGAACCGTTGTGTCCTTGATCTGCCAGACCTGCCGGTCAGGTCCTTCGACCTGTACGTCTAGATCAATGAGCTCGCTATCGCACTTCAACTGGACGGCCCGGTGCAGCGGCGCCCACAGGCTGAAACCCGTGTCGGGCCCGGTCTCGACCAGATCAAGCGCCGTCATGGCTGCTGCAACAATCAAGCGCGCGCCCGCATCAGAAGTTCGGACCAGCCCGTCGATATCCCGACCGATCAGCCCGGTATCGACATCGCCCGCCGCAAATCCGGGGTGCCGGGTCAGCGCGCCAAGAAACGAGAGATTCGTGACCGTCCCGGCAACCTCGGTCCGCCGCAGAACCCGGTGCAGGTTTTCCAGCGCCACTGCACGCGTCGGGCCATGCACCACGACCTTGGCAATCATCGGATCGTACCAGGGGCTGATTGTATCGCCGGACCGCACTCCGCTATCGGCGCGGCATTCCGCAGGAAAGCGCAGATGTGTCAGCGTACCTGTGGCGGGCAGAAACCCTTTGGGCACGTCCTCGGCGTAAAGCCGTGCTTCGAAGGCATGCCCGTTGATCGTCAGGTCATCCTGCGTTTTTGGCAACGCTTCACCCGAAGCGACTCGCAACTGCCATTCGACCAGATCAACGCCGGTAATCGCCTCGGTCACGGGGTGTTCCACCTGCAAACGCGTGTTCATCTCCATGAACCAGAACCGATCCGGGCGCAGCCCGTCCGATGCATCGACGATGAACTCAACCGTGCCTGCGCCCTTGTAGCCAATCGCCTCGGCGGCGCGCACGCCCGCCTGCCCCATGGCCTCACGCATTTCAACCGTCATTCCGGGCGCCGGAGCTTCTTCGATCACCTTCTGGTGCCGCCGCTGCAGCGAACAATCGCGTTCGAACAGATGCACCGCCTGGGTGCCATCGCCGAACACCTGCACCTCGATATGCCGGGGCTTGGAAACGAATTTTTCGACCAGAACGGCATCGTTGCCAAAGGCGGTTTTCGCCTCTCCCCGCGCACTGTCTAGAGCCTCAGTAAAGTCTTCGGGGTGCTCTACCAGCCGCATCCCCTTGCCGCCGCCCCCCGCAACGGCTTTGATCAGCACTGGATAGCCGATAGTCTGGGCCGCGCCCGCCAGATGATCAGGGTCTTGGTTATCGCCGTGATAACCCGGAACCACGGGCACGCCCGCCTGCTCCATCAACACTTTTGCCGCGTCTTTGAGGCCCATCTTGCGGATCGCATCCGCCGAGGGCCCGATAAAGATCAGACCCGCAGCCTCAACCGCGTCAACGAAACCGGGGTTTTCAGACAGAAACCCATAGCCGGGGTGGATCGCCTGCGCGCCTGTATCCAACGCTGCCTGAATGATCACATCACCCTTTAAATAGCTGTCCGCCGGGGCCGCTCCACCGATATGCACCGCCTCATCCGCCATTTGCACATGCTTGGCCGAGGCGTCCGCGTCCGAATACACTGCAACACAGGACACACCCATTTTCTGAGCCGTTTCCACCACCCGACAGGCAATCTCGCCCCGGTTAGCAATCAAGATTTTGCTGAACATGGCTTACCCCTCAACCCCGAGATCTTCGACAAGTCGGAACCGCTCGCAGAGCAATTCCATTTCGGGATCAAACCCGCCGTTTCGCTCGAAATACCGGCGGTGATCTTCGCGCCATCCTTCAAGCGTCTCATTCTCGCCCTCGGCCAGCGCAAAATCCTCGGTCACATCGCAATATCGGCAGGTCGTTACCTCAATCGTTTCGATCACCAGCGCGGGACGGCCATCCCAGTCCAAAGCGATATCGCGCCGCCCAACGACCGGAGTATCAGCACTGCCTTCGGGATAGTCTCGCAAAGCACCGCAGGTTGCTGTTTTCCTTCCTGCACGCACTAAGGCCAAAAGTTCTGCGCTCAACGTTGCGTTGTCACCAAACTTGAAAGTCTGAGCACCCGGATAGCGGGCCATGACATCATTCAAAGAAACGTTCATCTTACATCCTGAACACGCCGAAACGTGTCTCCTTAATCGGGGCATTCAGGGCGGCACTCAGCGACAAGGCCAGAACATCGCGACTTTTGCGCGGGTCGATGATGCCATCATCCCATAGGCGCGCCGAGGCATAGAGTGGGTGAGATTGTTCCTCGAACATATCCAATGTTGGGCGCTTGAATTCGATCTCTTCCTCAGCCGACCAGCTGCCACCCTGCCGCTCGATCCCGTCTCGTTTGACGGTGGCCAGCACGCCCGCCGCCTGCTCGCCCCCCATTACGGAAATACGCGAGTTCGGCCAAGTCCACAGGAACCTCGGCTGATAGGCCCGCCCGGCCATGCCATAGTTCCCGGCCCCGAACGAGCCGCCCACCAGCATGGTGATCTTGGGTACCGAGGTCGTAGCAACGGCTGTCACCATCTTTGCCCCGTGCCGCGCGATGCCTTCGTTTTCGTATTTGCGGCCCACCATAAAGCCGGTGATATTTTGCAGGAAGACCAGTGGGATTTTGCGTTGCGAACACAGCTCGACAAAATGCGCGCCCTTTTGGGCCGCCTCGGAAAACAGTACGCCGTTGTTGGCGATGATCCCGACAGGACAACCTTTGACATGGGCAAATCCGGTCACCAGCGTCTCACCAAAGCGCGGTTTGAATTCGTCGAACCGAGAGCCATCGACAAGCCGCGCGATCACCTCGCGGATATCATAGGGCGTGCGCAGGTCGGCGGGAACAACGCCCAGAATTTCCTCGGGGTCATAAGCCGGGTCTTCGGGGCTGGCCCAATCCACGGTCTGCGGTTTGCGCAGATTCAGAGAACCCACCGCTTGCCGCGCCAAGGCCAGCGCGTGGGCGTCGTCCTCAGCCAGGTAATCGGCCACGCCGGACAGACGGGTATGGACGTCGCCACCGCCCAGATTCTCGGCGCTGACAACCTCTCCGGTCGCGGCTTTGACCAAGGGCGGACCGGCCAGAAAGATCGTGCCCTGATCTTTGACGATGATCGTCACATCCGACATCGCGGGCACATAGGCCCCGCCCGCCGTACACGAACCCATGACCACCGCGATCTGAGGGATTCCTTTGGCACTCATTCGGGCCTGATTATAGAAGATGCGGCCAAAGTGGTCGCGGTCGGGAAAGACCTCATCCTGGTTGGGCAGGTTCGCCCCGCCGCTGTCGACCAGATAGATACAGGGGAGTTGGCTTTCCTCGGCAATCTCCTGCGCGCGCAGGTGTTTCTTGACCGACATCGGATAATAAGTGCCGCCCTTCACGGTGGCGTCGTTGCAAACCACCATGACCTCGCGCCCCTGCACCCGGCCAATGCCCGCAATCACACCAGCGCTTGGCGCGGCATCACCATACATCCCATGCGCCGCCGTCGCGCCGATTTCCAGAAACGGGGACCCTGGATCCAGCAGGTTCGCAACCCGGCGCCGGGGCAGCATCTTGCCCCGCGATTCATGCCGCGCGCGGGATTTTTCACCACCGCCCAGACGGGCCGCTTCGGCAGCGGCAGAGATTTGCGCCAGCGCGTCGAGATGGGCCGCGCGGTTTGCCTTGAAACCCTCAGAGGTGGGTATGGCTTTTGATGTGAGTTTCATCTTATTCCCCTAGCGCCTGTCTCAATCGCGAAAAGTCGGGTTGGCCCTGCATTGAAATGCGCCATGTATCAAACCTTGGGTTCGGATATTCTTGATTTCTGACTTTCGAGCGCCCATTCATCCAAATACTCCGATGTCCTGCATTTTTTCCAGAGGAAGTGGTCACGCAGTTCTTTATGAAATCCGCTGACGACATTAGCCACATTTCGTCGAGACGTTCTGAATAGAACAAAAAGTAATAACCATCTCGTTCCTTCGGATGAGACTGCCCGACGCCGAACAAAGCGGAAGAACCAAATTTCACCTGACCCGAACGTGCTTTGATTTGCAGGTCGATCTTTTGTCCTGCTCTGCCTCGGATGATCGCGTCAATGCCATCATCATCGACAAGCGGTACAAATACATCGAAGCCATCTTTTAGCAGCAGCCCGATAACCCAATATTCGATGCGCTTTCCAAATGACGCGGAGTTTCTGAAACTCATCTTCTGACCTCCAACGCCGCCTGCGCCTTCAATTCCTTCCGGATCACTTTCCCCGTCACAGTCATCGGCAGTTCCTCCAGAAACGCCACCTCGCGCGGATAGGAATACTGCGCCAGACGGTCTTTGACCCAATCCTGCAACTCTCGCTCCGCAACCGTGGCTCCCGGTTTCAACACGACATAGGCCTTCACGATTTCGGTCCGCAACGGATCGGGCTTGCCGACCACACCAACTGTCGCCACCGCCGGGTGGGTCAGTAGGCAATCCTCGATCTCGGCGGGGCCGATGCGATACCCGGCGGAAGTGATCACATCGTCATCGCGGCCAACAAAACGTAAGTACTCACCCTCCCACACGCCGCGATCCCCAGTGATCAGCCAATCGCCGCGGAACTTCTCGGCCGTGGCCTCAGGCCGGTTCCAGTATTCCAGCAGCATCGAGGCCGAGCCTCGGCGGATGGCCACGTCACCCTCTTGATCTGTGGGCTGGCCATCCTGGTCGATCACTGCAACTTCATGCCCCGGAACCGGTTTACCGATGCAACCCGGGCGCACGGGAAAATCCTGAGCGCAGGAAGACACCACCATGTTGCATTCGGTCTGGCCGTAGAATTCGTTGATCGTCAGGCCGAACGCCTGCTTCCCCCATTCCAACATCTCGGCACCCAGCGGCTCCCCTCCGGAAGCGACCGAGCGCAGACCGGGGATCGCCTGATCCGTGGCCTTGAGCATCCGCAATGCGGTAGGCGGAAAGAACACGTTCCGTACCCCGCCACGTGCGATCACATCCGCACAGGCCTCGGGGGTGAATTTCTCGAGCCGGGCCGCGCCCACCGGAATGCCCAGCGCCAGCCCTGGCATCAACACATCGAACAACCCGCCAATCCATGCCCAGTCGGCGGGCGTCCACAGAAAGTCACCTTCGCGCAGATGGTTGTGGCTGATCGAGACCCCCGGCAAATGGCCGGTCAAAACCCGATGCCCATGCAGCGCGCCTTTGGGGCTGCCCGTGGTGCCGGAAGTATAGATCAGAACTGCCGGATCCTCGGGGCCGGTATCGGCAAAGGGCACCGGATCATCAGACGGAGCTATCTGATCGACCCGAACCGGTACGGCCAAATCCCCCAGCAGTGCAGCACCCTCTGCGTCTGTCAACACCAGTTGCGCCCCTGCATCCACGACACGCGAGGCCAGCGCGTCATGTTTGAACAATTTAAACAAAGGCACCGAAATCGCGCCGATCTTCCAGATCGCAAGATGCGCCGCCGCGCAGCCGGGTGACTGGCTGAGCAGTACTCCAACGCGATCCCCAGGCCGCACCCGATCGAGCAAGGCGAGTGCGATGTCATCGGCCAAGCGTCCGAGTTGTGCAAACGTGACGACCTTGCCCTCACCCCCGGTCAGATCGATGATCGCCGTCTGCTCTGGGGGCTGTTCCAAGCATTGCCGCGCCATGTTCAACCGGTCCGGCAGGTCCCAGCCCCCACCCTGATGCAAACCAGGTATGCCTTCAGCGGGACACATTGCCGAAACCCTTTGTTTTTCTAGGTCTTTTCTGAATCGAGCCACCAAAGACGGTCACGGGAATTTGATGCAGATCAGAGTCGGCGGGCTCTGCTTCATGCAAAACCCGGTCATCAACAAATCCAAAGGCCGTAAAATGACCAAGAAACTCGCCGCTTTGACCCTTTCGACCGCGCTCGTCGCGTTTTCTGCGCCCGTTTTCGCCCAAAATCAGGGCGACTGGACCGTTGGTGTCGGTGTCGGCTATCTCGACCCGAAATCCGACAATGGGTCCCTCGCCGGGCTGGATGCAGATGTCGATTCCGACACACGCCCGATCTTTACTGCCGAGTATTTCGTTCGGGATAATCTGGGTATCGAGCTGCTGGCCGCCACACCGTTCAGCCATGAGGTCACACTGGGTGGCAGCCTCGACGCAGGGACCGTCAAACACCTGCCGCCCACACTGTCGCTGAACTATCACTTCCCGACCAACTCGGTCTGGAAACCCTATGTCGGCGCGGGCATCAACTATACCATCTTCTTCGACGAAAAATCGGCTCTGGGTGATCTCGAACTCGACAACTCGGTCGGCCTCGCACTCCAGGCCGGTCTGGATTATATGGTCACCGAAAAAGGCGCTGTTCGTCTGAACGTTCGCTGGTTCGATATCGACTCGGATGTCACACTGAACGGTGCCGATATCGGCACCGCTGAAATCGATCCTTGGCTGGTCGGCGTATCCTACGTTCACCGCTTCTGATCCTTTACACAGAACGCCCTGCCGTTACCTCGTCGGCGGGGCGTTTTTTTTGCTCAGAGCATTTCGTTCATCAGTTCCCGTCCGATAAGCATCCGGCGGATTTCGCTGGTGCCGGCTCCGATTTCCATCAGCTTGGCGTCGCGGAATATGCGGCTGACCGGCGAATCCGACAGGAACCCCGCGCCGCCCATAGCCTGAACTGCCTGATGGGCCTGCGTCATGGCCTGTTCCGAAGCATACAGACAGCACGCTGCCGCATCTTGCCGGGTCACATCCCCACGGTCACAGGCCTTGGCGACCTCGTAGACATAAGCCCGGGCTGAATTCATGGCCGTGTACATGTCTGCAATCTTGCCTTGCATCAGCTGAAAGCTGCCAATCGGTTTGCCGAATTGCTTGCGCTCGGCCAAATACGGCATGACTTCGTCCAGACAGGCGGCCATGATTCCGGTTCCGATCCCGGCGAGCACAACGCGTTCGTAGTCCAGCCCTGACATCAGAACCGCGACACCCTTACCCTCTTCGCCCAGAACATTTTCAAAGGGCACCTCGACGTCATCAAAAATCAATTCCGCCGTGTTTGATCCGCGCATGCCCAGCTTGTCGAAATGGGGCGACGTGGAAAAGCCCGTCATCTCTCTTTCGACCAGAAAGGCGGTGATCCCTTTGGATCCAGCATCAGGATCCGTCTTGGCGTAAACGACCAGAGTATCCGCGTCCGGCCCGTTCGTGATCCAGTACTTGCTTCCGTTCAGCCGGTAGTGGTCGTTGCGCTTTTCCGCCTTCAGCTTCATCGAAACGACGTCTGATCCGGCGGACGCCTCAGACATGGCCAGCGCGCCCACATGTTCGCCGGAAATCAACCGAGGCAGATATTTCGCCTTTTGCTCTGGGCTGCCGTTCAGCTTGATCTGATTGACGCACAGGTTTGAATGCGCCCCGTATGACAATGAGATTGAGGCAGAGGCCCGCGCCACTTCTTCGACCGCGACGGTATGGGCCAGATAGGACATGGCCGCGCCACCATATTCCTCGGACACTGTAATTCCCAGCAGGCCCAATTCGCCCATCTCGCGCCAAAGCTCATTGGGAAACGCGTTCGAGGCATCGACCTTCGCGGCCATCGGCTTCACCCGCTCTTGCGCCCAGCGATGCACCATTTCACGCAGTGCGTTCACATCTTCACCCAGATCGAATTGCATGGCCGCCGTGAACATCGAACTCTCCCAGTAAATGAACGATTGTTCAAATAACCTGCCATGACCATGAACCCGGGTCAAGCGCTGACCGAAAAAGGTTCACCCGCGAGCCGATCCGGAGCGTCACAAATTCACCATACTCGACGATTAGATCGCCAAAGCCGTTAAGGTTTTTGCTTCAAGGATTCTGCGAATGGCCCCAACCAATGTCATCGTAAATGGTACTTTTAATAGCGGTTCCGCAAATTGGTCTGGTACGGATATCGAAGCTGACCACACTGAGGGTGCCTATCTCGGGAATGGTTCATCGAATCGTGTGGCCGAAATGGATGGCAACGCAAGCCAAGTCACGGTGATGGAGCAAACCTTTACGCTGGATGACCCCAAATCCGGCGAGCTTAGCCTGGATTCCGCACTTAGGACGGCATCTAACTCGAATGCAGGCAGCGAAGGATTTACCGTCGAGATTCTGGACAGCAACGGCGTCGTTATCGCCTCGATGACTGTTCTGCCGACTGCGAACAGCTTTTCCACATTCACCATGCAGGTCGATTTCCCTTCCGCCGGTGACTATACCCTGCGCCTTACCGAACTTGGCCCTAATGATAGCCTTGGCGCCATTGTCGATAACATCGAGTTACTGGTGTGTTTTTGTCAGGGCACCCTGATCGAGACGGAATTCGGGGAACGTCCCGTTGAAACCTTGCGCGAAGGTGATCTTGTGCTGACCCGATCGGGGCTGAAACCTGTCAGATGGATCGGACAGCGGCATCTTTCGGCAACCGATCTGGCAATCAATCCAAACCTAAATCCGGTTCGAATCGCGAAATCCACATTGGGGGACGGTTTGCCGAAACAGGATCTATTGGTTTCCCGGCAGCACAGAATGCAAATCTCTTCGGCGGTGGCGCAGCGCATGTTCGGATCGCCGGATGTGCTGGTCGCGGCCATCAAGCTGTCGGAATTGCCGGGAATCGAGATAGACAACAGCCTTGATCAGGTTGTGTATTACCACCTGCTGTTCGACAACCACGAAATCGTTTTTGCAAATGGCGCCCCGAGCGAAAGCCTGTTGCTGACCGACACGTCGCTGGCATCCGTTACGGCGCAGGCCCGCGAAGAAATCCAAATGATCTTTCCGAATCTGCTGGAAGCCAAGAATACGGTGCCGTCTTATCCGATCCCTGAAAATCGGCTGCAAAAAAGACTGGTCGAGCGGCTGCGGAAGAACCAAAAATCCCCGCTCGTGTCACAGGTAATGTGATCAGGACTGGAACACCGCGCCGACTTCGGAGCGAATGATCCGTGCGATCAACCGGCAATCATCCAGTGAAAAAGTCAATGGCACTCGCATATCCATGATCCCGGTCAAAATGCGGTCACTCGCAGGCAGAGGCGCGCTTTCCACATATCGCCAACTGTCATAGCGCGAGGTAAATCCGGTGGGCTCTGCTCCGCCGAACCATTTCAGATCCACACCACGCGCCGCGCAGCGCTGCATCACAAGAGCAATCCGTTCGGGTGACCAGTCCAGCAGCAAGAACTGAATAGACGAGCCCACATAAGTTTCCGCCTCGGGTCGTTCGACAATGGTAAGTCCCGGCGTGCCGCGCAGCCCTTTTTCGATCTCGACATAGCGCTCATTCCACCGGTCAATCTGTTGTTCCAGATTGCGAAGCTGCGGCCTAAGGATCGCGGCCCTCAAATTGTCCATGCGCCCTGAGACGTTGGGCGTGGTGTACTTGATCCGCTCGAACACCTCTGGGCCCGGCGCTGCAAGGTGGCGCTCATACAGCATGTAGGATCCTGAAAGGACCGTCGCCTTGGCAGCCAGTTCCTCGTCATCGGTAATCAACAAACCGCCTTCACCGGAATTTATGTGCTTGTAGGTCTGGCAGGAATAACACCCGATAACGCCCTGCCGTCCGGATTTTTGCCCGCGCCATGCGGCGCCCATCGTGTGCGCGCAATCTTCGATCACGGCCACACCGGCGGCATCGCAGATTTGCATCAACCGATCCATGTCGCACAGATGCCCGCGCATATGGCTGAGCATCAGCACATCAGACTGATCCAGTTTGCTTTCGAGATCATCCAGATCAATCGTCAGCGCTTCGGTCACACCGACAAATACCGGCTTGGCTCCGATCGAGGCAATCGCCCCCGGCACCGGCGCCAGGGTGAAAGCGTTGGTCAGAACCGTATCTCCGGGCTGCACCCCTATCGCGCGCAATGCTGTCGCCAGTGCATAGCCGCCCGAAGAGACCGCCAGACAGTATTTTGCGCCGGTCTGCGCGGCAAATTCCTGTTCTAACAGGGCGGTCTCGGCCAGTTCGCCGGGCGAGACGTTATATCTGTGCAGCCGGCCATGACGCAAAACGGCCAGAGCCGCCTCGATCGCCTCATCCGGGATTGGTTCCTGCTGGGTGAAATTGCCAGTAAACTTCTCAGTCATCTTTTCGCTCTTGAGGCCGCGATGGGCCGGGGTCAAGGGGTCAGGCTGCAGCTCCGACCAAATCAAAAACAAGTTTCGGCAGGTCATCAAAATGATGCAACAGCGCTTCGGGTTTCAGCGCAGCCATGTCGTCGCCAGATGGCCCGAATGTTACAAGCACCGAAGGTACACCTGCAGCACGCGCCGTATTCCGGTCGGTGTCGGAATCCCCGATCAGAACGCACAGATCCGGGTGTCCGCCGGCCCGGCGGGCAGCTTCACGCAGGGGCTCCGGATCGGGTTTGCGAACCGGCAAAGTATCCGCACCGACGAGTGAGCCGAACCGGTCGCGCACACCCATTTGGGTCAGCAGCTGATGTGCCAGAGCCTCGGGTTTATTAGTGCAGATACCAACGCCATAGCCTGCCTCTTTCAACTTTCCAACCGCGTCCAGCGCGCCTGGATAAAACCGGGTATGGGTGTCAATCGCCTCCGAGTACGCTTCTAAAAGCATCGGGTAATAAGCGTGAACAGCCTGCTCGTCATAGGCCCCAACCCGCTTCAAACCGTGGGTCAGCATCATCCGCCCACCACGCAAAGCGATACCAGCATCCTGCCCGTGGACCAGCACATCGCCGTGCCCCATATCGCGAAAACAATGGTTTGCGGCCTCCAGCAAATCCCCGGAAGTATCCGCCAGTGTCCCGTCCAGATCAAAGATGACTGTTCGCATTACGCCTCCTGCCTCGGCGGGTTTTCGCCACGTCTTGTTGCAAACGGCAATCTAGTTTGATGGCTGAACCGCTTGCGACTTTACCCTCAGCGGATAAAACGGACTGCAACAAAACACAAAGAGAAAACGATTTCATGAGTATCGCCCTTGTCATCCTTGCTGCCGGTAAAGGCACCAGGATGAATTCGGATATCCCGAAAGTCCTGCACCCGATTGCTCAGGCGCCTATGCTGGTCCATGCCATGCGCGCTGGTGCTGTTTTGTCGCCCGAGCGGACCGTCATTGTCACCGGGCACGGGTCCGAAGCCGTTGCCAAAGCGACCCTGGCCGAGGACGAGACCGCACAAATCGCCATTCAGGCCGAACAGCTGGGCACCGCCCATGCTGTCGCACAGGCGCGCCAAGCGCTGCAGGGTTTCAACGGCGACGTGGTTGTTCTGTACGGGGACACGCCCTTTTTGCAACCCGATACGTTGGAACGTATGATCGAAGCGCGGGCCAAGAACGATCTGGTTATTCTGGGTTTTGAGGCCGCAGATCCTGCACGCTATGGCCGGTTGGTCATGAACGGACAGGCCCTTGAACGCATCGTCGAATACAAAGACGCCTCGGATAAAGAGCGCGATATAACACTTTGTAACTCTGGTCTTTTGGCCTGTGACGCTGAATTACTGTTTTCGCTGATCGACAGCGTGGGAAATGACAATGCCGCCGGTGAATATTACCTGCCGGATGTCGTGGCAATCGCCCGATCCCGTGGCCTGAATGTCACCGCAGTCGCCTGTGACGAGGCACAGACGCTGGGTGTGAACTCACGCGTTGACCTGGCCGCTGCGGATGCGGTTTTTCAGGCCCGTGCCCGCGCCGAACTGCTGGATTTGGGGGTCACGCTGATGGCGCCGGAAACCGTCTATCTGGCCGCTGATACCGTCATTGGCCGCGATACGGTGATCGAACCCAACGTGGTCTTTGGCCCCGGTGTCACGGTGGAAAGCGGTGCAACGATCCGCGCGTTTTCGCATCTTGAGGGCTGCCATGTCAGCCGCGGCGCCATCGTCGGCCCCTATGCCCGCCTGCGCCCCGGCGCTGAGCTGGCAGAAAACACCCGCGTCGGAAATTTTGTTGAAATCAAGAATGCTGAGATCGCCGAAGGCGCCAAGGTCAACCATCTCAGCTATATCGGGGACGCAACGGTTGGGGCGGCGACAAATATCGGCGCGGGCACGATCACCTGCAACTATGATGGCGTGATGAAGCACCAAACGACCATCGGCCAGAACGTCTTTGTCGGATCGAACACCATGCTGGTGGCACCTGTCACCATTGGTGACGGCGCGATGACGGCCACCGGAACCGTGGTGACGCGCGATGTGGAAGCGGATGCTTTGGCCGTTGCGCGCGCCAAGCAGGACAACAAGCCCGGTTATGCGCGTAAATTGTTTGACATGTTGACGGCGAAGAAGGCTCGTCGCGACAAAGGAGCCTGACAGATGTGTGGGATTGTAGGCGTATTGGGCAAGCACGAAGCTGCCCCTATCCTGGTCGAGGCCCTAAAACGGCTGGAATACAGGGGGTATGACAGTGCAGGCATTGCTACGGTCAATGGCGGATCCCTGGGTCGGCGTCGGGCTGTAGGCAAGCTGGTAAACCTCAGCGACCTTCTGGTGCATGACCCGCTTCCCGGTAAATCCGGTATCGGCCATACCCGCTGGGCCACCCATGGCGCGCCGACAGTTTCGAATGCGCATCCCCACCGGGCCGGGCCGGTTGCCGTTGTTCACAACGGCATCGTTGAAAACTATCGGGAGCTGCGGACAGAGCTGGCGGAACACGGGATCGGGTTCGAAACCGAAACCGATACGGAAACCGTCGCCCTGATGGCTGAACATTACCTCAAATCAGGGCTGCCCCCGGTTGAAGCCGCCTATAAAACCATCGACCGGCTGGTCGGCGCATTTGCCCTGGCCTTTCTGTTTGACGGCGAAGATGACCTGATCGTGGCCGCGCGCAAAGGCTCGCCACTGGCAATCGGGCACGGGGACGGAGAGATGTTTGTCGGCTCGGACGCCATCGCGCTAGCGCCGCTGACGGATCGCATCACCTATCTGGAAGAAGGTGACCGTGCGGTTCTGACCCGCACATCGCTGGAAATCCGCAACGAGGCAGGTGAGCTTGCCAATCGCGAAACCCGCAAGATCAAAGTGGATCACAGCCGCGCCGACAAGGCCGGGCACAAGCATTTCATGGCCAAGGAAATCGCGGAACAGCCGATTGTGGTTGCCGAGGCGATCCGGTCCTACCTGCCCTCTGCCGGGGATCAGGTCGTTCTGCCGGGGGATCTGGATTTCACCAAGCTGGACCGTCTGACGATGGTCGCTTGCGGGACTGCTTTCTACGCCTGTTTGACCGCCAAATACTGGTTCGAGCAACTTGCCAGAATACCGGTCGAAGTCGATATCGCCAGCGAATTTCGCTATCGTGAACCTCCGATCCCGGAACGCACTATGGCGCTGTTTGTCAGCCAATCGGGTGAAACCGCCGATACGCTGGCCGCCCTGCGGTATTGCGACGGCAAAGCGGACAAGGTCGTCTCAGTCGTCAATGTTCCAGAAAGCTCGATCGCACGTGAAAGTGACATCGCCCTGCCGATCCATGCCGGGGTCGAGATAGGCGTCGCCTCGACCAAAGCCTTCACCTGTCAGCTGAGCGTGTTGCTGATGCTGGCGCTCAAGGCTGCCGCGGACCGTGGCACGTTGAGCGACGAGGAACTTGCCGATCACGCCGCCGCATTGCGCGGGCTGCCTTCGGTGCTGAACACCGCGTTGGATCAGAACCGGGCCATCAGGAAATCCGCCCAGCGCTTGTCCGAGGCGCGCGATGTTCTGTTTCTGGGACGCGGCCTGATGTACCCGCTGGCGATGGAAGGGGCGCTGAAACTCAAGGAAATCAGCTATATCCATGCCGAAGGTTATGCTTCGGGTGAGCTAAAGCACGGCCCCATTGCCCTGATTGACAAACACATGCCCGTGGTGGTTCTGGCCCCGCGAGACACGGTGTTCGACAAAACCGTGTCGAATATGCAAGAGGTCATGGCACGCAAGGGTAAAGTCATCCTGGTGTCCGATGATGACGGCATCGCCGAGGCCGAAGACGGGGTCTGGAGCACGATCCGCATGCCGCATGTGCACCCCAGCCTTGCGCCGATCCTCTATTCGGTGCCCGCTCAGCTGCTGGCCTATCATACGGCGGTGGCCAAGGGCACGGATGTGGACCAGCCGCGCAATCTGGCGAAATCCGTAACGGTGGAGTGACGCATGTCCAAGCAATTTCCGGCGCTGGATGACGCCCATCGCAAGTTTATCGAGGATCAGCATCTGTTCTTCGTCGGCACCGCCGGACCTGAAGGACGGGTCAATATCTCTCCCAAAGGGATGGACTCGCTGCGGGTACTGGGGCCCAATCGGATTGTCTGGATGAACCTGACCGGCAGTGGCAATGAAACCGCCGGGCATTTGCTTGAGGTCAATCGCATGACCCTCATGTGGTGTTCCTTCACCACACGCCCGCTGATCCTGAGGACCTATGGCACCGCGCGTACATTGCATGCCGGGGACGAGGGCTGGGACGCGTTGGCCGGGCTGTTTCCCGACCACCGCAGCGCCCGCCAGATCTATGACATTGCGATTGACATGGTTCAGACCTCTTGCGGGTATGCCGTACCGTTCATGGAATACCAGTCCGAACGGGACACGATGCAGAAATGGGTCGACGGTAAGTCCGATGACGATATCCGCGATTATTGGGTTGAGCGGAACCATCAGACGATCGACGGCAAGCCAACACGCGCTGCGGACCAATGACGCCCGTCACCTATCTTGACCAGATCCGGGCCCATGCCGACCCCGAGCGCGCCGTGCAGATGGCGGCTTATCACAAGGTCGAACGCCTCTATCTGGGCGTTGCAAATCCGGTTCTGAACGACCTGACCAAACTATGGCGACAGGAACTGGACGTTGCTGCGCGGGTGGATCTGGCTGACGCCCTCTGGCAGACCGATATCCACGAGGGCCGTCTGGCCGCAGCCAAGTTGCTGACCCAAGCCCGTATCCGCCCCGATGAGGCTGCTTGGGACCTGCTGCAAAGCTGGTTGCCGGATTTCGACGCCTGGGCGGTGGCAGATCACGCCTGTATGGCGATGCAGAAACGCTTGTCTGCGGACCCGGCGCGGTTGGATCAGGTCGAAAGCTGGACAGCGTCAGACCATATGTGGACACGGCGCGCCGCGCTGGTCGCCACCCTGCCCTGGACCAAGCAGAACCACCCTAAGCCAGAAGACCTGAACCGGCGCGACCGTATTCTTGGCTGGGCAGCGGGCTATGTGCCCGACCGTGACTGGTTCATCCAGAAAGCCGTTGCCTGGTGGCTGCGTGAGTTGTCGAAACATGACGCGGACCGAGTGGTTAACTTTCTGCGCGACCATAGTGCGGCCATGAAGCCCTTTGCTCGGCGTGAAGCTGGCAAATATCTGAAAGGTCAGTTGGAATAAACTTCCAGCTCGACAAGTTCGTCATAAGGCAAAAGCAGCGCCCGCATCGCATCCAGCGACAGCCTGCTTCCACTGCCTTGGGGCCCACGGGCCGGGACCAGCGTGATATAGGCCTGCGCCCCTGTTCTGGGCACGACAACGCGACCCGTGAACTCTGTCTCGACCAAAGGCGTTTCCATCCAGCGTCCCGGCGTTGTCGGGTCACCTAAGCTGGCAATGGTGGTCTTGGCGCCAACCCAACCTGCGGCGGTTGCGGGGACCCGAACGGATTCGGTGACGTCTGCTTCCGCGGCAACCTCTGGTTCAGCCGCAGGTTTGTCGCGACCGAAAACCCGATCAGTTGTCGAGCGGACAGTGTCACAGCCCGCAACAAGGATACAAATGGTCAGCAGAGCGTATTTCATGGCCTGAACTTAGCCCCCCTCACAGGACTGTGCCAGCACAAAGCACAGTTCAGGCTTGTCGCAGGCCAGTCGCCGCTTTACGTATGACGCATGACAGCTCCGCTTATCGACCCGTTCGCACGTGCCATCACCTATCTCCGCGTCTCCGTTACGGATCGCTGTGATTTTCGCTGTGTTTACTGCATGTCCGAAGACATGAAGTTCCTGCCGAAAAAGGACCTGCTGACGCTGGAAGAGCTGGACCGTATGTGCACGACCTTCGTGAAGATGGGCGTGGAAAAGCTGCGCATCACCGGGGGCGAGCCGCTGGTCCGCCGAAACATCATGTCATTCTTCAATGCCATGACCCGGCATCTGGACAGCGGCGCGTTGAAAGAGCTGACGCTGACAACCAATGGCTCGCAACTGCACCGCTTTGCTGACGATCTCTATGCGGCGGGCGTGCGCCGGGTGAATGTGTCGCTGGACACGTTGGATGATGAGAAATTCAGCCAGATCACCCGTTGGGGCCGGTTGAAACAGGTTCTGAACGGAATTGATACTGCCCAAAAGGCTGGCCTGCGGGTCAAGATCAACGCTGTGGCCCTGAAGGGGTTCAACGAGGCCGAACTTCCAACAATCACCCAATGGTGCGCTGAGCGCGACATGGATCTGACCTGGATCGAGGTAATGCCGATGGGCGATATAGGGAACGAGAACCGTCTGGATCAGTACTGGTCGCTCAAGGATGTCCGCAAGGAATACGAAAGCCACTATACCGTGTCCGATCTGGCAGAACGCACTGGTGGACCCGCGCGATATGCGCGGCTTGAAGAAACGGGCCAGAAGATCGGCTTTATCACACCGCTGTCGCATAATTTCTGCGAAAGCTGCAATCGCGTCCGCCTGACCTGTACGGGTGAGCTGTATATGTGTCTGGGGCAAGAGGACATGGCCGATCTGCGTGCCCCCCTGCGAGATCATCTCGATACCGAGGTGCCGCTGGAACAGGCCGTCCGCGCGGCGATAAATCTTAAGCCCAAAGGTCACGACTTCGACTATTCCCGCCAGGCGGTCGACGGCAAGATGAGCCGCCACATGAGCCATACGGGCGGCTGACATGACCGCCCCCTCTGGCCAGCCGACGCTGCTTTACCGTTTGTATTGCAGCCTGACCGCCGTTGCTGCACCTTTGGCTTGGCGCACCGTGCGCAAGAAACTCCTGGCGGCAGATGTCCCGACAATTCGTCAGCATGAAAGGCTCGGCCATGCCAGCCTACCACGCCCCAAGGGCCGATTGATCTGGTTCCACGCTGCAAGTGTGGGGGAAACCCTGTCGGTCATCAGCCTGATCAAACGGCTGGGTGAACGCCTGCCGGATGCCCAGTTCCTGGTGACCTCGGGCACCCCAACTTCGGCGGCGCTGATCGAAAAACGGATGCCACCCCGTACGCGACACCAGTATCCGCCGCTGGACACCGCAGGGCCGGTCCGGCGATTTCTGGATCACTGGCGCCCCGAAGCCGGAGTATTTGTCGAAAGCGAAATCTGGCCACGCCTGATCGTTGACGCGGCTGGACGGGGAATCCCTCTGGCCCTGTTGAATGCCCGCCTGTCAGAGAAATCCGTCGAAGGTTGGAAAAAACGGCCGCAAACCGCACGATTCATTTTGGACAATTTCAGCCTGTTCCTGACCCAGAATGGCAAAACCGCCGCTAATCTGGTGGACATGGGGGCTGTGGCGGACCGCGTGCAACCGGGAACCAACCTCAAAGCGATGTCCGATCCGCTTCCGGTCGATAATTTTGTGTTGGAAGATATTCAGACCCAGATTGCAGGGCGTCCTGTGTGGATCGCCAGCTCGACCCATGCCGGAGAAGAAGAGATTGTTCTGGCCGCCCATGCGAAATTGTTGGAGCGCTGGCCCAACCTTCTGCTGCTGTTGATCCCGCGCCACCCCGAACGCAGGCAGGATGTGGCTGCGCTGTTGAAACAGGCTGTTCAAACTGCCGTATTCCGAACATCCGAAGGGCGTATCGACACCGAAACACAGGTCTATGTTGCCGACACACTGGGCGAGACTGGCACGTGGTACGCGCTTTGCCCGATCGTATTTCTGGGCGGTTCGCTGCATGAGATCGGCGGACATAACCCGTTCGAACCCGCTCAGGCCGGGGCGGCAGTAATAACCGGTCCCGGATACTTCAACTTTGCCGAAACCTTTGCGCCGCTCATCGAGGCCGGCGGCGCGGTTGAGGTGAACTCGGCGCAGGCCCTGGCAGACGCGGTCACGACCTGGCTCAGCGATCAGGACGCGCTGGATACTGCGCGCGATGCCGCAAAATCCTGCGTCAACACGCAGAAATCCGCGCTCGATTCCATTGTCGAGACCCTGTGCGCCCGGTTGAAACTGGAGACCAAACCTTCATCTGGCTAAGGGCATTAGGGGCAGCGCAGGTGCCTGCCCCTTGGGGTCAAGCCGCTGGCATCCTTTGCTCCACGATTTCGGCCCACCAGCTGCATCCTGCAGGGATGGCCTCATCGTTGAAGTTATATTCGGGATGGTGAACGGCGGCGGTGTCCCCGTTGCCCACCAGAATATAAGCGCCGGGGCGTTCTTCGAGCATAAAGGCGAAATCCTCGCCGCCCATGATCAGCGGTGCCTGGTCACAATCGCCCGAGACGGACCGCGCCACCTGGGCCGCGAAATCGGTTTGATCATCACTGTTCACCATCACCGGGTAGCCCCGGTAATAGGTCACCTCGACCGCTCCTCCGAATGTGGCGGCCACGCCGTTGCAGATCTCGGTCACGCGCTTTTCGGCCATATCCCGCATCTCCCGGCTCATCGTGCGGACGGTGCCGCGCAGCTTTACAGTCTGCGGGATCACATTGAATGCGGTTGAAGAGGTTTCGAACGAGGTCACCGAAACAACCACCTGATCCACCGGGTCAGCGTTTCGCGCCGCGATGGTCTGGAGCGCCAGAACCGCCTGCGCCGCCATCACCGTTGTATCCACGGTTTCATGCGGCTTGGCTGCGTGGCCGCCCTTGCCTTCAAAAACAATGTCGAACTGATCAGTAGCTGCGAAAAACGCGCCAGGACGGATGGCGAAACTGCCCACCGGACGGCCGGGCCAGTTATGCATTCCGTATACTTCCTGAATGCCCCAGCGATCCATCATCCCGTCTTCACACATCTCACGACCACCGCCGCCACCTTCTTCGGCAGGTTGGAAAATGACCACCACTGTCCCGTCAAAATTCCGCGTTTCCGAAAGGTATTTCGCCGCCCCCAACAACATCGCAGTATGACCATCATGGCCGCAGGCATGCATCGCCCCATCGGTATTCGAGGCATAGTCCAATCCGGTCGCCTCATGGATCGGCAGCGCATCCATATCGGCACGCAAACCGATAACCTTGCCGCCCGTGTCCGCCTTGCCCTTGATCACACCCACCACGCCCGTTCGGCCAATTCCGGTGACCACCTCATCGCAGCCGAACTCTTTCAGCTTTTCCGCCACCAGCGCACTGGTGCGATGGGTTTCAAACAGGATCTCTGGATTTTGGTGGATATCACGCCGCCATTCCGTGATTTCACTCTGCAGTTCTGCGAAGCGGTTTTTGATCGGCATGTGTATCTCCCAAAATCATCGTTCGTCGCTGTCACCGGGACGCAACGCGCCTGACAACAGGACAATGAAAACAGCCAGCGGCAGCAAGGCCATGAATGCAAGACGCAATGTAAGCATCTCTGCCAGAAACCCAATAAGGGGCGGGCCAATCAACAACCCGCCATACCCTAATGTGGCCACGCTGGCGATGGCTTGACCAGGCGGGACATGCGGATCATTTGCCGCCCTGCTGAACGCAAGCGGCATGATCACTGCATATCCAAGCCCCATCAGTCCAAACCCAACCAGAGCAATCCCGGCATCATAGGCCGATACCACAGCCAGCACCCCCAAAGCGGCGCATACCCCTCCGAAACGGGCCGTCGCGGTTGGTCCGAACCGCGCGATCACGACACCACCCACCAGACGGAACGCGACCATTGTCACCGAAAAGACGGCATATCCCAGCGCCGCGACGCTTTCGGGTGCACCGGTCACATCCCGCAGGAAAATCGCGCTCCAGTCCGCGACGGCCCCTTCACCCAATGCCCCGCACAGGGCAATAAACCCGACAAGTATCAACGCACCCGACGGAAGTGCAAATATCGCCCCGCCCGAGGGCGCAACGCGGCGTGAATTCCACTGCACACGGGACAGAGCCAGTGTCAGCCCAACTACGATGCCACCGGCCAGCAAAAAGTGCTGTGTCACCGTCAGGCCCATCTGTATCGCACCAAATCCGCTCAGCGCTCCCAGACCGGCCCCCAGACTCCACATCGCGTGAAAAGACGACATAACGGGCCTGTCATAAGCGCGCTCAACCTCTGCCGCCCAGGCGTTCATCGCAACATCCATTGAGCCGTGGAAGGCCCCGAATACGAACAGGAAAAACGCCAATGCCCAAAAGCTTCCGGCAAAGGCCAGCAGGATAAGGGATGCGGTATAAAGAATGGCGATGATCCGCGTGATCGCCACAGCCCCGAACCGATCCGTCAGACGTCCGGTAACCGGGAACGAACACACAGCCCCAGCCGCCATGAACAGCAAGCCGTAGCCAAGCGCTTCGTGCGACAGGTCCAGGTGATCCCTGACTGCGGGAATACGCGAGGCCCAGATCCCGAACAAAGCGCCGTTCAAAATGAACATGGCCGCCACGGCCCGCCAAGCGGCCATAATTCCGATCACGTATTTTCCTTTGCTCCGCGCCCGCCCCTGTCAGTTCTACAGCCTTGGGAAGGTTTAGCAAACGCGGATTAGGCCAACCGCTTTCGTATATGCCTGATACCCAGCCAGACACACAGGACAACCGGCAAGGTTGCCGCCGCGGTCAGCATCCCCTTGCTGATCCCGGTGGCGGTCAACGGGTACAACAGATAGCTGGCCAGTGAGACCGCATAATAGCTAATCGCCACCACGGAAAGCCCCTCGACTGTGTGCTGCAACCTCAGGGCCAGATCAGCACGGCGGTCCATACTTTCCAGCAATGCCTGATTCTGGGCGCTGCGTTCCACATCTACCCGGGTCCGCAGCAACTCACCCCCCCGGATCGCCCGGTCGGACAAGGTCTGCAGCCGACTTTCCGTGGCTTTCACTGTCCGAATTGCGGGCTCATACCTGCGCATCATGAAATCGGCAAAGGACTGACGGCCCTCGAACCTTTCCTCGCGCAATACCTCGATCCGTTGGTTCACGATGGCCTCATAGGCCCCGGTAGCCCCAAAGCGAAATGCGCATCGGGCAGAAAGTGTTTCCAATTCGATGGATGTTGACAGCAGATCCGGCAGTAGTTCGTCAGGATGCGCCGAGTTATCTGTCATCTGCCCCATAAGCCGGGTCAGCTTTCCATCCAGCTCTCCGATTTTCGGCATCAGTTGCTTGATGCGAGCAAAGCCCAACATGGACATGGCTTTGTAGGTTTCGATCTCGCACAGGCGCTGGATGATGCGCCCGGTTCGGCGCTGTCCTGTTCCCTTGGTCACGAAGAGCGCGAAGCGCATATGCCCAGCCGGATCAATCCGAAAGTCACTGGCACAAATCGCAGCATCATCCAGCACGCGCGCAACCGCAAGGCTTTCGGGTTCGAACCATTCGGCCAGCGCGGCTTTTACCGCCTCATCATCTGGTCTTTCAGTCACCCGAACCATGGCCGAGGTTATCCTCTGGCCCGGGCTGGCCATCAGCCAATCAGGTGGGAAAGCCTCAAAATCAGCGGGGTTGAAGGCCCGGTCACTGACATTCCGGGTGATCGCCGTATAGGTCACAAATTCCGTGTGCTGCTCCCACTTGAGCCAGTGACGCCCGATCTGACCAGCGTAATGCGTCGCGTCCGGCTGCGGGTGCTGCGCACCGTGACGGTCCAGAAGATTGACCAGATGGGCAATGTCTTCGCTTCGGTCCCGCGCAACCGCCGCCACGGGATTCTTGATGGCCAAAAACGCAACGGTGCATGGCGTCGAGGCCACGGGAAACGGGCGCGCATGCAACTCGTTGGCCAGCGAATAGCGCAATGGATGATCGTCGATCGGCGTCATTGAATGCTCCGGCGTTGTCCGGCGCACTATACGACAGTTCAAAAATACATCAATTATCTTTTTATTTCAATAACTTACAGGAATACAATGGTATACAAACCCCTTATGTCATTGATTTGGCTGCCACAGTTCGATTGGGTTGCCCTCAGGGTCGTGAATACGTGCGAATTTTCCAACCTCGCTATCCCATTCCGGATTGGTCTCGACGGCAATGCCTGCGGCTTGCAAATGGGTCGTCATGGCAGACAGATCATCAACCCGAAAATTGATCATCCACTGCTGCTCGGCGCGGCCAAAATAATCGGTGTCCTGCGCAAACGGGGCAAAGACCGTATAGCCTTCGCGCTGCTTCCAGGGGACGGGATCGTAATGATGAACGCCAAGATGGGTCTCGTACCAATCCCGCAGCGCTTCCGGATCTCTGGCGCGAAAAAACACGCCACCTATGCCGTTGACCTTTTCCATGGGGCACCTCCTAGTCTTTCTATAATTGCCCAAGGATACCACATTCCGCCCGCCTCATCTGGCCAGAAAAATCTTGGGGGCTTGGAGGCAAAGCCCCCAACATGACAAACAAGAAAAGGGCGCCCGAAGGCGCCCTTTGCATTTTGGTTAAGGCTTTAGATCAATCGATCATTGGCAGCAGCTTGTCCAGCGACTGTTTCGCGTCGCCATAGAACATGCGGGTGTTCTCTTTGAAGAACAGCGGGTTTTCGATACCCGAATACCCCGTACCCTGACCACGTTTGGACACGAACACCTGCTTGGCCTTCCAGCATTCCAGAACCGGCATACCGGCGATGGGGCTGTTGGGGTCTTCCTGTGCTGCAGGGTTCACGATGTCGTTCGAACCGATGACGATGGCAACATCCGTATCCGGGAAGTCGTCGTTGATCTCATCCATTTCCAGAACGATGTCATACGGCACTTTGGCTTCCGCCAGCAGCACGTTCATATGACCCGGCAGACGACCGGCAACCGGGTGGATCGCAAAGCGCACGTTCTTGCCTTGCGCGCGCAGCTTGCGCACCAGTTCGGAAACCGATTGCTGCGCCTGCGCCACCGCCATGCCATAGCCCGGAATGATCACCACGCTGTCGGCGTCATTCAGGGCTGCGGCAACACCGTCGGCCTCGATTGCAATCTGCTCGCCTTCGACAGCCATCTGCTCACCTTGCGGACCACCAAAGCCACCCAGGATCACACTGACAAAGTGCCGGTTCATCGCCTTACACATGATGTAGGAGAGGATCGCACCGGACGAGCCCACAAGCGCACCGACCACGATCAGCAGGTCGTTGCCCAGCGAAAAGCCGATGGCCGCAGCCGCCCAGCCTGAATAGCTGTTCAGCATCGACACAACCACCGGCATGTCGGCACCGCCGATGCCCATGATCAGGTGATAACCAATAAACAAGGCGGCCAGCGTCATCAGGAACAGGGGCAGGAATCCGCCCGTGGACGTGTACCAAACCAGACAGATCAGCGAGAGCCCCGCCGCAGACGCATTCAGCGCGTGACCACCAGGCAGTTTGGTTGCCGTCGATGTGACCTTGCCAGCCAGCTTGCCATAAGCCACGACCGAACCGGTAAAGGTGATCGCGCCGATGAAGATGCCCAGGAACAGTTCCACGTGCAGGATTGCCAGCTCTGCCGCTGTCTTCTTGGCGATCAGCTTGGCAAACGCGCCCAGGTCGGACAGGTCGACATCTTTGGCGGCATCAACAACCGCAAAAACTTCGGCGACATTCTTGATTTCAAAATGCGCGTTGAAACCCACGAACACAGCCGCCAAACCAACCAGCGAATGCATCGCAGCCACAAGCTGTGGCATCTCGGTCATCTGGACGCGCTGCGCCACATATTGACCGATCAGACCACCACCTATGATCAGCAGCAGTGACAGCAGCCACAAGCCCGAACCGGGGCCAACCAGCGTAGCGAAAACCGCCAGCGCCATACCGACGATGCCATACCAGACAGCGCGCTTGGCGCTTTCCTGGTTCGACAGGCCGCCAAGCGAGAGGATGAACAGAACAGCCGCAACAACGTAGGCGGCAGTGGTGAAGCCATAATCCATGTGCCCGGCCTCCTTAAGATTTCTGGAACATGGCAAGCATGCGCCGAGTTACGAGGAAGCCACCGAAGATGTTGATCCCGGCCATGAATACGGACAGAGCCGCCAGCAGAATAACCAGGAACGACCCGGATCCGATCTGCATCACTGCGCCAACGATGATGATCGACGAGATCGCGTTGGTAATCGCCATAAGCGGTGTGTGCAGGCTGTGCGCGACGCCCCAGATCACCTGGAATCCCACGAAGATCGCCAGCACAAAGACGATGAAGTGCTGCATGAAGCTGGCCGGAGCAATCAGACCGATCAACAGCATTAGCGCACCACCGATACCCAGCAAGGTGAACTGCTGTTTGGTTTGCGCCTTGAAGGCCGCAACTTCCTGCGCCTTTTTCTCCTCCGGGGTCAGCTCCCTGACCTCAGGCTTTTTCTGAGCGGCAATCGCCTGAACTTTCGGCGGCGGTGGCGGGAAGGTGATTTCACCTTCATGCGTCACGGTTGCGCCGCGGATCACGTCGTCTTCCATGTCATGGTTGATCTGACCGTCCTTTTCAGGCGTCAGGTCTGTCATCATGTGACGGATGTTGGTTGCGTAAAGCGACGAAGACTGTGCCGCCATCCGGCTTGGGAAATCGGTATAGCCGATGATGGTCACGCCATTATCGGTCACGATCTTCTCATCCGCAACGGTCAGCTTGCAGTTGCCGCCTTTTTCCGCCGCAAGGTCCACGATCACCGAACCCGGTTTCATCGCTTCGACCATGTCCTTGGTCCAAAGCTCGGGCGCTTCGCGGTTGGGGATCAACGCGGTGGTGATCACGATGTCCATTTCCGGAGCAAGCTCGCGGAACTTGGCCAGCTGTGCCTCGCGGAATTCATCGGACTGAACACTCGCGTAACCGCCGGTTGCCGCGCCGTCCTGCTGGTCTTCTTCGAAGTCCAGATAGACGAATTCGGCGCCCATGGATTCAACCTGCTCCGCCACTTCGGGGCGTACGTCGAACGCATAGGTGATCGCACCCAGAGAGGTCGAGGTGCCAATGGCGGCCAGACCGGCCACACCGGCACCTACGATCAGAACCTTGGCAGGCGGTACTTTACCAGCAGCCGTCACCTGACCGGTGAAGAACCGGCCAAAGTTGTTACCCGCTTCGATCACCGCGCGGTAGCCCGCTATGTTGGCCATCGACGACAGAGCGTCCATCTTCTGGGCACGACTGATACGCGGCACCATTTCCATGGCGATCACGTTGGCGCCCTTGGACTTGGCGGCCTCCATGCCCTTTTCATTCCCTGCGGGGTTGAAGAACGAGATCAATGTCTTGCCCTTGGCAAGACGCTTCAGCTCGGTTTCATTTGGCTGACGTACCTTGGCGACGATGTCGGCGGCTTTCCACAGCGCCGCCGCGGTTCCGATAACCTCGACACCCGCCTCTTTATATGTCGCGTCCGAGAACCCGGCCGCAGCGCCGGCCCCTTTCTCGATCAGGCACTCATACCCGAGCTTTTGCAGTTGACGGGCTGAATCCGGAGTCATCGCGACCCGGCTCTCACCGTCAAATGTTTCCTTTGGCGTTCCAATCTTCAACGGCGCGTCCCCCTAATTTTCGGTCAGTTCGCAAGGATAGTTGGCATTCTATCTGAAGAACCAGTTTTAACTGCGCAAGATTATTTCGCAAGCGCAGCATTGTTACGTCGTGTAAAATCCCGTCCACCTCAGATCCAGCGGCGGGTTTGCCTTTCATATCTGGCGAAATCCGTGCGAAAGGCACGGCGCATACGGTTTTCTTCCGGCACAATAAACCTGCGTTCCAAAATCCAGACAAAAACAGGCATCAACACCAAGGACAGCACCGCGTCGAAACGCAGAATCAAGCCGGCCAGAATAAGTACATCGCCAACGTAGATCGGATTGCGGCTGCGCTTGAAGATACCTGTTTGAACCAGACTCGATGGAGTTTCATGCGGCAGGACGGTCGTTCGATGCCGACGAAACTCGGCAATCGCCAGCACGACAAGAACGACGCCGCCCCCGATCAGAAGGCCGCTGAGCAGGTCGGTAAACCCGCTGGCCAGCGACAGACCGAAGGACGCATAGTTCGCCTGCAGCCAGGCGAGAACAGCAAAGGCCACCAACCAAGCGGGCGGAATGTCGAGTTTGCGCTTCATGCTTGTTCCTTTGATCCTGCGGTATGGATGTCGCATTTGTCGGGGTATGTACCGCTTTGCATCCACGAAAGCAAAACCACAGTTGGTCGCATCTGTGCATTTTCGGCCGAACGCGTAGACACGGCAGAACTGATCAGATAGCCCTTTAGTCAGACATTTGTCAGAATTCTGCACAGGACCTCCATGACTGATTTCGCTGCAACCAAAGCCATGTTCGATCTGCCGAATGGAACCATTTATCTGGACGGCAACTCGCTTGGCCCATTGCCACGTGCTGCCGCCGAGCGGGTGAGCGGAATGATGACACACGAATGGGGTCAAATGCTGATCACCGGTTGGAACAAGGCCGGGTGGATGGGGCTTCCGACCGGGCTTGGCGACCGTATCGGGCGGTTGATCGGGGCGGAACCGGGTACCATCGTGACCGGCGATACCCTGTCGATCAAGGTCTATCAGGCTGTCGCCTCGGCGCTGGAGCTTTGCCCCGACCGCAAGGTTGTGCTGTCTGATAACGGCAATTTCCCTTCGGACCTTTATATGGTCGACGGTCTGCTGCGTTCACTCGGATCGGAATACGAACTACGGGTGGTCGCACCCGAGGATGTTGCCGAAAACCTCACCAAAGACGTCGCGGTTCTGATGCTGACCGAGGTCGATTACCGGTCTGGCCGGATCCATGACATGGAGGCGCTGACGGAACAGGCCCATGCGAACGGCACAATAACCGTATGGGATTTGGCCCATTCCGCAGGGGCGATCCCGGTTGAGCTGTCCAGCTGCAATGCAGATTTTGCCGTTGGCTGCAGCTATAAGTATCTGAACGGAGGCCCTGGCGCGCCGGCGTTCATCTATGTGGCGCCCCGCCATGCGGATCGCGTGCGCCCTGCATTATCCGGATGGCTGGGCCATGAAGCCCCGTTCACGTTCGATCTGGATTACCGCCCCGGACAGGGTATCGAGCGGATGCGTGTCGGCACACCTCCAATCATCCAGATGACCGCGCTGTCTGCGGCGATGGACATCTGGGACATGGCCAACATCAAGGACGTGCGCGCCAAGTCAATCGAACTGACCGAGCTGTTTATTTCGGGCGTCGAGGCCACCTGCCCTGACCTGAAACTGGCCAGCCCCCGCGACCCTGCGCAGCGTGGCAGTCAGGTTTCATTCCGTTTCGCCGATGGCTATGCCGCAATGCAGGCCTTGATCGCGCGCGGCGTGATCGGTGATTTCCGCGCCCCGGACATCATGCGCTTTGGGTTCACCCCGCTCTATATCGATGAGCAGGATGTAAACGGCGCGGTGGACATTCTGGCCGACATCATGACCAACCGGTTATGGGACGCACCGGAATTCAAAGTCAGACAGCGGGTTACCTGATTTCCAACGCTGCACCAATCATGGCGGCAAGGTTCGAGTTCATCCGGTCGAATTCTTGAAAATCCGTCGCGCTGATTTTGTTTCCCCGCAGCGCAGAGGCAATGGTCTCCGCAGTTTCTCTTGCGCCATCAAACAAACGGGCACGATCATTCGACGCTTCTTTCTGTAGCCACCCGGTATATAAAGATTGCAGCCGGGCCTCGCCCTGCGTGATGATATCCGAGGCCAGCGACTTTCCTGCATCTAACAGTTCCATCCCGTGTGGAGAGGACATGATCTGAGCCATACCATCGGTCTGCACGTGGATTGCCTGGCCGATGATCTGCGAAACCGAGCCGTCTGCCTGCAGGGCTTTCGCAACGGCTTCGATCTTCTCCTCATAGTGCAACTCGGTGAGTCTGCGCAGGATCGCCTCTTTGTTGTCGAAATACAGATACAATGCCGGGCGCGAGATCCCCACGCCCTTTGCGATTTCATCCATCGACGTCTTTTTAAAGCCGTAAGCCGCGAATGCCTTACGCGCCGAATCCAGTATGGCAAGGCACTTTGCGTCTAGCACGAAATCTCTCATCTGAACCTTTTGACACTTTTCACTCAATTTGTCAGTTGACACTCTGACACTCACACCCATTTATGTCAGAACGTCACTAAATGCCAAGAGGGAGACGCAGCTATGACGGCCAGCTTAAAGATAAATGGGACGTCATATGAGGTCGATCTACCCGAGGATGTCCCCCTTTTATGGGTTCTGCGCGACGAGATCGGACTGACCGGCACCAAGTTTGGCTGCGGGGTTGCGGCATGCGGCGCCTGTACCGTTCATATAGACGGAGAAGCCGTGCGCTCTTGCCAGGTTGCCTTGTCCGATGTCTGGGGTGACGTCACCACAATCGAAGGTCTGGGCAGCCCGGACGCGATGGCCAAGATACAGCGGGCCTGGGTTGACCATCAGGTTGCGCAATGCGGTTATTGCCAATCGGGTCAGGTCATGCAAGCCGCCGCGCTATTGGCCGAGAACCCCAGCCCCACGGATCAGGACATAGACGATGCGATGCAGGGTAATCTGTGCCGCTGCGGCACCTATCCCCGTATCCGTGCCGCGATCCATGACGCAGCCTCCAGACTGAAGGAGGCATAAGCGATGGCTTCCGTAGGAAAAATTCTTCGCCGCACGTTTCTTATCGGCTCAGCCGCCATTGTTGGCGGCGTCGCGTTTGGCGCCTATTATGTCAGCCGCCCGGCAGCCAACCCGCTGAAGCCTGGTGATGGGGAAACCGCGCTTAGCCCGTTCATCCTGATTGATCAGCAGGGCGTAACCCTGTTCGCGCCACGTGCCGAGATGGGACAGGGCGTAATGACCACTTGGGTAGCCCTGATTGCCGAAGAGCTGGACATCGAACTGGACGATATCCGGGTCCTTCACGGGCCTGCGGCAGCCGCCTATTACAACTCGGCCATTTTGGGTGAGAGCCTGCCGAACAAGGGATATGACATCTCGAATTTCCAGCACAATCTGGCACAGTCGCTGGGCGTTCTGGGCAAGGTTGTCAGTCTGCAGGTCACAGGCGGCTCGACCTCGATGCGCGATGGGTTCGAACGCATGCGGGAAGCCGGGGCAACAGCCCGGGAAACGCTGAAACAAGCAGCGGCTGATCGTCTGGGCGTGGAGCGTGACCAGTTGAAGACCGAAAACGGCGCCGTGATCGCGCCGGACGGGACGCGCATTCCCTATACCGAACTGGCTGAGGCCGCCGGGCAGATCGAACCCATGCAGGTCGAGCTGCGCGATCCCTCAGACTGGCGTTTGCTGGGACAGAACCTGCCACGAGTCGACATGGTTGGCAAATCCACGGGAACGGCTGAGTTCGGCATTGACGTGCGCCCCGAAGGTCTGAAATTCGCCTCGGTCCGGATGAACCCGAAACTGGGCGGTGCGATGAACGGCTTTGACGCCAGCGCTGCGGAATCCATGCCCGGCGTGGAAAAGGTGGTCGATCTGGGCAACGGCGTGGCCGTTATTGCCAATAACACCTGGCTGGCCATTCAAGCGGTTGAGGCAATAGACGTCGATTGGGCCGACGCCCCCTACCCGCCGGATACTGACGGTATATTCGCAAAAATTGCCGAGGCGTTTGACGACTCGCCAAATTCGACAATGCGCGACGATGGCGATGTTGAAACCTTGCCCGAAGGGGCCACCGAAATTACCGCTGAATATCAGGTACCCTATCTGGCGCATTCCACGATGGAGCCCATGAACGCCACCGCGCTGTTCACTGGTTCCAACCTCGAGCTGTGGTGTGGCAACCAGGCGCCGACCTTCCTTCTGACCCGCGCTGCAAACACGGCGAATCTGGATAAAGAAGCGGTCGAGATTCACACCACCTATCTTGGGGGCGGATTTGGTCGTCGCGGAGAACTGGATTTCATCGAAATCGCAACCAAAGTTGCCATGGCCATGCCCAATACTCCGGTCCAGACCACCTGGAGCCGCGAGGAGGACATGCGCCATGACTTCTACCGGCCCGGTGCACTGGCGCGGATGCGTGGCGCAGTCAAAGACGGCAAGGCGGTTTTGATCGACGCCAGAGTTGCATCGCAATCCTGCACGCAACAGGCCGTGGAACGCATATCGGGCTTGCCCGGCGCTGGCCCCGACAAGGTCCTGGTCGAAGGCCTGTTCAACCAGCCCTACGCCGTGCCCAACTATCGCGTCAGCGGCCACATCGCCGATCTGGATGTGCCTGTCGGGTTCTGGCGTTCGGTCGGCAATAGCCATAACGGGTTCTTCCACGAGACATTCATGGACGAGCTGGCCCTGGCCGCCGGTCGCGACCCGCTGGAGTTCCGTCTTGAGCTGGCCCAAACCGAGCACGCGCCTTCGGCAGCTGTCCTGCAAGCCGTCAAGGAAATGTCAGGTTGGACGGGTGATACGCCTGCCGGTGTTGGTCGTGGCGTAGCAATGACCTACAGCTTTGGCACCCCGGTAGCGCAGGTGATCGAGGTGGTCGATGAGGACGGCACCATTCGCATCGCAAAGGCGTGGATTGCCTGCGATGTGGGTCTTGCTTTGGATCCGGGAACGGTCGAAGCGCAGATGTTCGGTGGCATGATCTATGGCCTGTCAGCAGCCGTGATGGGTGAGATCACCTTCGCCAACGGTGAGGTCGAGCAATTTAACTTCCCCGACTATGACGCGCTGCGAATGCATAACGCCCCGGTGACCGAGGTTCGTATTCTGGAAACCAACCGCCATCTGGGTGGTGTGGGCGAGCCGGGAACGCCTCCGTCGATGCCAGCGCTTGGCAACGCCCTGTTCGACCTTACCGGCAAGCGCGCCCGCAGCTTGCCATTGATCAATCAATTCAATCTGCTGGTTTGATAGCAAAGCGCCGGTCCCTTCAATCAGGGCCGGCGCAGGGACTCAGGCGGTTTGTTTAACCAATCCCGATCGCACTCCTGCGGACCAGTCGCGTGCCGCATCGCCAAACGCCTCAAAAAGCGGCCGCGAGACAGGGTCATTGACCGCGTCCCATTCCGGGTGCCATTGCACCGACAGGGTGAAACCGGGCGCGTCCTGCACATAAATCGCCTCGGGCGTGCCGTCTGGTGCAGCGCCGTCAATCACAATGCGATGTCCAACAGTTTTGATCCCCTGCCCGTGCAGCGTGTTGGTCATCACCTCGGCAGCGCCCATCAACCGATGAAACACGCCCCCCTCGGTCAGGTTGACCACATGGCGCAGGGCAAATTTTTCTTCCAACGTGCCGTCGGGTGGCATCCGGTGGTTCATTCGCCCCGGCAAATTCCGGATTTCTGGATAAAGTGTTCCGCCCATGGCCACGTTGACCTCCTGAAAGCCGCGGCAGATGCCGAAAAAGGGCTGCCCTCTTTCGACACAGGCCCGCACCAAGGGTAACGTGATCGCATCGCGAGCCCGGTCGAAATCACCGTGCGCTTCGGTTGCGGGTTCGCCATATTCCTCAGGATGTACATTGGGGCGTCCTCCTGTCAGCAGGAAACCATCACAGACCTCAAGCAGTTCCTCGACACAGACATACCGCGGGTCGGCAGGGATCAGCATCGGCAAGCAACCCGAGACATTGGCCACGGCGTCCGAGTTCATCGTGCCGCCGGCATGAGTCGGATATTGATCGTTCATCAAATATGAATTGCCGATGATACCGACGACAGGTCGAGCCATTATTCTTTCCTAGTTCTTTCCGCACGTTCCGGGAAAGGTATCGACAGGGTCACAGGCGCGCAATAGCACATAGCCTGTGTGTCAGCGCAAGTCTCTGTTCACCCCTGCACAACAAGGGGCCTGATCGGACAACCGCCGAATAAGCCCTATTCGGTTTGCGCGCCGCTTGTGCCGCGTAAAGATCGGAGAGCCTTTGCCGGCTCTCCGAGTTCACCAAAGGTCAAACTTCGCCAGTCAGCCCGGCCGCTTCGATCCCGGCCATGGCAGCGATGGCGTCGTTATCCGACGTGTCGCCGGTCACACCGACTGCGCCGATTACGGCACCTTTTCGGTCACGCAGCAGAACACCGCCCGGAACCGGCACGACCTGACCGCCATAAACACCGTTTACGGCGGCCATGAAATAGGCCTGCGCCTCGGCGCGTTGCATCTGGGCTGTGCCCGCCATCCCCAGCATGACCGAGCCATAGGCCTTGCCCTGCGCAATCGCAAAACGACCAGGGGCAGCACCGTCTTCACGCTCAAACGCGATGACGTGGCCACCAGCATCAAGAACGATGACCGAGAGGGGTTTCAGCCCCAACTCGCGCCCTTTTTCAAGGGCTTTGCGGATAAGGGTACGGGCTTTGCGCAAAGAAATTACCATATTCGATCCAGTCATTTCTGTTGGGTTAAAGGCTGGCTTTCATCTCCAGACGGCGGGCGTGCAAGACAGGTTCAGTATAACCCGAGGGCTGAACACGGCCTTTGAAAACCAGATCACAGGCCGCTTGGAAGGCGATGCCGTCGAAACCGGGAGCCATTGGGCGATACGCCGGATCGTTATCATTCTGCCGATCGACCACTACGGCCATTTTCCGCATCGCGGCCATGACTTGCGCCTCATCGACAGTGCCATGATGCAGCCAGTTGGCCAAGGCCTGAGACGAAATCCGGCACGTGGCACGGTCTTCCATCAGGCCAACATCATTGATGTCCAGCACTTTCGAACAGCCAACGCCCTGATCGACCCAGCGAACCACATAGCCCAGGATGCCTTGCGCGTTGTTTTCGATCTCACGCGCAATCTCATCATCGCTGAGATTGCGGCCGCCCAGCAAAGGCACAGTCAGCAGATCATCCAGCGTACCACGTGCGCCACCGGCAGCCAATTCGTCCTGGCGCTCTAGGACGTTGACCTTATGGTAATGTGTTGCGTGCAGCGTCGCGGCAGTCGGCGACGGCACCCAGGCGCAAGTTGCGCCCGATTTCGGATGACCGGTCTTGGCGTCCAGCATGTCACCCATACGGTCGGGCATCGCCCACATGCCTTTGCCAATCTGTGCCTTGCCCTTCAAGCCACATGCCAGACCGATATCAACATTGCGATCTTCATAAGACGCAATCCACGGCGTGTTCTTGATGTCGCCCTTGGGCAGCATTGGTCCTGCCTCCATCGAAGTGTGGATTTCATCCCCGGTCCGGTCCAGAAAGCCGGTGTTGATGAAGGCCACGCGCGATTTGGCGGCGCGGATACATTCCTTGAGGTTCGCCGAGGTGCGGCGCTCTTCATCCATAATACCGAGCTTTACGGTATTCCGCGGCAGGCCGAGGATGTCTTCAACCATATCGAAAATTTCTACGGCAAAGGCAACCTCTTCAGGTCCGTGCATCTTGGGCTTTACCACGTAGACCGAACCAGTGACCGAGTTGCCGCCATCGCGCTGCAGGTCGTGCATCGCAATCAGAGTGGTGCACAGCGCGTCCATCAGACCTTCGCCGATCTCGCGCCCTTCGGCATCCAGAACGGCGGGGTTGGTCATCAGGTGCCCCACATTGCGGACCAGCATCAGCGACCGGCCCTTAAGAACACCAGCGCCACCGTCCGCCGCGGTAAAAGTCAGGTCATCGGACAGTTTGCGTGTAAAAGTCGTGCCGCCTTTGCAGACCTCTTCGGTCAGATCACCCTTCATCAGGCCCAGCCAGTTGCCATAGGCAACCACCTTGTCCTCGGCATCCACACAGGCGACTGAATCTTCGCAGTCCATGATCGTCGACAGCGCCGATTCAAGATGCACGTCAGCAATACCGGCCGGGTCGGTGGCGCCAATGGTGCTGGAAGCGTCAATCACGACTTTGACATGCAGACCGTTGTTCTTCAGCAGAACAAAGTCCGGGTTTTCAGCAGCACCGCCAAAACCCACAAACTGCGCTGCATCTGCCAGCGCGGGCACCAGAACCCCATTTTCAACGCGCAGTTCTGACATTTCAGCCCATGATCCGCTGGCCAGCGGGGCGGCATCGTCCAGAAACGCTTTGGCCCAAGCAATCACACGTGCTCCGCGCGCATCGTCATAACCACCACCAACGGGAAGATCGCCCATCGCGTCGGTGCCATAAAGCGCGTCATACAAGCTGCCCCAGCGCGCATTCGCAGCGTTCAGTGCAAAACGCGCATTGGTAATAGGAACCACCAGCTGAGGACCGGGAATCAACGCGATCTCGGGATCCACATTGTCAGTTTCGATCTGAAAATCCCCGCCTTCAGCCACCAAATAACCGATCTCGCGCAGGAAATCCTGATAGGCGGCAGCATTATGCGGCTGGCCATTGTTTTCCAGATGCCAGGCATCGACGCGCCCCTGGATATCGGCCCGCTTTGCCAAAAGTGTACGGTTCTTTGGGCCCAACTCGTGAACCATCTGCGCAAGCCCGTTCCAGAAGGTGTCAGCCGCAACGCCTGTTCCAGACAGAGCATGCCCTTCTATGAATTCGGTCAGAATCCCGTCGACCTTGAGTCCGCTCCGCACCTGTCTGCTGCTCATGCCACATTCCCTCGTATGTACGCCGTTGTATACAGGCCCCAATTAGGGCGGATATTTCCGATAGGCAACATGTCTTGGTCAGTTTGGGTCTTTGGTCGTCAGGCCACGTCGACATCGACAGATGCTTATCGCCTATTGAACAAGCTTACTTGCACCGCTTGCAGCCCATCGCAGCAACCCATAACGTCGCGCCTGATACCAACCCCCATTCGAGGCCACCGATGCGCGACGCAGCCCCCACGACGATCTATCTGAAAGACTACACTCCGTTTGGTTATCTGGTGGACAGCGTACATCTGACCTTTGATCTGGCCCCAAATGCGACCCGAGTGACTTCGCGCATCGCCTTCCGGCCCAATCCTGATGCCTTAGACCGTCAGTTTTTCCTGCATGGTGAGCAACTGAAACTGATCCGTGCTACTGTTGACGGGGTTGAGATCACTCCAGACGTCACAGAGACCGGCCTGACGGCGGTTGTTCCCGACGCGGCATTTGTCTGGGAAGCCGAGGTCGAAATCGACCCAGGCAATAACACTGCGCTTGAGGGGCTCTACATGTCGAACGGCATGTATTGCACCCAATGCGAGGCCGAGGGGTTTCGCAAGATCACCTTCTATCCCGACCGACCCGACGTGATGTCGATCTTCACCGTACGCATTATTGGCGCGTTGCCGGTTCTGCTCTCGAACGGCAACCCGACCGGCAAGGGGGATGGTTGGGCCGAATGGAATGACCCCTGGCCCAAACCCGCCTATCTGTTCGCCCTTGTCGCAGGCGACCTGATTACACATCCCGGTCAGTTCACAACCAAATCGGGCCGCGAGGTTGAACTGAACCTGTGGGTGCGCCCCGGCGATGAGGGAAAATGCGCCTTCGGTATGGAGGCGCTGAAGAAGTCGATGAAATGGGACGAGGACGTCTATGGCCGCGAATACGACCTGGATGTCTTTAACATCGTCGCCGTCGATGATTTCAACATGGGGGCGATGGAAAACAAGGGTCTGAACATTTTCAACTCGTCCGCCGTGCTGGCCAGCCCTGAGACATCCACCGATATGAATTTCGAACGGATCGAGGCGATCATCGCGCATGAGTATTTCCACAACTGGACTGGCAACCGCATCACCTGCCGCGACTGGTTTCAGCTGTGCTTGAAAGAGGGTCTGACGGTGTACCGCGATGCGCAGTTCACCTCGGACATGCGCTCGGCCCCGGTCAAACGTATCCACGATGCCATCGACCTGCGGGCGCGCCAATTCGCCGAGGATAACGGCCCGCTTTCACATCCGGTAAGGCCAGAGAGCTTTCAGGAGATCAACAACTTCTACACCGCGACGGTCTACGAAAAAGGCGCCGAGGTGATCGGCATGCTGAAACGTCTGGTAGGTGACGAGGCCTATGCGCAGGCGCTGGAGCTGTATTTTGATCGGCATGACGGTCAGGCCTGCACCATCGAGGACTGGATCAAGGTGTTTGAAGACACCACAGGTCGCGACCTGACCCAGTTCAAACGCTGGTACAGCCAGTCTGGCACCCCGCGCGTATCGGTGACCGAAGAATGGACTGATGGCATCTACACCTTAACGCTGAAACAGCGCACCGACCCGACCCCCGGACAGTCAGAAAAACTGCCGCAGGTTATCCCCGTTGCGGTCGGGCTGATCGGCGCGAACGGGGATGAAACCATGCCCACAACCATTCTGGAGTTCACGCAGGAAACCCAAAGCTTTGCTTTCGAATACACAGTAGAAGGCTGGCGCTTGCAGGGTTGCGAAGGACCGGAACGCGTGGCCGGTGCCAATCCGCCCAAACCCACGGCCTCAATCCTGCGCGATTTCTCGGCCCCTGTGATTCTGGAACATGACCAGAGCAGCGCTGAGCGGGCCTTTTTGCTGGCTCATGACAGCGACCCGTTCAACCGCTGGCAGGCGGGGCGATCTTTAGCCGAAGACACGCTGATCAAGATGATCTTGACGGATGCGGCACCGGAAACGGATTATCTCGATGGCATCCTCGCCGTATTGCGCGACAGCGATCTTGACCCGTCTTATCGCGCCTTGATGCTGGGGTTGCCGTCCCAATCTGAACTTGCTGCGATGATGCATGAACAGGGTGTCACGCCCGACCCGATGGCCATTTGGACCGCTGTTGAAACGCTGCGGCAGGTAACGGCCCAGCACGTTCAGGATCTGCTGCCCCGCCTGCACAGCGAAACCAGCATCGAAGCAGCCTTTAGCCCGGACGCAGAACAAGCCGGCCAGCGGGCTCTGGGTGGGGCCGCATTGGCGTTGACCTCACGGTTGGACGGGGGTGCAAAAGCGGCCGAGGATTATCAGCGCGCCGATAACATGACCCTTCAGCTTTCGGCTTTGTCCTGCCTGTTGCGTGCGGGCAAAGGGGAACAGGAACTGAACGCGTTTTATGACCGGTGGCAAGATGACCGGCTGGTGATGGACAAATGGTTCGGCCTGCAGGTGGCGATGTCAGCCCCGGCAGAGACAGCAGATATCGTAAGCCACCTGACCGGGCACCCGGATTTCAACTGGAAGAACCCGAACCGTTTCCGGGCTGTTCTGGGGGCGTTGGCGACGAATCACGCCGGTTTCCACCGTGCTGATGGAGCTGGTTATTCTCTGCTGGCGGACTGGCTGATCAAACTGGATCCGGTCAATCCGCAGACCACGGCGCGGATGTGTTCGGCATTCCAGACGTGGAAGCGCTATGACGCAGATCGCCAGGCCCTTATCCGCACCCAGCTGACCCGCATCGCCGAAACGCCAGACCTTTCACGGGACACGACCGAAATGGTGACGCGCATCCTGAACGCATGACCCCCTATTCCTATACACGGCATAACAGGTCACCGCAGGTCATCGCCATTCTGCTGTCGGTCTATTCCGCGCTGACTGTGTTGGTCATCGCCTTTGATGCCGTCTGGTGGCTGATTGGCCTGCTGGCCCTGTTCACCCTGCCCGCATTATGGGACTTTGCACAAAACACCCGTTCGGGGCTCCGGCTGGATCAGGATGGGCTGCGGTGGTTCTCGGGGCGGCGCGAGGCTGGCGTAAGATTGAGCGAAATCGACCATGTGCGTCTGGATACACGCTGGGATTTCTCGGTGCGCATGTCGCTGGTGCTGACCTCGGAAAAGCGGATTCGCCTGCCCGATGAGTCGACCCCTCCGCATAAGGAACTCGAGTCCCGCCTGAAAGAGGCTGGCCTAAAGGTTGAACGGCATCATTTCAGCCCATTTTGAAACGATCCCGAGCCTCAGGGCGCATTGACCGGAACAAAGCGACAATAAGACGGTTGTAGCTTGAATTTGAGCCAAATAGAGGCCAGTCTCTAAAGCTAGGTTACGATTTTTTTTGTTTCGAGTGTAAGCATGTTCCGGTTTCTGATGGCCCAAAAGGCCCGCGTTCCACATCCATCCTTGAAAATTGCGTCAGATTTCGACGCCGCCGATGCAGTGCTGGCCGCTGCTCTGCCAGATCAGGGTTCGGTAAATATCCCCGTCGCAAATGTCTCGGCCGATGAACTGATCGGTCAGGACGTCATCGAACTTGGCCGCGATCTGGCCCGTCAGGATCGGTGGGCAGACCTTTCTGCAAAGATGCTTGCCGCCGATGACGCGCGCGAAACTGCGCCCGATGGGATGCCAATCGCGGATTTGCTGGCATTCGGCGCTCGGTCCGATGTAGTGCTGGCGGTCGAACACGCTCTGTCCGATTATCGGGCATTGTCAGACTATGATCTTCTTGGCGGAATTTCTGAGCTTGAGGATGAAATGCGGGCGCATGAGGATGATCCGATGATCGCCCTTGTTGTGGCTATGGCGCATATTGACCTGGCCTGGGCGTGGCGCGGCACTGCGACAAACGCAGTTCTTCCCCCCTTGCACCGGTCTCGCTGCACCGCCCATTTCGACCGCGCGGCCGATATCCTGCCAAAATGCCGCGAAGCCGCGCCCAACAATGCGCTGGTTGCGGCTGTTGGCTGTGCTCTGCTGGCAGGTCAGCGCAAGTCCAATCTGCGCGTGGCTGATCAGTATGAACAGTTGATTACGTTGGACCCGCATAACCAACGCCATATGCGTGCAATGGGCACTCATCTGCTGCCACGCTGGTTCGGCAGCTATGAAGAGCTTGAGGTTCAGGCTCTGCGCAATGCAGCCCGTACCCATGACCTTTGGGGCGCCGGTGGCTACACGTGGGTCCAGTTTGATGCCATCGCCCTGGACGACGAAGCCTGCGCACGGCTGGATATCGAATATTTCCTGCAGGGTTTGCACGATATTCTGCGCAACCGCCCCGATCAGCAGATGGTCAATATGCTGGCTGCCTATTGTGCGATAACCATCCAGAACGGCCTTGGGGGGAATGAAAAGGCCGACGCGGTGCGCGCTCAGATCCACGACGCGGCCAACTGGCTGATCCGTGATCACCTGACCGAACTGCATCCGCTGATCTGGGCCCATGCGGCACAAGGGTTCAATAACTCGGTCCGCATCAACTCGCCCGAACGGTTTGCAGCCCGCGGGCACCGCGATGCGTTGCGGGCAATCGGTGACCTGTTTCGTGAGGAACTGCGCAGTGGCATGGATGTGACCTTTACTCCGACAGGGTTGCACCTGTCCGGACACTGATTCCCCCTTGCCCCTTTGGCGCGCCGGGCCTAATACGCAGGCTTAGACTTCTGCGGAAATGAGGCGCGCCATGCTCGACCTGACATACGAAATGCCTAAGCCCAAAACCATTGCCGGGGCCAAGCACGATTGGGAACTGGTAATCGGGATGGAGGTGCATGCGCAGGTCTCGTCCGATGCCAAGCTGTTCTCTGGCGCGTCGACCCAATTCGGGGCCGAGCCGAACTCGAACGTGGCCTTTGTGGACGCGGCAATGCCGGGAATGCTGCCGGTGATCAACGAATATTGCGTCGAACAGACCGTGCGCACCGGGTTGGGCCTGAAAGCCGATATCAACCTGAAATCGGCTTTTGACCGCAAGAATTATTTCTACCCCGACCTTCCGCAGGGTTATCAGATTTCCCAGCTTTATCAGCCTATTGTCGGCGAAGGTGAAGTTTTGGTCGAGATGGGCGACGGCACCGCGCGCATGGTGCGGATCGAACGCATCCATATGGAACAGGACGCGGGCAAATCAATCCACGACATGGACCCGCATATGTCCTTCGTCGACCTGAACCGAACCGGTGTTTGCCTGATGGAGATCGTCAGCCGCCCCGACATTCGCGGCCCGGAAGAGGCCGCCGCCTATATCGCCAAGTTGCGTCAGATCCTGCGCTATCTGGGCACCTGTGACGGCAACATGCAGAACGGCAATTTGCGGGCAGACGTGAACGTCTCGATCTGTTTGCCGGGGGCCTATGAAAAGTATCAGGAAACACAGGATTTCTCGCATCTGGGCACCCGTTGTGAGATCAAGAACATGAACTCGATGCGCTTCATCCAGCAAGCCATTGAGGTCGAAGCCCGCCGCCAGATCGCGATCGTCGAAGGTGGTGGCAAGGTCGATCAGGAAACCCGCCTGTATGACCCGGACAAGGGCGAGACGCGTTCGATGCGGTCCAAGGAAGAAGCGCATGACTATCGCTACTTCCCTGACCCTGACCTGCTGCCGCTAGAGATCGAGCAGGCCTGGGTTGACGACATCGCCGCCAACCTGCCCGAGCTGCCTGACGATAAAAAAGCGCGTTTTATCAGCACGTTCGGACTGACGGACTATGACGCATCGGTGCTGACTGCTGATGTTGAATCGGCTGCCTATTTCGAAGAGGTCGCGCAGGGTCGCAATGGCAAACTGGCTGCAAACTGGGTCATTAACGAACTGTTTGGCCGCCTGAAAAAGGAAGATCACGAGATCACCGACTCGCCGGTTTCACCTGCACAGCTTGGCGGCATCATCGACCTGATTTCCTCGGACGCGATCTCGGGCAAGATCGCCAAGGACCTGTTCGAAATCGTCTATACCGAAGGCGGAGATCCGGCGCAGATCGTCGAAGACCGCGGCATGAAGCAGGTGACGGACACGGGCGCGATCGAGGCCGCTTTGGACGAGATCATAGCCGCCAATCCGGCACAGGTCGAGAAGGCCAAGGTAAACCCGAAACTGGCCGGCTGGTTCGTTGGTCAGGTGATGAAGGCGACTGGTGGCAAGGCCAATCCCAAGGCCGTCAACGAGCTGATTGCCAAGAAACTGGGATCGTAGATCTTTCGGTTTTACTGATTTCGGCGGCGGGACTTTAGCCTTTGCGCAAAGTCCCGCCGCTTGTCATTTGTGGCACCAGGCCCGCACCAGCAGATGTGCCGGAATTCGCCCGCCGCGCTATGATGACTTTCCCATTGTGATCAACCTGCTAGATTACCCGGAACTTACAGGTAGGAATTCCGATGCCCCGCTACGAATACAAAGTTGTCCCTTCCCCCCAAAAGTCTGCCAAGACCAAGGGTGAAAAGTCAGCCGAGGGACGTTTCGCTGCTTCTATTGAACAAGTGCTAAACCAGATGGGGCAGGATGGCTGGGAATATCAACGCGCCGAGTTGTTGCCCAGCGAGGAACGCTCCGGCCTGACCGGCAGCACCGTGAACTGGCGCAATGTGCTGATATTCCGCCGTGAAATTGATGTGCCTGTTGCCCCGACACCTGGCCCGACCGAAACGAAGGATGGCGTTGCTCTTGCTCAACCTGTTCCTGGTCCCGATACCGTTCAGGCCCCGGCCCCCATTGCAGAACAGGCCAAAGAGCCGCCTTTGTCGCTGAAAGGTGCTGAAACAGAAAAATCGGAAGACGAAACTGCAGAGACTGAAGGTCAAAAAACCTGATTGCCCTAACCGGGCCTGTCAAAAAAAACGGCTGTCAGGAGTAGCGTTTTGAATCTCAGCTCGTGACGTCGCGAATTAGCGTGTCCCATTGGGCAAAGACCTGATCTGGGGACAGATCGGCCTTTAGCGTAGGTGACACCTTGGACATCTGCGCCCTGAGGTCGGGTTCATGGATCAGCTTCAGCACTGCCTGTTCCAAACCACTGACATCGTTGACGGGAACCAGATATCCGTTCCGTCCGTTTTGAATGAACTCTGACGGACCGTAATCGCAATCGAAAGACACGACCGGTATCCCGCTGACCGCCGCCTCAGCGACGACATTGTGAAACCCTTCGAACCGCGAGGTGGCTACCAGAATGTCCGCACGCTGCGCCCATTCTCCGACCTCGATCGTATTGCCGGGCAGCCGAGCAACCGACTGTAGCCCCAGATCATCGCGCAGTTTCTGCAGATTTTCCCGCTCGCTGCCCTCACCATAGATAATCAACCTGGTATCTGGAGCTTGGGAATGAATGCGCTGCATCGCCTGCAGCAGCATGTCGAACCCCTTTTGCCGAACGAGGCGGCCAACCGCGACCAGTTGCACACCCTGCCTCGTGCCAGAGGATTCAACTCGCTCAAAGGGGAGGATCGGGTTCGGAATAACCATCCCCTTCTTGCGCAAAGTGAAGGGAAGATCCGCCAATCCGCGATGTGTCAGCCCGACAACCTTTGCTGCCTTTATCCCCGCAATCCCTTGAAGCGGTGCCCAAAGGGGATGTGCGTCCTGTCGCAGCGGATTATTGCGTTCAGAAATGATAACGGGAATCCCGGTTCCAACGCTTGCCAGAAGAGTCTGAACATTCACCTTGGTCAGGAATGAGATTACAACGTCCGGTCGGAATTTCTTTATGACAGAGCGGATATGCGTAATACGTGACGCCTGTCCCGTCGCCTTTTCTGCAACGCTGAGTTCAACATCGAGATGCATCGGGAAATAGGGACCATCGGTCGGCATCTGAAAACCGGTAACGTGAACAGCACAACCGCGCCGGGCAAAATGCCCTGAAACCATGGCGATTACTTTCTCTGCCCCCCCAGGCCCAAATCCAGCCTGCACAAAAAGAACTCTCAAAACCAAATACCTGAAAAACATCCCGTCAATGGAGGGTAGATTAGGGCCCGCGTTCGAGCAACTGTTATGCATGGAATGTTTTCACATTCAGGCTGAATTTCCTGATTTGTTGCAATCAGTGCAAGAAACCGGTCGAAATCACCAAAACACCGAAAAATTACCGGCCGGCTTTCACCTATCCAACCCGCGACCCTGTACCAATCTCTGAACGATCACGGCAAAACCCGCGAATTGTCTTCTCTGCAGGGGTGCGACCGTTCCGGGCCGCGTTACAAAAGCCTGCCTAAACACCTATATCCAATGCCAGAGCATGGATCCGCGGCACGATATCTCCAAGCGCCTTGTGCACTGCGCGGTGGCGGGCAACGCGAGATTGCCCCTCGAATGCAGCCGCGCGGATTCGGATGTTGAAATGGCTTTCACCACCTTCTTGGAATCCGGCATGCCCGCGGTGGCTTTCGCTGTCGTCAACGATTTCAAGCTCATGTGGATCAAACGCCGATTGCAGGCGGCTTCGCATTTCTTCGGTCACGGTCATTTTTACGCTCAGCGGCAAAAATATTACCGCCCCCCTCTTCTACTTTCGGCTGCTTAGACTAAACTGCTGCCTCCGAGTCGAGAAGATGCGTTCTTAAGGATCATAGCATGACGAAATCAGACCCATTTGGATTCGATATGTCCGTCTCCAGCGCGAAGAAAAAAAACCCGCGTGGACGGCGTGGTATGTCTGGCGCGTCTGAAACTTCGGTGCGAATCTGTGACCATGAGGGCTGTGAAGAGCCTGGTAAATTTCGGGCCCCGAAAGCACCGGATGTTTTGGATGATTTCTTCTGGTTCTGCCAGCAGCATGTGCGCGAGTATAACCAGAAATGGAATTTCTTCGACGGCACGACCGAGGCCGAAATGAATGCTCAACAGTCTAAGGACAAAGTCTGGGAGCGTGAAACCAAACCCATGGGCGATCCCGAGGCACGTGCCTGGGCCCGTTTGGGAATCGAAGACCCGCACCAGGTGCTGGGCGCGAACAGTACCCAGAACAAAGGGCGCACTACAGGCGGAGGCGGCCGCCGCCTGCCCCCGACCGAACGTCGCGCTATCGAGATTCTGGAAGCCAATGACAGCTGGTCCAAGGCCGAAATCCGAAAGACCTATAAAAAGCTGATCAAGGTGTTGCACCCCGATATGAACGGCGGCGACCGCTCGCAGGAAGAGCAGCTGCAAGAGGTTGTCTGGGCCTGGGACCAGATCAAAGACAGCCGGAACTTTAAATAGGCGTTTTAATTGCTGGCCATACCCTGCAGCGCCAGCACTTCGGGGCGCTTCAAGCAACGTAACCGCGTTCGAGGAACCGACGCCTCAGCACACAGTTCAGGGAATAGCGCGCGCAATTCGTCGACGTCTTCGCGGTGAAAGGATTGCAGCGCCCTGTCGCCCAGAAACAGGCTTTCGCTGCGCACGCCATTGGATGTCAAAATCTCGTGCCGTTCGCAGGCAATGTGAAAATATTCTACCGGCTTATCGGGCGACACTTGATAGACCGTATCGCCATTGACCAAATGGATGGCAGCCGAAAAAACCTTTGCTTCGCCAAACAATAACTCGGCCCGCCAGCCTTCCAGCACGATCCGATGCTGAGGCGACACGTACAAATCCTGATCCGGCACCCCTTTGCCCAGAGCATTTCTCCGGATGCAGACAGGTCTGAACTTTGGCCTGCTGTGCAAAGCCATAGTGCTAAGAGCCCTTTTGCCGATCCAGACAATAGGCAGTGCCCCGCCATTCGAGACGAGCACCCTGTCGCCAACAACCAATTTCTCGACCGGAACCGGTCCGTTGTCGGTATCAATCAAAGTCCCGGAAACAAAACAGGGTGGGTCTGTTGGATCAAGATCCGAGGTCGTGATCTTCCAGTTCCCCAATGTCATCGGGCCCGTCGGGTTCGCCGTGTCCCAGGCATAAACCTGGCCGCCCACCCGAATGAACTCGCCAGATTCCCCTGTGCCACGGTAATTGCCTTGGCCAAGATATGTGTAGGTCTGGAACGTTGCCCCACCGTCGAACGAGATCGTAGAGCCAGAGATAATGGCAGGAACGGTCGTGTCCTGAACGATCAGGTCTCCGCGGCCGGTGCTGTTGACAGTATGGAGAAGGGCATCAAAAGCCATTGGTCAAGCCCAGGATGCCGACGAGCGAGTGCACCAACAAATGACCATGGAAAGTACAGAACTGAAAGCAGCCTGAACCAAGCTTCTCATAAACCACCTCACTCGTAACCCATCAAAACTCACCAATATGTTCAGTCTAAAACACAGTTACCCCCAAACTAAGTGATATTTTCATATTTGAATGCATATTGTTGCCTGCTGGCCAACAATATCGCCTGATGTAAAAGTGCAATTTCACCAAGACCATCTTCTTATGTGTAAACCGATTGGGCACTGTGCCTCTATCTGAAACGAACCGAGGCGGTATGCCGAGTGCGTCAATACGAATGAAACTGCGCCTCAGCCTTTTAGCCTCGCCGCTTCCCCTTGCCCTTACCCGCAATATGTTGCACCACACACGGGTTCAGAAGCCCGCGCGGGGGCCGCGGTATCAGGATAAGGACGACAGGCATGGATTGGCCGATTGACGCAAACGCAAAACCAACAGAAGAGATTTCGGTCCGAGATGTGTTCGGCATCGATTCTGACATGCAGGTCAAACGCTTTTACGAACAGACAGAACGGGTTCCCGAGACCGACCCGACATATAAGTTCGACCCAGATACGACGCTGGCAATCCTCGCAGGGTTTACCCATAACCGCCGCGTGATGATTCAGGGTTATCACGGCACCGGTAAATCGACCCATATCGAACAGGTTGCCGCACGCCTGAATTGGCCGGCTGTGCGTGTGAACCTCGACAGCCATATCAGCCGGATCGACCTGATCGGCAAGGACGCGATCAAACTGCGCGACGGCAAGCAGGTCACGGATTTCCACGAAGGAATTCTGCCCTGGGCTCTGCGTAACCCTGTTGCGATCGTCTTTGACGAATACGATGCCGGGCGCGCAGACGTGATGTTTGTGATCCAGCGCGTTCTGGAAACCAATGGCAGCCTGACCCTGCTGGACCAGAACGAGATTCTGACGCCGCACAAGTATTTCCGCCTGTTTGCCACCGCCAATACTGTTGGGCTGGGTGACACGACCGGCCTGTATCACGGCACACAACAGATCAACCAAGCCCAGATGGACCGTTGGTCTCTGGTCGCGACGCTGAACTACCTTAGCCATGACGCAGAAACGATGATCGTTCTGTCCAAAGCGCCGCATTACAACACTGCCGAGGGCCGCAAGATCGTCGCTCAGATGGTCACCGTTGCCGATCTGACTCGGACCGCCTTCATGAACGGTGATCTTTCGACCGTGATGAGCCCCCGAACGGTAATCAACTGGGCGCAAAACGCCGAGATTTTCCGCAATGTCGGCTATGCTTTCCGCCTATCCTTTCTGAACAAATGCGACGAGCTGGAGCGCCAGACAGTGGCCGAGTTCTATCAGCGGTGTTTTGACGAGGAACTCCCGGAAAGCGCTGCAAGTACGAGCTTGGGGTGATGCGCAACACGCATTATTCATTGTTGCTGACACGAGATAGCGTGACTGCAGGGGATGATGTGTCTGCACCTCATGATGCAGATCTTTCTGTTCCTTTACCCGCAACTGGCTTAGATTTATGTAAAGCCATTCAAACGCAAGGATATTTGGCACGCATTTCCGGAGGCAGAGCGACCTGGTTGGTTGAACTGGATGATGTGGCTGTAGGCATCATTGCTCAACAGTGGAAGAAGCCGAAATCCTTTGTCTCGGAGTTGAAACTAAGCCAGAATTCTCGGGTGCACTGCAGATACATGCTTCAACAAGACCCAGATGTTGTCTTCGCGCAATACGCCGACCCGGAGTCTGGAAACCCAATATGAGCAAACCCAAAGACAACCCCGCTGATCCGTTCAAGAAAGCTCTGGCCGAAGCCACCAAAGTGATGGCCGACGATCCGGAACTTACGGTGAGCTATACGGTCGACCCGTCGGGCCTGTCGGGTGAGTCGATGCGGTTGCCTCAGGTCTCGCGGCGCATGACGCGGGAAGAGGTTCTGTTGGCGCGCGGGACCGCGGATGCTTTGGCTTTGCAGCGACGCTATCACGATGATGCTACTCATAATCGCTATGCGCCTCCGGGTGACATGGCCCGCGATCTGTACGAGGCGATGGAGGTTGCCCGGTGCGAAGCGATGGGTGCGCGGGACATGCCAGGCACTGCGTCCAACATCGACGTCAAGATCGGGCACGAAGCGATCCGGCGTGGGTATGATCAGTGCAAACAGCCAGCTGACGCGCCTCTTTCGGTGGCCGCCGGCTATCTGATCCGGCATCTGGCCACTGGTCGCGACCTGCCGCCTGCGGCTGACAATGTCATGAACCTGTGGCGCGGGTTTATCGAAGATCAGGCGGGGGGCGTACTGGAGAACCTTGACGAGGTGCTTTCGGACCAGGCCGAATTCGCCAAGTTTGCACGCCAGATGATCAAGGATCTGGGCTATGGCGATCAGCTGGGCGATGACCCGGATGAGCTGGACGAAGATCAGGAAGATCAGGCCGAAGACGACGCCGAAGAACAGCCCGACCCCGACAGCACTGGTCAGGATGATCAGGACGAACAGGACGCGGATGCGACCCCTGAGCAGTCACAGGAAGAACAGCAGGATCAGTCTCAGGCCCAAGTCTCCATGGATGAGATGGCCGAGGATGAAATGGGAGAAGAGGCCGAGATGCCCGAGGGCGAGGCCCCGCTGGAGCCGCCTGCCCCTCCGCCTGCATCCGATGCTGATCCCGACTATAAGGTCTACCTGAGCACCCATGACGAAGAGATCGCCGCCGAGGATCTGGCGGAGCCCGCTGAGCTGGAACGCCTTCGGGCCTATCTGGATCAACAGCTAGAACCGTTGAAAGGCGCCGTCAGCCGTTTGGCCAACAAATTGCAGCGCCGGTTGCAGGCGCAACAGAACCGCAGCTGGGAGTTCGACCGCGAAGAAGGCATTCTGGACGCGGGCCGTCTGGCGCGTGTTGTTGCAAGCCCAACCACACCGCTGAGCTTTAAGGTCGAGAAGGACACTGAGTTCCGCGATACGGTGGTGACGCTGCTGTTGGATAATTCGGGCTCGATGCGCGGGCGACCTATTTCGATCGCGGCGATCTGCGCGGATGTTCTGGCACGCACGCTGGAACGCTGCAACGTCAAGGTCGAGATTCTGGGCTTTACCACGCGAGCGTGGAAAGGCGGGCTGGCGCGCGAGGCCTGGCTGAACGATGGCCGCCCACAGCAGCCCGGTCGTCTGAACGATCTACGCCATATCATCTACAAAGGCGCGGATGCCCCGTGGCGACGCGCCCGGCCCAATCTGGGGCTGATGATGAAAGAAGGGCTACTGAAGGAAAATATCGACGGCGAGGCACTGGAATGGGCGCATCGCCGGATGATGGCACGGCGCGAGCAGCGCAAGATTTTGATGGTAATCTCGGACGGGGCGCCGGTCGATGATTCAACGCTCAGCGTGAACCCAGCAAACTATCTGGAAAAGCACCTGCGCGATGTGATAGGGATGGTCGAAAAGCGCAAGATGGTGGAATTGCTTGCCATCGGCATCGGCCATGACGTGACCCGGTATTACGACCGCGCCGTGACCATCACGGATGTCGAGCAACTGGCCGGAGCCATGACCGAACAACTGGCCGCTCTGTTTGACAGTGATCCGCGCGCACGAGCACGGGTGATGGGAATGAAGAGAGTAGGCTGAATCGCCTTTTCCATAACATGGCGTCGCGCGCTCCAAACTGATAGAGGTATGACATGTTTCAGTCCTTCGCCGTGACCGCACGGCCGGAACAGGGCCCGCCTCGGCTGGCCGATCTGCGGACCGAATTGACACGCGATGGGTTGGACGGTTTCTTGGTCCCGCGCGCGGATGTGCATCAAGGCGAGTATGTGGCCCCGCGCGACGAACGGCTTGCCTGGCTGACCGGGTTCACAGGTTCGGCCGGGTTCTGCGTGGTTTTGGCAGAAAAGGCCGGCGTCTTCATTGACGGACGTTATCGCACGCAGGTCAAAGCGCAGGTCGCCGCCGATTACACACCTGTTCCATGGCCCGAGGTCAGCCTTGCCGCGTGGCTAAAGGAACAACTCCCGCAGGGTGGTCGGGTTGGCTTTGATCCGTGGCTACATTCGGCGGGTCAGATCGCGAAAACGCAGACCGACCTTGAAGGCCGAGATATTACACTGGTGCGCAGCGACAATCTGGTGGACCGGGTTTGGCGGGATCAACCCGATCCACCAATGAACCCGGTAAAGCTGCACCCGATCAAATTCGCGGGCGAAAACGCAGACAGAAAAATCGCGCGTCTGGCGCAGTCCCTGCAGGACGCGGGCTGTAGCGCAGCGGTGATTACCCTGCCCGACTCGATCATGTGGTTGTTGAATATTCGGGGCTCCGATATCGGGTACAACCCGGTGGCGCATGGGTTTGCTATACTGCATGCGGATGGCCGCGTGGATCTGTTCATGGCGCACCAAAAGCTGAACGTGGCGATGGCCGATTCAGTCACAGTTCATGCGCCGGACACGTTTTTGACGGCTGTCGCAGCGCTTGACGGTAAGGTTCAGGTTGATCTTGGTACGCTGCCACAGGCAGTGGCCGATGTGCTAGAGGGGCAGATGGTCGATGGCGGCGACCCTTGTGCGCTGCCCAAAGCCTGCAAGAACCCTGCCGAAATCGCAGGCAGTGCCGAGGCACATCTGCGCGATGCTGTCGCTGTGATCGAAACGCTGTGCTGGCTGGATGCACAAGCCGCTGGCGATGTTACGGAAACGCAGGTGGTCACTCGGCTTGAGGAGAACCGGCGCAAGGATAATGCCCTGCAGGATATCTCGTTCGATACGATTGCAGGGACAGGACCCAATGGCGCGATCATGCATTACCGGGTGACCGAGGAAACCGACAGCCTGCTGCAAGACGGTCATATCCTGGTGCTGGACAGCGGCGGACAATATTTGGATGGCACGACTGATATCACCCGGACCATTGCTATCGGCAATGTGGGTGAAGAAGAAAAAGCCTGCTTTACTCGCGTGCTGAAAGGCATGATCGCCATGTCTATGCTGCGCTGGCCTGCCGGGTTGGCTGGACGTGATATCGAATCCGTGGCGCGTGTGCCCCTATGGGCAGCGGGTCAGGACTTTAATCACGGTGTCGGGCACGGCGTCGGTGCCTATCTGAGTGTGCATGAGGGTCCTCAGCGTCTGTCCAAAGCCAGCCATGAGCCCTTGCTGCCGGGCATGATCTTGTCGAATGAGCCGGGTTATTACCGCGAAGGTGCCTTTGGAATCCGGATTGAAAACCTTTTGGTGGTGCAATCTGCCCCTACCCTGCCCAGTGGTGACGCGGAACGTCCCATGTTGGAATGGCGCACATTGACCTATGTCCCTATCGACCGACGCTTGGTTCTGACCGATATGCTGACAGCAGTCGAACGCGACTGGCTGAACGCATATCACCGCGAAGTTGCCGAAAATGTTCGACCAAGGCTGGGAGATGACGCCCAACTGTGGTTGGATGCCGCAACCGCACCGATCTGACACCGCATCGTTACATTTACCGGGCAGTGGACAAGCGGGAAACCGGACCAGAGGAAAGAGCAAAGATGACCGAGATCACCATTCGCAAGACACCAGGCAAATGGAGCGTCCGTTCAGGAGGCGCCATTCTGGGTGAAACCACAAATGCTCTGGAATTGCTCGAGGGCGATCTTGATCCGGTCATCTATTTCCCTCGTACCGATATCGCGATGGCATTTCTGGATGTTACCGACAAGGTCACGCAGTGCAAACACAAGGGCCAAGCCACGCATTTTTCGATCGTCAACAAATCCTCGGTCACTGAAAACGCTGCTTGGAGCTATGAAGACCCGATCCATTCTGCCTTAGACATCAAAGGCCATGTCGCCTTCTACCCGCTTGATTCCGTGAAGGTCGAACAAATCTGACGTATGTCCCAGATGCGCAATACCTCTACTCAATCTAGTTGTTGCACAATATGAAAGGCCAGATCGCTTTGGCCTTCACGTCAAAACCTGGCTCGAAGTAAGTGAACGATCCTTTTCGCTGGATACCACGAAAGTATCATACGAGCCCGACCTGCACCTTGGGATTTCTCGCTGCGCCTACACTAATATCTGCTTTTTCCGGTATTCATGGCGCAGTTTCTTGGCAAAACCCACGCCCTAAATGGTCTGTTTTTCTGGCACCAAATAGATTTGCTTTTTGTCGATCTAATGCCGCAATCAAGGTGAGTTTAGAGAGTTAAACTGAAGCCTGCTCAAGATCTAAAACTCATCAAATTCCGGAACATTTCCAAGCCTAATGATGAAGCTTGGCGCCCCGACCTCGCCACTGTTCGGGTCCTCACTGACCATGTAGGCATCAGCGCCAGCGCAATCGTCGGATAGCGCTTCCCTTTCTGCTCTGTTTTGTGCTTCCGCCGCCGTGGAGTATTCAAATTGCTTGCCAATTTTCAAGTTTCCTTGCCCTCCGCGACCGGGCTTATTTTCCACATATGTCTGGCAGATATAGTGAATTTTTTCTGAGCTCTCATCTGAGATTGTCATGGCAGTATCCGTAAAATGAGTATGGGTGCGAGTGATGCATGGGAAAAACAATGCTCGCTAGCCGCTTTGTTCGTGTTTCGATCATTCAAGTCGGGCAAAAAGAAGGGGCGACAATCCTGTCACCGCTTTTTGACGGGCTTCGGCGGACAGGCTTCAGATAATGTATTCGCATCCCTTTCGAGCCGAGTTTTGCGGAGCCGGGCATTCTTGATCTGTCTTTGCTCTGCTTCTTCATTGACCATTTCTCTAACGATCCGCGTTGTTTTGTCCATCGGTGTTTCCGCCCTGGGAACGTGTGCATTGAAGACAGTTTTTTTTGTCAGCTTTGCCAATGGTTATTCTCCTAACCGTTTTCAACGGTGCATTTATCAGTTGAGTGTTCAAATCGATGCCAGGTGATTGCCTGATCCTTGAGAGACATGCGCGTGTCGTGAATGACTGCCACGGAGCAGCTTTGTCTTAACGTCAGGAGCGGACATAGCATTCATCAATGCACTATAGTTCATTTGGAACTTCATTTCCGATCCTACGCTTTGCGTCGAATGGTAAGTGCCAACGACAAGATGATCGCTTGTTGCACCAATAAGCCTATATCCAGGGGGCATCGAAAGCCCCAAAATGTCCGTATCTTGCTGACCAACGGCCAGGATTATTTGTGTGCTCTGTCCGCTTTTCGGGACGAGGTGAAGTCTTTTGAATACCGGATCGCAGATACTCTGAGGGTGAGATGCAGGTTTGGACCCTGTTTCAATTACCTCAGCGACAAGCGTAAATGCATCCGTATACATCCCGCCTATCTGATCTCCGGAAACCGGATCAACGCCCAGAAGCATTGCTTCCCCCAGCCTTAGATCATTGATGCGACAAGCTGGGTGTCCGCCGAGGGCCCAAGGAAGGTTGGCCGAGTTTCCGCCAGATACCGTGTGAAGGAAGGGACCACACTGCCCCTCTGTTTCATTCGCCAGGTCAGATAGGGCCTCCATATCTGCAGCATTCGGGGCAATTCCCCCCAGACATGCAAAGTTCGCTCCGATGCCTTTCAGCGTAACGCCGGGCATGTCCACCACTTGCTGTGCAACTGAGCCGAGGTCTTTTGGCATGATCCCTTCGCGCAGATCGCCCATCTCAACCATCAGGATAATGCCGTGAATGCAGTCTTTCCGGATCGCGGCGGCGGCCAGAGCGGTAATCACGAGGATTTCTGTATTGTAGCTCGCCTCACAGTATTGGATGACCTGATCGACCTGGCTCAGCGTTGGTGTACGGATCAATGTGATCGGGCATGTCATGCCCGCGTTGCGTAACCTTCGCACGTTACTAAGCCGCGCTTCCGCAAGCCCCACAGCGCCGCCGTCGAGCATTGCCTGAGCGATGGCCGGATGCCCGCACACTGCCTTGGTCACACCGGTGACACCGATGCCGCGTGTCTTGAGGCGCTCGACAACAGTCTTCGCATTGTGACGTATCTTGCTCAGATGCACCTCAATGCGAGGGGTACTCATATCGCAGCCACGGGTGTGGAGTGACGTAACCCAGGGTAAGCGGCAACAACCATTGCAAGCAAATGCGAAGCCGGCCGGCTGAGTACATCCGTTACAGGCAGCCCGAGTATTTGTGACTGTGCGGCGATCGTGTCGGTTACCTCGGCCTCGGACATCCCCTCATGATTGAGCGTGACACCAATGACCTTTGTGTCAGCAAATGCTTCGATTAGGGCAATCTCACTTGCAGGCTTGGGCATCGGCATATTGGGAAAGTCACAGCGATGCGCGCGCTTTGGAGCGTGCTGGAGGATTACGGCGTCCGGCTGGCTGCCCCGCAGGATAAAGGCGGATGTGCAGAATGCCGGATGGCTCAACGCCCCTTGACCTTCGATCAATATGACATCGGGTCGTTCAGACTCGGAAGCGTCGACGATCGCGCCTTCAAGTTCGCCGCAACAGAACTGCGGTGGTACGGCATCCATTGCCACCCCATATTTTGCACCCTGCATCAAACCTGTCTGGCCCGTACCAACAAGGACAGTCTTGATGCCTCTTGTGTTCAAGGCACGGGCTAAAACAGTCGCTGTTGTCCGCTTTCCGATGGCGCAGTCGGTCCCAAGAACCGCTATGCGCAGTGCTTTCACACCAGAAATACTCCCATCGAACAGGCGCATATCCTTGCTGGGTTTAGGTTTGCGAATATCTCGGATGGTGACTTTGCGTTCGGCCGCAAAAGAGGCGATTTCTGGATCATCGCCCAGATACTCATGCAATCCACTGACGATGTTCATACCAAGTGATATCGCGTCGAGAACAACGTCACGATCTGTCGATGAGAGCCTGCCCGTAGATGGTGCCATCCCGTAAATGAGGGTATCCGGGATTACAGCTTCATGGACAACAGCAGCGTCCAGACTTCTGAAGACCGGAATGTGGTTTACAGTATCGTCAAGAACCAACCCGCTGTCTTTGCCGTCGTGATCGCTATCTATGACAGACAGGATCCTATAGGCCTCTGAATGGCGAACGAGGCCATTTGCAGTTTTGCCATCCGCCTTGGCAAAGTTACCTTGGCAATAGACAATCGCAGTTGGCGGCAAGATGATCTGAGTGGCAGAAGTTGATCTTATGGGTTCGTCGCTGGTAAATGGCGGCGCCTGCGCCCCGCTAACAGGACGACGGATCGTGTTTGCCACGTTAAAGTCGGTTTTCATGATGTTTCCTTTGTGTGGTCGACACCCAAGGCAACACGGTCGTCACCATCGGATACCAAAGTCGAAATAGTCGCGCCGCGCGCTCAGTTATCGAGAACGCACAGGCCTTTAGATGACTTGAAATTCTTGTTGCAGTTCCAACGGTTTCCGGACCTGTCAAGATGGGCATTCGCAGGAATCTCTATTGTTTCGCAATTCACACCTGAGGTCGCGTATCCCCGCTCGCACTTCCATCCCGTGCCGTACGTTGCATCGTCCAAGTAGGCATGTTCAGGGATCACGACGGCCGCGCACGTGCCATCCTGTACAAAATATCCACGTTCACATGTCCAGGGTTGGCCGTATCCTGATGAATTCAAATACGCGTTGGCCGGGACCACAATGGCGACGCAACGGTCGTCCAATGCTTCGAACCCACGTTTGCATTCCCACGCGGGTCCATAGGTCGTATCAGCCAGATAAGCGTTTGCGGGTACGACAATTTCTTGGCACGTATCGTCGATTTTGAGAAAACCGCGCGAGCAATGCCAACGTTCACCTGATGAATCAAGGAATCCGCCATCGGGTACAATCACCGCAACACAGGTCGCTTCATCGTTCTCGCGAAAACCATGAAGACATTCCCAACCCAAACCATAGGTACGGTTGGTCGGATAGGCATTTTCTGGCACTACGACAGCTGCGCAGACGTCGCCACTCAACCTATACCCGGCGTTGCATTTCCAACCGTCACCGTAACTCGTTGCAGTGGCATTTTCTGGCACCGATTGCGATGTAGATTGAGCGAATGCAGGCATCGAAAATAAAAGCAAAGCACCGAGTGTAAACCCAATCAGCGCCGCACTCATCTGAATGCCTAGTGACAGATTTGCGCGCCAAGTCGTCCGAAAGAGTTTCGGCATTGCCTTTGCCTTATGATCCATCCAGCTCAAGCCCCGCGATACAGGCATCTGCGAGGTCGCGGCTTGGCGAATCTGACCCCGGCAGTGTTGCCCAACCTGTATCCATCATGGCCTTGCGGCGGTTGAAGCCAGAGGCCTCTTGCAGTGTTTCGATTATTTCTTCGCGCTTGGGATCAGCGGTTGACCTGTTCAGGCAGACCGGCACCATCGCAAGCGTTACTTCTTCGCTTGCATGGTCTTTCGCCAACTCTTGAGCGCTGCCGCTGGTTGTCCATCCGCCCCAGGTAAAGCCAAGGATTGAGACCGCAACCGCACCACACAAAGCACCGTAGATGCCTGGTTTCGTCCATTCTGGAAATGTCATTTTAGTTCCTCTGGCGGAGAAAGCGCCGCCTCGCTGTTTTATGTCTTTCTGCGCAATCTTGATCTTGCGCCCGGGCCAATCCCAGAACGCGATGGTCGATAGGCGCAGTTTTTGCCTATCGGAAGCTCATTTGATCAACGGTTGCGTTGTGGCTTATTGGCAAGCCATCGGTGCGTCTGATCACCACAAACGGATCAACTAACGTCACAAGCGATGTGGTCGTGCGCGAAAACATCGGCAACTTTCCCAAACATCAAATCCAAGTAGAGGACGTGACAGCTGAATTTTCATGATGGAAGAACTTAGTTCACTCTAGCAGGCGATACGCCTGGGCTGCAGAAAACCAGAACTTTAGTGTTCCCTATGTAACCACTTGGAGACGCAATTACAACGCTCGTGGCCCTACCGCTGGTCCCAAGGCCCCGATACCGATCAAAAAAATGGTTTCAACCTGGCATTTGCTTTGTTTATCGGCAAATCCGTGACCACTTATGTAGCCTTTTTACTATGTCACTCTGAAACTGGCATTCGCTGCATCAAGGAAAACATGTGGTGAGGGCAGATAATGCTTGGACGTTTTACCGAAAAGTGTGGGTTTGTCTCTGATCTCACATGCTGTTTTGAGTGTGCCTCGCCAAATATTTCTGAACGATTTTTTGGATGATGACAGGTTGGACTGACGCGCAGGGAAAAATCGGAATTTGGCGAGAAAACGGGTGTGGATAACGCCTGAGACGCGCCGCCAAACGGATCGGCTGGGCGCCTCACCGACCTAGCCACGACCGATTTCGTCAAGCAATTCGGCTGTCGTCACCTGACGGCAGTAGCCTTTGATCGTTTGCAGGGAATTGTCGTGACGCTCTTGCGTGTAGGTCATGCAGGCATCCGTCACTTGGGTGACCAGATAGCCCAGATCACAGGCATCGCGAATTGCGCTTTCGACGCATTGATCGGTCACGATCCCTGCCAGCACCAATTGCTTTATGCCGAGATTGCGCAGCACGTAATCTATGTGGGTCGAGACAAAGACTGAGGACGAAGATTTTGGAAACACGATCTCATCATCGGCTGGTGCCAGTTCGTCGATCACCTTGCCGTCCCAGGATCCTTTGGGCACGTTGAAGCCCGTGATTTTGTAATCCAGAGATCTGTCGCGCCCGTCTTTGGTCAGACTTTCAATCGTTGTGTAAAGAACCTCGATTCCCGCCGCGCGAAATCCCTTTTGCAAGGCTTGCATATTAGGTACGATACTGGATTTCAGCTGCTCAAAAAACCAGCCAAACTTTGCGTCAAACTCGGCATTTGTCAGCCCTTCGAATTCGGCACCATCCCTGTGGGCTGCAAAGTTCTGCACGTCAATAAACAGCAATCCCGATTGGTCATGTTCTAGTGGAAGATCGCGGGTCAATTCCATGTCTGTCTCTGCTTTCAAATGTTTGCCCAAGAGGTCTAATTTTATGAATGAGGGCGATCATGACGTCCATACTAAAAGAAAATAAAATTCCAAAGTCAATTCAATTTAGATTGACAGAAAATATTTTTCCACCACCATATAGCGCATGTTGATCAGAGACCGCATCGAAAACGCAGCCGATATGCTAACCAGCGGAGAGCGCAAACTTGCTGCAGCTATCCTGTCGGATTACCCATTTGCTGGCCTTTCCTCGATCCAGGAGCTGGCAAAACACGCCGAGGTGTCACCGCCTTCAATCTCACGGTTTGTTACCAAGATTGGACTTGATGGATATCAGGATTTCCAACGTGATCTTATCGCGGAATTGAAAGAAGGGCACCGCTCGCCTGTTCAACTCCACCAGACGGAACGGCCCGTTCATGGGGGATATCTGAAGGACTTTATTTCCAAATCGGCCAGCCAGATGGCCATGGCGGCTGATGCGATCACCGAAGATCAGTTTAACCAGATCTGCACCCTTCTGACCGACCCGAAACGCAGCGTTTACGTGCTGGGTGGCCGGATCAGCGATACGATCGCCAAGCATCTTTCGTTCCACCTGCGTCAGATCCGCAAGGATGTGTTTCATCTGCCTGATACGCCTGAAGGCTGGCCAGAATATCTGTTGCGGATGCGGCCCGGGGATATCCTTTATGCTGTTGATTTTCGCCGCTACCAACCGGCGCTGGAGCAGCTGTCGCTTGTTGCCTCACGCGATCGGAGTGCCCGTGTGATCCTGATGACGGACAAATGGATTTCACCGATTGCCAAACACGCCCATGAGGTCATGCCGGTGCCAATTGATAGCGGCACCTTGTGGGATACTTACTCGGCGGCTCTCTCGGTGACCGAGGCCATCGTGACGCGGATTGCCGAGGACAACTGGGAACAGACCCGAGACCGCATCAAGGCCTGGGATGCTTTGCGCTTTACTCAAGAGGAAAATGAAAAATGACCCTGCCGCTAATTTTTGCTGCCATATCCGATGTTGCCGGAAAGGTGCGCGGCAAAGCCTTTCCCGCTGATCAGTTGGAAAAACGGCTGGTGCGGGGGGTCGGCTGGACCCCTACCAATGTGCAGATCACCTGTTTCGACATAATCGCTGACAGCCCGTTCGGCGCGCTAGGTGATTTGCTTTTGATTCCCGATGCAAACGCAGAGGCCCGGGCGACATTTGGAGATGTGACCGAGCATTTCCTGATGGGCGATGTCGTCACGCTTGACGGGGATCCTTGGGCCTTTTGTACGCGCGCTATCCTCAAATCCGCGCTGAAGCGCCTGCATGATGTGGCGGGCATTCATCTGATCTCGGCGTTCGAGCACGAGTTTCAACTGAAAAGCCCACCGGCGGTGGAAAATCAGGGATACGGACGCGAAGGGTTCGAGATTCAGCGGAAGCTTTGCGAAGTGCTGATGGCGACACTCGCCGAAAACGGGCTTGAACCAGACAGTATCATGAAGGAATTCGGCCCCAATCAATACGAGGTCGTTATCGGCCCTGCCAAGGGTGTGCGCTCGGCAGATGAGGCGGTAATCCTGCGCGAGCTTACTCGCTCGGCAGCGCGTCATCTGGGTGAGGCCGCAACCTTTACGCCAATCCGCGATGTGGCGAGCGTCGGCAATGGCGTTCATATCCACATGAGCTTTGTCGACGATGCCGGCGAGCCGGTCACATTTGATGCAAGCGGCCCCTGCGGGATGTCCAGACTTACTGATGGGTTCGCTGCTGGCGTGCTAAAATACCTGCCTAACATTTTAGCGCTGACGGCACCGTCTGTCGTGTCATACGAACGCCTTACTCCGCACCGGTGGTCGGCTGCGTATAACAATCTCGGGTTCCGAGACCGCGAGGCCTCGTTGAGGGTCTGCCCTGTGACGGCAAAGGACCCCGCTTCAATCGCCAGACAATTCAACATTGAATACCGAGCGGCGGATGCAGCGGCGTCGCCTTACCTGGCTTTGGCCGCTGTTGTACATGCTGGTGTTCAGGGGATCGAAGATGGGCTGAAAGCGCCTGCGCCGACCGAGGAAGACCTGTCGCTTCTGTCAGCGGACGATCTCACGGCGCGTGGATTTGTGCGCCTGCCCGAAACGCTTGAGGCCGCCCTCGAGGCGTTTCAGGCGGATACGACAGTCACCGGTTGGTTTGGTCCAGATTTCGCGAGCGTCTACGCCGCCCATAAGGCTGCAGAAATCGACGCGGTAAAAGGCATGGACACAGCACAGAAATGCGCCGCGTATGAAGGAACATACTGATGAGCGCGCCCTCTGACAGAGCATTGGTTCCATTTGTCAGCGTCGAAAACATGCGGGCCCTGGTCCATAAGCATGGCCTACGGGACTGCCTTGCAGAATTGGCCAATATGATCGAAGCCGATTTCAAACGCTGGCCGGTATTTGACAAGACACCGCGCGTGGCGTCCCATTCTAAGGTCGGTGTTATTGAACTGATGCCAACCTCTGATGGTGTGGATCACACCTTCAAGTCCATGAACGGGCACCGATCGAACACCAAGGTCGGCCTGCAAACCCTAACCGCCGTTGGTGTGCTGGACTCTGTTGATACCGGCTATCCACAGCCCTTTTCTGAAATGACCCTTCTGACGGCGCTTCGCACGGTGGCAACATCGGCGATGGTGACGCGTATATTGGCCCCAAAATCAGCTAAAACCGCTGCGAGTATCGGCTACAGGATATTCTGATGCGCAATGACATTTCTGTAGAGTACCCAAAACAGACGCGCATCAAGGGCGATATCCAGCAACTCGACCCGGATCACGCGGTCAACGAACTGTGGCAGGTTCTAACCGGTTCTAAAAAGGGACGAACCTCCGAAGATCAGATCACGGTTTTTGATGGTGTTGGCTTTGTGGTCGAGGATTTCTCGGCCACGCGCTGGCTGCACCAAAAAGCGACTGACGACGCCCCAAGCGAAATGCTGGATCTGATTGCCGACCCGCACGATCCCAAGGTTCTGCTCGGTATGACAAGACGATACACACACCGTGCGGTCCAAGCTGCATGAATTTGTGTACTCATACCTTATTGGGGCCGAACGATCCTGCGCCGATTGACGTCGTTAATGCAGATAGCACGTCGGAGATCGTGCTGCTGTGTGAGCATGCAGGCAATGCGGTCCCCGAGATTCTTGGAGATTTGGGAGTCTCCCGCGACGTCATTGAAAGCCACCGCGGCTGGGACATTGGTGCCCAGGATGTAGCGCGCCAGTTGGCTGAACAGTTGAACGCGCCTCTCGTCGTCCAAAATTACTCACGGCTGGTATTTGACTGTAACCGTCCCCCTGACAGCCCCTTGGCGGTCCCTGCGATCAGCGACCAGGTTGAGGTGCCGGGGAACAGCGCGATCACCGAATTGAGCCGGGCCATGCGTGTCGATGAAATCTTTCGACCTATGGATGCAGAGTTGAATCGGCTCTTTGCCAACCGTCCGCGTCGTGCCGCGTTTTCGATCCATTCCTTTACACCGCATCTCGATGGCAAGGACCGGCCTTGGCAGGCAGGCTTTTTAAGCCGCAGTACAGGCGGTGCTGCCAAAGCATTGATGGCACATATCGCGCAGCTCCGCCCTGACATGACCTTTGCGTTGAACAAGCCCTATCAGATCGAAACTGAGGGCGATTGGTTTATTCCAGCGCATGCAGAACCCCGTGAGCTTGTGCATTGCCTGATTGAAATTCGAAACGATCAAATCCGCGAACAATCGCAAGTCGGGCTGTGGGCGGATCTGCTGGCAGACGCAATCCTTACAGCGGTAGGGGACATTCCCTCATGAGCATCGCCCCTCTTCATACACATCCCGGACGCTTGCGGGCGTCCAACTTGCTCCGGACGGCGGCGGCGGTTGCTGTGCTGCTGGCTGTGGTGCTTGGGCTGACGTTGATTTTTGGACGCACTGGCGAGCGGATTGCTGTACAGATGTGTGTCAATGTGGTCGCCGTAGTGGCCCTTGCGATTTATTGCGGCAACACGGGCATTGTGTCTTTCGGGCATGGCGCGTTTTTGGCGCTAGGCGCTTATCTGTCAGGCATTCTCACCATGCCTGCTGCTCTTCAACGTTCTGCCCTACCGGATCTACCGTCATTTCTGGCAGGCCATGAAGTAACGATCTGGGTGTCGCTGCCGGTGGTCGCCCTTGCGGGACTTGCCTTTGCAGCTCTAACCGGAAGCGCCATCGCTCGGCTTGTGGGTGCGTCTGCCACGATTGCCACGCTTGGCCTGCTGATCATCGCCCATGGCGTGGCCATCGCCGCACGCGAAATCACACGCGGCAGCCAGACGTTTTACGGTGTGCCAAGGGTGACAGATCTGGTTCTGGCCCTCGGCGCGGCCACGGTCGCAATCCTGCTGGCCCGTTGGTATCGCGAAAGCCGTTTGGGCCTGTTTTCCCGCGCGGCCCGTGACGATGAGGATGCCGCAACAGCACTTGGCATCAATGCCCGACGCACAAGATTCATCGCTTGGTGTGCCTCTGGTTCCATGGCGACAGTCGCGGGTGCACTTTACGGGCATATGCTAGGGGCATTTTCACCCGCATCCTTCTACCTTGGGCTCGTCTTTGCGCAGGTGGTCATGATGATTGTCGGCGGAATGTCATCGGTTGGCGGCGCAGTGGTCGGGGTGATCGCGGTGACGCTGCTGCAGGACACTGTGCGCCAGTTCGAAGGCGGCTCAACTGTGCTTGGCGTCACCTTGCCCGAGGTCTTTGGCCTGACGACGATTGTCCTGGGGCTTGCCATCCTGCTGGTGATCTGGGCGCGACCTCAGGGTCTGGTCGGAGGCTTTGAACTTGGCCCTGGCGCCGATGCAAATCTGCTCGGGCGCCTGAAGTCCCGAGTAACTCCTGCGCGCACGCCCGAGCCCGTCGTCCCAGCCACGCTGAAAGCATCAAACCTGTCAAAAAGTTTCGCAGGCGTCAAAGCCGTAAGAGACGTCAGTTTCGAAGCTCCGACTGGGCGCATCACTGGCCTGATTGGCCCCAACGGTGCTGGCAAGTCCACGCTTGTTAACTTGCTGACACGCGCCTATCAGGCGGACACCGGTTCTGCGCATATGGGCGAGGTTGACCTGACCCGTGTCGCGCATCACAAAGTGCCAGGCTTTGGTGTCTCGCGTAGCTTCCAGAACTTGCGCCTGTTCAGCGGTCTGACAGCCTATGAAAATGTTCTTGTTGCCGCTTTGGCCGCAGGTCACGACCGCAAGACTGCCGCGGCTATCACCCTGCGTGAACTGGATGCCTTTGATCTTGGGGAAGTCGCCGGGTATCGCGCCGACAGCCTGCCATATGGTGCCCGCAAGCGCCTGGAAATCGCCCGCGCTTTGGCACAAGACCCTAAGATTCTTTTACTGGATGAACCGGCCGCTGGCATGAATCCCGGCGAAACAGATGACCTGGCTGATCGGCTGATTAAGGTCGGCAAAACACGCGGCACCGGTGTCCTTCTGATCGATCATGACCTGAGGTTCGTGAACCGCCTGTCGGACTGGATCGTGGTGATGCACCAAGGTGGCGTCATCGCGCAAGGCACGCCTGAAGACGTGCGCGCAAATCCCAAAGTCATCGAGGCTTACATCGGCAAAGGGCGCACAGCCCAAAAAGCAGAAATTAGCGAAACCAACCGAAGTCAACCAACAGAGGTAGCAATAAAATGATACGTAATGCCCTTCTTCTTTCAACAGCAGTTATCACCGGCCTGGCTGGAACAGCGATGGCTGAGAGTTATAAAATCGGCGTAATGTCCGCGCAATCGGGCTATCTGGCCCCCTATGATGGACCCGCCTATGCCGGGTTCCAGTTCTGCATTGACGAAATGAACGCCAAGGGGGGCCTGAACGGCACAACACCGGTTGAGTTGATTGTGCGCGACACCCGGTCTGACATCGCCGAAGGCGTTAAAGTTGTACAGGAAATGATCGATGACGGCGCGCAGTTCATCGTGGCGTCAGCCGATGCCGATCCGACAATCGCCGCGGCCCAGATCACAGCGGCTGACAGCATCCCAACAATGACCTTTGCCGGAACAGCCCCGGTTCTGACGCAAGTCGGTGAACATGTCTTTGGCAGTTACCCCGCGGACAACCAGCAGGCCGCCGTACTGGCAGGCCACGCACGCGAGCAAGGGTTCGAACGTGTCTGGCTCGTGAAATCCCCAGACAGTGCCTACACATTGGGTGGGCCCGAGTACTTTGGCGAGGCCTTCACATCGCTTGGTGGCGCCGTTGTCGGAGAAAGCAACTATTCGCTGAACCAGCCGGACTTTTCTGCCATCGTGACGACCATCAAGAATGCGGATACCACCCCGGATGTGATCGTCACATGGGCGTGGGAGCCTGATTTCCCGGCCTTCATCCGTGCGCTGCGCGGTGCCGGGGTTGATACCCAGGTGATGGGAGGTGACGTACTCGATTCACCAACCGTACGCGGCCTTGGTGATGTCGTCACAGGCGTAGCGCATACATCTGGTGGCTTCCCAGACGAAGGCTCTGCCTATGCCGATTTCATCGCGCGGTTCTCTGCTGCAAAGGGGATCACGCCTGACAACAATTACTACGTCAATGGCTGCGATATTGCGCATATGATCGAGGATGCTGTCGCAGCGGCTGGCACGACAGACCCTGCTGCCGTGACTGCCGCAATGGCCGGCATTGAGAATGGTGAGGGTATCATGTCCAACTTCACTTTCGCGGGGACCGACCGGATGCCTCTGCGTGATGTTGTGGTCGCACGGATTACCGATGCAGGCGAAAAAGAGTTTGTCCTGCGCACCTCAGCTGATCCCGCAATCCTGCCACAGCCGTAAGGTCTGAACCCAATGGAAACAGCACTCGATATCCAAGGCTTGCACGTCCGCTATGGCCCAATCCGCGCGGTTCAGGGCATTGACCTGATCGTCCCCAAAGGCGGCATAACGGCGCTTTTAGGGGCCAATGGCGCAGGCAAGACAACGACGGTCATGGCCATCGCAGGTGCTTTGCCCCTGGTATCGGGCGCTGTTTCCCTTTTTGGCAAGGATATGACAGGGGCCACACCCGACGCCATTGTGCGGGCGGGTGTGGCCATCTCACCGGAAGGACGCCGCGTGTTTGCGCAGCTGACGGTCGAAGAAAATCTTATGCTGGCCGGATCAATTCTGGGCGACGAGACGCTCAGCGCCAAACGTTTGGCCGAGATGAAAGAGCGTTTCCCGATCCTGGGCGAACGCCGCCGTCAGATGGCGGGGCTTTTGTCGGGGGGCGAACAACAGATGCTGGCGGTGGGACGTGCCTTGATGAGCGGACCGCGCTTGCTGTTGCTGGACGAACCGTCGCTTGGCCTTGCGCCGCAGGTCGTGGATCAGATTTTCGACATCGTAGAAGAATTGAAAGCCGACGGTATTTCAGTGCTTCTGGTCGAGCAAAACGCGGCTCTTGCCCTGGACATTGCCGATCATGCTGTCGTGCTGGCGAATGGCGCTGTTGCCGCTGCCGGTGCACCGTCGGAACTAGCAAATGACGCGGTCTTGCAATCCGCATATCTGGCGGCTTGAGCGATGGATGTTCTTCTTCAACAAATGATCAACGCGCTTAGCCTTGGGGGAATTTATGCGATGCTGGCCCTGGGGCTGGCGATTGTGTTCTCTATTGTGCGATTGATCAATTTCGCGCATGGCGAAATCATGACGTTCGGGGGCTATGGCATCTTTCTGGCCATGAGCTTTGGCCTGCCGCCGATCGCCGCTCTTGTTGTCGGGCTTGGCGCTTCTGTGTTCATGGCCATGGCAATGGAGCGTACAGCGTTTCGCGCCATGCGCGGCGCGGATGTCGTTGCACTTTTGATCACATCTTTCGCGGTATCCGAGATCCTCAAAGTTCTGTTCCAGAACGGAATTTCCGCCAGACCCGTCCCGATCTCTTTTCCAGCGTCATGGTCTGGCACCTATCATATCGGCCAGACGACATTTGGCATTATCCCGACCGTATCAATCATCGTAACATTTTCAGCCCTTGCAGGCCTGACATTCGTGTTGCGGCGCACAACGATTGGCATGGCCATGCGCGCCGCTGCCGAAGATATCGAGATGCTCAAACTGCTGGGTATCAAGGCCAACCGGGTCGTTGCTGTGGCTTTTGCCCTGTCAGGGCTACTTGCGGGTTTTGCCGCTGTCATCTGGACGGCACAACGCGGGTCAGTGGATCCACTGATGGGATTTTTTCCCGTTCTCAAGGCCTTCATAGCGACCGTACTTGGGGGTTTGGGCAGCTTGGGCGGCGCTGTCCTTGGTGGGTTCATCGTCGGCGGGCTGGAGGTTCTGCTACAGGCTTTCCTGCCAGACAGTCTGGCCCCATACCGGGATGCAATGGTTCTGGCCTCAGTCATCTTGCTGCTGCTGTTGCGCCCGGATGGCCTCCTTCCAGCGGCGAATGCCAACAGATCGTAAGGAGCGGTGTTGGCGCAAAGTTCATCACTCGCTTGGATTGTTGCCCTCAGAGCGCGATGAAAGACAAAGAGTGTACAAATCGGATTCTGAGGAAATTGAATCTAACTTCCAAAATCAGACATTGGCGCAGCCGCAGCGGAATTGGGCTGCGCCGCACTGCCGTTCTTTGACCAGATACCGACAAAAGTCCGCAATAGATCAGAATTCCTCGATGTTACGGCCAATATTGCATGACTCGCTGGCTCGAAAATATCCTGGGAAGCTGTCGGCGGCTCAAAGTTGCGCGTCGTTCCACAAATTCCAGAGCGTCAGTGAGGTAAAGTTAGTCCTTCACAAGCGCTCCAAGGCCTGATGTTTTTCAGCTAGAAAGCTCAGTTCTGCACAGCTTGTCAGATCAAACATATGAGCCTCTGGATTTCGACTGGCCACGCCCGGTAGGTGCAGATCCAAAGATCGTATCGCGTCAATGCCTCGCCTGTTTCAAGGAACAAGATTGACAAGGACCAATGTTGCAGGGGCCCCTGTTATGAATGTTCTTCTGCAGCCGTGGCTGCCAACGCGCGGTTATAGGCCTTTAGCGCATCAATATGGTAGAGCGTACCGACTGGCGTCTCAGCTCCGTCATTACCGCTCACCACCACCGGTATGCAGAGGATTTCGTCTCGGTCGAAGAACGGCATCGCCGCCTCAAGCGTAGCGCTTGCTTGAACAAAAAGACCCTGATCAATCAAAACCTGTGCTTCTTCCCGGGTGATTGAACGTGCATCGCCAAGCGGTCGCATCACTGCGCCTGCGCGCAACATCGCCAGAAGATAGGCCTGTGGCCCCGCGGCCAGATGCACATTGCGCCGTTCCAGTTGGGTCAGGAAGAAGGATCGATCCACGAGGCGCGAAGCCAGCGCCGTGGACATTGAAACCGACACCATCACCGCCAGACCGATCTGCCAATCTCCGGTCAGTTCAAAGACAATCATCGTGGTCGAAATCGGGGCACCAAGCACGGCAGCGGCAACCGCGCCCATCCCGGCAAATGCATAAAGGGTATGGGTCCCCGATACATCGGGCAGCAAACCTGTTGCAATCAACCCGAATGCCAACCCGGTCAACGCGCCTATCATCAGCGAGGGTGAAAACACACCTCCACCCATACGGCCACCCATCGTGATCGCAACAGCCACAGTTTTGATGATTGCGAACAGAATGGCAGTTGTCAGAACCAGATCTCCGGCCAGAGCCCGGATCGTGGTTTCGTATCCAACGCCGATGATGTGGGGAAACCAGATCGCGATCAGCCCCAACATTGCGCCTGATACAGCAGGACGCAGCCATCCGGGCAAGGTAAGCCGGCTTTGAATGTGATTGCCAATATCTTCTGCAAAAAAGATCGACCGCATCAGAAGCAAGGCCACCAACCCGCAGATCAACCCAAGGATCAGAAACGCGGGCAGCTCGACATAGAATTGCAGTGATCCGGGCGTATCCAGAGTGAATTCGGTCACGTCGCCGTATTCCAGCCGGTTAATCACCGTCCCGGCGACCGAAGCGATAACGATGGGCGCAAAAGCATGCACCGCGAAATGGCGCAGCACCACCTCAAGCGCGAACAGAGCACCGGCAATGGGTGAGTTGAAACTGGCCGAAACCGCCGCCGCCACTGCACATCCCAGCAAATCACGCCCGGTAATTCCGTCGGCATGGATACGATTACTGACCCAGGTCGAGATCACGCCTGCCATATGCACAACCGGCCCTTCTCGACCCGTGGACCCACCTGTGCTGAGCGTAATCAGCGAGGAGAAAAAAGACGCGATACCCGCCTTGCCTTCGACCCGACCATCGGTGAGGGCAGCGCCTTCGATTACGTCGGCAACTGAACGCACGCGCCCGTCATCGGTATACCGGTGCAGGATGATGCCAACGATAAGACCGCCGATGATCGGTGTGATCAGGATCAGGAACCAGGGTAGCTTTTCCACATGGCTGTGCAGTAACGAGATATCCCCGGTGTCGTAGACATAGGCCTGCAATGCCTGAATTGCCTTACGAAATCCCAATGCCATAAAGCCTGCGGCAATCCCAATCGCCAGCGCGATGAACCAGAACTGGATTTGGCTGGGCCCGCGCCTGCGCATCACCCGCCACGCGTCCTTCATCGCGGCCAGAGCCTGGTTGAGCTGGTTGCGCAGAACGGTGCGGGTTGACTGGGTCATTTGCCCTCGGGGGATCAGAATACACCCCTTACTAAGCCACGGAGGGCACGGTTAAAAGCCGGATCGCGTGTCTGTGAGGGCCTATGCGTCCAGAAGAGCACGGGCAGCGGCGCGCGCTTCGTCCGTGATCGTATCACCCGCGACCATCCTGGCAATTTCGTCCACCCGGTCGGCCTGGGTCAATGGAACCACGGTCGACAGGGTTTGCCCGTCGGTCACATGTTTCTGAACACGCCAGTGATAGGCGGCACGGGCAGCGACCTGCGGCGAATGCGTCACGACCAATACCTGCCCGCCCTGTGCCAGCGATGCCAGACGCCTGCCGACGGCGTCCGCAGTCGCGCCGCCAACACCCCTGTCGATCTCATCAAAGATCATCGTGCGCACGCTGTCATCGCCGGTCAGACAGACCTTGAGCGCCAGCAAGAAGCGGCTCAGTTCACCGCCCGAGGCGATTTTGTTTAACGGTCCAGACGGTGCACCGGGGTTGGTGGCAACGGTGAACGCCACAGCATCCGCACCTTCGGGGCCGGGATCGGACGGGGTGATCTCGGTCTGGAACACAGCGCGTTCCATTTTCAGCGGTGCAAGCTCGGCCATCACAGCGGTGTCAAGTTCACCCGCTGCCCGTTGGCGCAGGCTACTGAGTGCTTCCGCAGCCTTGTGATAAACTGCCTGCGCAGTCTCAACCGCAAAGCGCCTGTCGGCCAGATCAGCGTCACCAGCATCCAAACGGTTCAGCCGCTCACGCAAGGTGTCCGCGAACCCGCCCAAGTCGTCCGGGGCAACGTCATGCTTTCGGGCCAACGCACGAATGGCGAAAAGCCGTTCCTCGACTGCCTCCAGTTCAACCGGATTGAAGTCCAGCGCCTGAAGACTGGCATTAACGCCATCTTGCGCCTCGCCCAATTCGACCAGTGCACGCCCCAGTGCGACAACAGGCTCTTCCAACTGCCCGCCTGCATTATCGGACACGCCTTCCAGCCAGCGCAGAGCATCAGACATCGCGCCCTCGGCCCCATCACTGCCAAGCAAGTCATAGGCACGGGCGACGTCATCGCGAATCCGCTCTGCCCCCTGCATCATGCGGCGCCTTGCATCCAGTTCGGCATCCTCGCCGGGCTGCGGATCAAGCTTATCAAGCTCAGTGACCGCATGGCGCAGAAATTCTTCCTCTGCCCGCATGGCAGCCAAGGCAGATTCGACCTCAGACAAAAGCTTGCGCGCGCGCGACATCTCGGACCATGCGGAGCGCACAGTGGCCAGTTGCCCCCCTGCCCCGGCAAAATCATCCAGCATCGCGCGGTGGCCACGTGGGTTCAGCAGGCCGCGATCATCGTGCTGGCCATGCAGTTCCACCAGGGTTTCCGACAAGGCCCGCAGCACCTCGCCCGAGCAACGCCGGTCATTGACCCATGCGGTTTTCCGACCCTCGGCTGTGTTCACGCGGCGCAGGATCAGCTCTTCGCCTCCGGGCAATCCGGCTTCGGCCAAAATCGCATGTGCGGGGTGGTTTTCGTGCAGCTCGAACTCGGCCACAACTTCGCCCTGAGCGGCCCCCTGACGCACCAGCTCTGCCCGCCCGCGCCAGCCCAGAACGAACCCAAGCGAATCCAGTAGGATCGACTTGCCCGCGCCGGTCTCGCCGGTCAACGCGTTCAATCCCGGCTGGAACGTCAGTTCCAACCGGTCGATGATCAGCATATCGCGGATATCAAGGGCGCGCAGCATCGGGTCTCAGCGTCCCACGCCTTTAGCCATGGCGATTACAACCACTGACCTTTGACGGTCTGGCGATAAATCGTGCTGAGCCAGTTGTTGCCGCGGCTTTTGAGTTTCAGCCCGCGAGAGGTCAGCAGCTTATAGCCAGCGTCATACCATTCCGAGGATTGGTAGTTGTAACCCAGAATTGCACCGGCCGATTGCGCCTCATCCACCAGACCCAACGAGAGATAGGCCTCGATCAGGCGATAGAGCGCTTCGGCGGTATGCGAGGTTGTCTGAAAATCCTCTACCACAACGCGGAACCGGTTGATCGCGGCAGTATAGTGATCCTGACGCAGATAATAACGTCCGATCTCCATTTCTTTGCCAGCCAGATGGTCAAAGGCCAGATCGAATTTCAGCACGGCGGAGGTGGCATATTCGCTGTCCGGATAGACCTCGATCACCGTGCGCAATGACTGAAGCGCCTGGAACGTCAGGCCCTGATCGCGGCCCACCTCGTCAATCTGGTCATAATAGCTGAGTGCCAACAGATATTGGGCATAGGCCGCATCTTCGTCGGTTGGATAGAAATCTATATAGCGCTGTGCCGCTGCACGGCTTTCTTCGTAATTCTCATCTGCATGGTACGAAAACGCCTGCATGATCAGCGCGCGCTTTGCCCAGTCAGAGTAAGGGTAAAGACGTTCAACCTCAGAGAAGTACCACGCCGCATCGTCGGAACGATTCTCCGACAGCTCAAATTCCCCACGCGTGAAAATCTGTTCGGGGGTGAACCCTTCTAGGTTCTGATTGCGGTCAGCGCCCCCGCTGTTGCACGCTGTCAAAACTGCTGTCAGAAGTACCGCCCCTGCGAATCTGACCGCCGCTTTGGTGCCTATCATTCCGCCAATCCTTGTCGTCTTGCTTAATGGGAATACCCCGGTTTGGGCCTTGGTCTAGCACATAAAATTCCAGTGCAAAACGCCTTAGTAGGCCCTTTGGCGGATTTGTCAGCAGAGTGGAACCAATCAGGCGACTTCGGGGATTTCGTCCCAGACCAGACCCTGTCCGGGCAGACGCGCGGCCTGTTCGGGGGTACACAGGATCGGACGCACAGCACCGGGCGTTTCAAACAGCTTGCGCAGAAGCGTGTTTGTCATCGCATGACCAGACTTGTCGCCGGTGAAATGACCCAGAATCGGTCCACCCGCCAAATACAAGTCACCCAGAGCATCTAGCATCTTGTGACGCACCGCCTCGTCTGCGTGGCGAAGGCCACCCGGGGTCAGAACTTCGTCGCCCTGAACGACCACAGCATTTTCAAGCGTGCCGCCAAGAGCCAAGCCGTTCTCGCGCATTGCTTCGACGTCGGTACGACGGCAGAATGTCCGGCAATCACTAAGCTCGCGTGCAAAAGAGCCATTGCACATATCCAGCGTCTTAGTCTGACGACCAATGGCGCTGTCTTCAAAATCGATATGAAAATCGATAATCAAACCGTCCGCAGGCGCAATCGAAGCACTGGCACCCTCACGGGTTGCGGTCACAGGTTTAAGAACCTCATAGGCCAGGACCGGGCTTGCCTGACGACGCACGCCTTTCAACATGATGCCACGAACGAATTCAATCGAAGACCCGTCCATGATCGGCACCTCGGGGCCATCAATCTCGATCAGCGCATTGTGGACACCGCATCCAGCCAAAGCTGCCATGATATGCTCGACGGTGGAAACCGTAACGCCCGCTTCATTGACCAGTCGGGTACAAAGCGGGGTACGATCGACCACATCGTAGATTGCAGGGATCAACGCATTGCCCAGCTCGATATCCGTCCGTTTGAACCAGATGCCGTGGCCAGCAGCAGCCGGCTTCAGGATCATCGTCGCAGGCTTACCGCTGTGCAGCCCCAGGCCTGTAAACGTGATCGGAGATTTGAGCGTATGTTGCAAGTGTGACCTCGGTGAGTGGCGTCCGACCTGTGATGGCCGTGTTGGCATTCAACTAAGGAAGCAGGTCAAAAGGCTCAACTCACTCTTTGCAACCGAATGAAACATGAATGTGACAGGTCGGCAAAACCCTGCTCACATAGGGATAATGCACTGTTTTAAAATAAGAAAGGGCCGCCAAATGGCAGCCCCTCTTTAGTATATTGTTACCGCGATCAGTTGGCTTGACGGCGAAGGAAGGCCGGTATTTCGATCCGATCCTGCTCCGGGTCGTCCTCGACATGTGCAGGTGCCGTAGCGTCAGATTGGCGCAATACCGGCTGCTGGCGGGCCGGTTGCTGCGCCGGAGTATCGGCTGCGTGGCCGGTCATGCGATCAATCAGGCGGTTAAAACCAAATCGCGGGCGGTCGGCATCCCCATGATTATCGGAGACCTCCTGCGGTCGAGGCGCAGGATGACCTCTTTCAGCCGGAGGTACATTCTGGACGGCTGCCTGCAAGCGCCTCAGCGCTTCAGGTGATGGCGATCCTGCGGGTGCTTGCGGCTGAGGTGCGACAAAGCTTTCTGGGGCGTATTCGACCGGCTCGGGAGTCGGCTCGAATTCGGCCACGCGCGGCTGATAAGCCGGGGGTGGCAGGCCGTCATCATCCTGTTCTGCGCGCGGTTGGAACTGCGGTTCCATCGGCTCTTCAGTTGCCTCAAACAGCGAAGGTTCACGCGTTGGTTCGGGCTGAGGTTCAGGTTCGGCGCTTGCCGCCACTGACATTTCTTCTAGGGCCGCTTCCTCTGCAGAAACCGAACGGGTCAGCGGTGCCGACATCGAACGACGCGCGACAGGCACATCATCCTGCTTTTCGCTGGCGTCGATACCTGTTGCCACAACCGAAACGCGCATGCCGCCTTCCATTGCGGTATCCAGCGTGGAGCCGACGATGATATTCGCCTCTGGGTCCACTTCCTCACGGATACGGTTTGCGGCTTCGTCCAGTTCGAACAGGGTCAGGTCGTGGCTGCCAGTGATGTTGATCAGAACGCCCTTGGCGCCCTTGAGGCTGATTTCGTCCAACAGCGGGTTGGCGATGGCCTTCTCGGCGGCCTGAACCGCGCGATCTTCGCCGGTGGCTTCGCCCGTGCCCATCATCGCCTTGCCCATCTCGTCCATAACGGCGCGAACATCCGCGAAGTCGAGGTTGATCAGGCCCGGACGCACCATCAGGTCGGTCACGCCTTTGACACCCTGATACAGAACGTCATCCGCCATCGAAAACGCCTCGGTAAACGTGGTCTTTTCGTTGGCCAGACGGAACAAGTTCTGGTTTGGAATGATGATCAGCGTGTCGACTACGCGCTGCAAGGCTTCAACACCGTCTTCGGCCTGACGCATCCGCTTGGCGCCTTCGAACTGGAAAGGCTTGGTCACAACACCGACGGTCAAAACACCCAATTCACGCGCTGCCTGCGCGATGATCGGTGCGGCACCCGTGCCGGTGCCACCACCCATACCGGCCGTGATGAAGCACATATGCGCGCCTGCCAGATGGTCTACAATCTGCTCGATGCTTTCTTCGGCCGCTGCCGCACCCACTGTCGGACGCGCGCCCGCACCCAGACCTTCGGTGACTTTCACGCCTAGTTGAACTCGTGACGAAGACTGGCTTTGCTGCAGCGCCTGGGCATCGGTGTTGGCAACGACAAAATCGACACCGTCCAACTGTTTTTCAATCATGTTGTTGACGGCGTTACCGCCCGCTCCGCCAACGCCAAAAACTGTAATCCGAGGCTTCAGCTCGTCGTGCCCGGGCATCGAAAGATTCAATGTCATGCTTCTGTCCGCCTGTTTATATAACCCGCCAACGCGGTGTTTTTCTTACCTATCCACTAACAATCCTACCGATCCAAACGGCAAACGTCACGCCAAAAATCGCGAAAATCCACAAAATATGGAGGAAATAAGGCACTTGAAAACAGTATTTGGCAGAGATTGCCAGATGTTGCGGAATTATCTCAAAGCACCACAAAACATGCGACGCTCGCGCCACTGTTGACGGGCGCGTCACTTGCAATTCATTCACATGTGTTTGCGGAAAACTGCTCAAGCCCTCTCGCAAGGCCTCTGACGGGCCCTGTGGATATCTTGCGGGATTTTGACAGCCCCTGCAAGATATTTCTTTAGCTAATTGGGGCACTTGGGCAGTTAAGACCTTTCTCAGAAATGTCCCTGACCTCTTGAATTTCTGTCCTGGAGAAACCGACCATTCGCACCATCAACTGGTCTTCATACAAAAACGGCCACCAGCAAACTGGCAGACCATCCTCGTCATCGTCGTACAGAAAGCAAATCTGCCCATTAGGAGTTGTAATTTTCCCGTACACACAACCCTTGCCCTCCATACGCCAGACCGAGAGAGTCGGGCTCAGGAACTCTTCGGTGCCGACCAGCATACCGCTGTTATAGACGTGAAACTTTACGGTCTTTCCTTGAACGGCCCCCAGGAAGGCTTCGGGTGTGATACGGGTCTGAGCCTCTATCGCTGACGGCACAGCCATGACCAGCGCCGCGATCGCGGCCTTACCAGTTGTCACGGAACCACCGCACAGCGCGCTTGAACGGGCGTGCGGAATAAGTGTCTACGGGGATTTCAAAATCCCACCATTCATCCTGTGGGTTGGCTGCAAACAGGCTTAGCCCCACAACCGAAGAGAACCCCGGCCCTGTGGCCGATTGCGGCAACCCATGGACCCGCAGCGGGCGACCAAGGCGAACACGCTGGCCCAGAATACGAGAGGCCAACCCGTCCAGCCCCATGATTTGGCTACCGCCTCCGGTCAGGACGATCTGCTGACTGGGCATGTGCTCAAAGCCAGCCGCATCCAGCCGTACACGCACTTCTTCCAGGATTTCTTCGACACGTGGACGCATGATACCTATCAACTCTGCCCGGCTGACGGTACGGCGGTCATGTTCCCAATCGCCGGTATCACCGCCAATGTCGATCAGGTCGCGGTCATCCGCGCCTGTCGCGTGAACGCCGCCATTGAATGTCTTGATCCGTTCGGCAACAGACGCCGGAACGCCCAGCCCCATCGAGATGTCACTGGTCACATGATCCCCACCCATGCGCACGCAATCGGCATAGATCATGTGTTTCTTCATGAATATTGACACGCTCGTGGTACCACCGCCCATGTCGATACAGGCCGCACCAAGTTCCTGTTCATCCTCAACCAGCGCCGAAATACCCGAGACATAGGCCGAATTTGCGATACCGGCCAATTCGAGATCGCAACGCTTGATACAGCGCACGATATTCTGGATTGCAACCGCGTCCACGGTCAGCATGTGCATATCGACGGCCAGCGATTGCCCCATCTGGCCCCTCGGGTCGATCAGGCCCGAGCGGTTATCCAGCGCGAAATTCACCGGCTGGGCATGCAGAACCTCGCGGCCCGCACCATAGTCGGGCACATCGCAGGCATTCAGAACCCGGCCGACCTCGGCCTCGGTGACAAGCTGGCCTTCCAGATCCACCTGCGCGTCCAAGCCATAGGACCGCGGGTTCGCGCCCGAGAAACAGGCGATCACATGGTCGACCCGGATATCCGCCATTTTCTGTGCGGCCTGAAGCGCGGTGCGAATGGCGCGCTCGGTCTCTTGCATTGCAGTGACTTCGCCAAACTGAACCCCACGCGATCGCGTGGTCGCGGCACCGATCACCCGAAACCCGGATTGTCCGGCCAGAGACCCGATGCCACTGTCCTCGTGCAAACGCCCGGCGCCGTCGAACCGCAGCACAAGGCAGGAAATCTTTGAGCTCCCGACATCCAGAATAGCGACAACGCCGCGTTGCATCGCCTGCCTGCGCATTTGCCGCATGGCCCGTTGGGACTGATAAAGATCGGTCATCATTGTCGTTACTGCCCACTACTCACATCTACTTTTGTATTCCACCAGTCTTCGCTGGCGGCTTTGGTCATTCGGATTGTCGGTCGCTGACCCAGGCGCATATCCACTACGGCCACATCGCGTTCCAGAAGATCCTGAACCTCGTTCACGGCCAACACGCGTTCCAATGCGCGCACTGGCCGTTCTGTCGGCAACATGATGCGCTGACCGCGATCCAGAACCAGATCCCAGCGACGTTCGCCAATTCGCACCAGACCGCGCACCCGATTGCCAAGACTGCTGGCTGTGGCCGTCAGTTGCAGCGCTTCGGGTACATAGGAATCCGCGCCCTCACCCGCGATCAGTGGCAGATTGGAGTGATCCTGCCGCGATGCGATGATTTCAACATGCGCGCCGGTTTCATCCAGCAATTCGACCCCTCGGCGGGTGCGCCAGACAATGGCGGGCTGCCGTTCGACAACATCCACCTGCAGGATACCTCCGGGACGGATGCGCACAGAGGCGGATTTAACCGGATCCAATCCTGTGATCGTTTCGCGCATCTGTTCGACATCCAGGTCCCAGGAACTGATTGGGAAGTCCAGTGGCACCACTTCACGAATGTCTTCCGAAAGGTTGGTTCCCGCCCCATCAATCGCCATCAGGTTGACCATGAATTCTGGTCGCTGCTGGATCGAGATTTTCACATCATGGACATGAGCCACAATCGCTTCGCGCCGGTCCTGAGAGCTGAAATACCCGCCAAGCGCAGCACACACAGCGAAGACCGGCAGCCCGTATTTCAGGCCACGGCGAACACCAGGCGTCAACATCCAGCGCTGCAACCGATAGCTTAGGCGGGACGGCGCCGGATCAAACGCCGATGACTTACGCCCCCAAAGTCGCCGCAGGCGGAACTTGGGTTCTACATTGTTGCGGTCCCCCGAAGCGAAATCGGCATCCGGACCGGCAAGTGGCTTTGACCGATGGATAACCGGCGCACGGGTGGCTGTCAGCGGTCGCATGATGCGTCCTCCACCATCCATGCGCAAAACTGGCCGAAGGTTATCCCGCAATGCGCGCCCTGTTCCGGAGCCAGTGACGTCGGCGTCATTCCTGGCTGGGTGTTGGTTTCCAGCAGGAACAAGCCCTCTGCGCCCTTGCTGTCATCCCACCGAAAATCTGTGCGGCTGACGCCTTTGCAACCCAGCAGATCATGCGCCTGTTTGGCAAAGCCCATACAAAGGTCAAAAATGTCCTGCGGGATTTCAGCAGGCAGCACATGCCACGACCCGCCCGGCTTGTACTTGGCATCGTAATCGTACCAGCCATCCGTCATGATTTCTGTCACGGTCAGGGCGCGGTCGCCCATGACTGTGACGGTCAACTCGCGGCCAGCCACATATTGTTCGACCATTACCAGTTCGGGCATGTCGTCTGCCAGTTTCGGTGGAGTATTGGCGCCCTCATGCACCAGATAAATGCCGACGCTGGAACCCTCATTGTTGGGCTTGACCACATAGGGCGGTTCCATCGTATGACGCGCGGCAACTTCGGATTTGGCCTCGATCACACTTTCGGCGACTGGCAGACCGGCGATACGGAACGCCGCTTTGCTGCGCTGCTTGTCCATGGCCAACGCCGAAGCCAGCACACCCGAATGGGTATAGGGAATACGCAACCACTCCAGCAGACCCTGCACGCAGCCATCCTCGCCCCAGCGACCATGCAGAGCGTTGAAGACCACATCCGGCTTGATATCCAAAAGGCGCGCATAGAGGTCCAGACCCGCGTCCAGTTCGACCACTTCAAAGCCTTCTCCCCTTAGGGCGGCTGCGCATTCGCGCCCAGAGCTGAGAGACACCTCACGTTCCGCCGAGGGTCCACCCATCAATACCGCCACTTTGGGGTTTGTCCTGCTCGAACTACCCACGTCGTGCGCCTCAAATCCTGCGGACCTTATGTGGTGGTCCGTCCTGCTTTATGCCTTTGATCCGTCGCCCTATTTTGCCTGTTTTGGGTCTGACGGTCGGAGCTTTAATCTGTCAGCGGATCACCGACCCGCATGATTTCCCACTCTAGCGTGATGCCGCTTGTTTCGTAAACCTTTTTTCGCACATCTTCGCCCAACCCTTCGAGGTCGGCAGCGGTGGCAGAGCCGGTGTTGATCAGAAAATTGGGATGCTTGGGGCTCATCTGCGCTCCGCCCCGCATCACGCCCCGCATTCCTGCGTCGTCGATCACCTTCCAGGCCTTGAGGTCATGCACATCATCTGCGCGGCCCGTCGAGGAAAACCCGGCCGGATTGCGGAAGGTCGAGCCCGCGCTGCGATCTTTGGTCGGCTGAGTCTCATCCCGCTTTTTCAACTGCGAGTCCATGCGGGCATGCAGTTCATCAGGATCATCTAGGGGGCCTTCGAACGTGGCCGAGATCAGCACCGCTCCCTCAGGCAGATCCGACTGACGATAGCGAAAATTCAGTTCTTCGGGCGTCAGATCGACGACCTGCCCTTGCCGCGTGATGATCGTCGCCTTGCACAGAACATCCGCCGTATAGCTGCCATAACATCCCGCATTCATCCGCACAGCGCCGCCAATCGACCCCGGAATGGTTCGCAAAAACGTCAGGTCCACGCCCGCATCAGCTGCCTTGCGCGCCACATGCCCATCCAGCGCCGCCGCGCCTGCGGTGACAATGTTGCCCTCAATCGAGATGCCATTAAATCCCCGGCCCAACCGGATCACCACGGCGCGCAGCCCTCCGTCCCGGACGATCAGGTTAGAGCCGACGCCCATCGGGAAAACCGTGATATCGTCAGGCAAGTCGCGCAGAAACTGCTGCAGGTCTTCCTGGTCGGCGGGTTGAAAGAGGAAATCCGCCGGTCCTCCGACCCGCAACCAGGTCAGATCATTCAGCGGGCGGTTCTGGGTGAGCTTGCCGCGTGGCGAGGGAACAGAAGTCATGGCCGCTAATTCGCGGATTTGAACCGCCAAAGCAAGCTGTATCCGCTATTGCGCGGCACCCAGGATCCGACGCAACCACCGGCCCAGATAAATCACGGGCCAACGCAGTACCGAGATCCCAGCAACCAGAACAATCAACCCGATCCATGGGCCGTTCTGCAGCGTGACATAGCCAACGATAGGAATACCCGCAGCAATCAAGAAATAGGCGCGGGTCCAGTGATTATCCTTGCTGGGGATCATCGCCAGGACATTCGCAACAACTCCCCACAGGGCGGCAAGGGCAATGGACCAATTCATTCGTCGTCCCCTCGGCCTGTCCAACGTTGCCAATAGTGGCGAATTGGGTTGCGGAACATGGATGCAAAAGCCGCGAAGCCCAGGACCGAAAAGAACCAGCCGAAATCGTAACCCAGCCAGACAATCAGCGCCGGCGCAACGATAACCAACACAATCCCCGGTGGAAATTGCAGGCGCATCGGTAGCATGGCCACGATAGTCGACGCTATGACCCACAACCCTGCAAATAATACCGAATACGCCAAATCTTGCCTCCGAGACCGCTTTTTCTGCGGTTGCACGATCACTCTTTAGGGTTGCACCACAAAAGAGTCCATTACGTCACATCGCCTGTTATTTCTGCAAGCGCGAAGGCAGGCCATTGGCCCAGGCGCTGATCGTACCGGCACCAAGGCAGACAACCATGTCTCCGGGGCGGGCCTGTTCACGAACCAGACGTTCGAGATCGGATTCGTCCATCAAAGCGCGGGCATGTCGATGCCCATGCCGGATCAGCCCCTGAACCAGGTCATCGCGGGACGCCCCTTCGATCGGGTCCTCTCCGGCAGCGAATATATCTGCGATGGCAACAACGTCGGCGTCATTGAAACAGGTACAGAAATCATCGAACAGATTAGACAAACGCGAATACCTGTGGGGTTGATGGACCGCGATCACACGGCCTTCGGTGGCCTGGCGTGCGGCTTTCAGAACCGCTGCGATTTCAACCGGGTGGTGACCGTAATCGTCGATGATTGTGACGCCATCGACCTCACCCACTTTGGTAAAGCGACGATTGACGCCACCGAAATTAGCTAACGCTTCGCGGATTTCGGCGGCTTTCATGCCCAGATGGCGGGCAACAGCAACGGCCGACAATGCGTTCGAGACGTTGTGGTCGCCTGGCATCGGCAGGGTGCAACCCTCGATCCTCTTGTCTTCGTATTGCAGGTGAATGTCGAAATGTGCGACGCCGCCCTTATAGGTCAGGTTCTCGGCCCGCACATCCGCCTGCGCGTTGAAACCATAGGTCCGCACGCGCCGGTCTGTGATGCGACCCACCAGTGTTTGCACTTCGGCGTGGTCGGTGCAGCAGACGGCAAGCCCGTAAAACGGCAGGTTCGAGACAAATTCGTAGAACCCGTCGCGCAGCTGGTCGAAATCACCCCAATGCTCCATATGCTCGGGGTCGATATTGGTGACAATGGCAATGGTCGCGGGCAGCCGGTTGAACGAGCCGTCGGATTCGTCCGCCTCGACCACCATCCATTCGCCCTGCCCCATCCGCGCATTCGAGCCATAAGCGTGAATGATACCGCCATTGATCACGGTCGGGTCAAATTCCCCTGCCACCATCAGTTCAGCCATCATCGTGGTGGTGGTGGTCTTGCCGTGGGTTCCGGCAATGGCAATGTTGGATTTCAAGCGCATCAACTCGGCCAGCATATCGGCCCGACGCACCACTGGCAGGCCGCGCGCACGGGCACCGTCCAGCTCCGGGTTGCCCGGTTTGATCGCGGTCGACACCACAACCACGGCGGCGTTCTCAAGGTTTTCAGCACTTTGACCGACAAAGATCTCGGCGCCCAGACCAGCAAGGCGGTCGGTGATTTTCGACGCTTTCAGGTCCGAGCCCTGCACCCGGTAGCCCAGATTCAAAAGCACCTCGGCAATGCCCGACATCCCGATCCCGCCGATACCCACGAAATGGATCGGCCCGACATCCTGCGGCAGTTTGGTTGCTGGGGTCATGCGGTCTCCTTCTGCGCCAACTGTTCGACCTGGGCGACCAAACGCTCGGTCGCGTCCGGTGCGCCGGTCGATAAGGCGGCATGGGCCATCTTTTGCGCGGCTTCGGGGTTTGTCAGAACTGCGGTGATTTGCTGTGTCAGCGAAGGAACGTCAAGCAGGTTCTCTGGGATCATGATTGCCCCTCCGGCCTGAACCAGCCCGCGTGCATTGGCGGTCTGATGATCGCCCGCTGCGGCGGCATACGGGATCAGGATCGAGGGCCGTCCGATGACGGAAATATCCGCAACACTTGACGCACCTGAGCGTGATATCACCAGCTGCGCATCGGACATACGACGGGGCACATCCTGAAAGAACGGTTTCACTTCGGCACGGATACCGTGGTCGTCATAAAACGCGGAAACACGGGCGCCGTCTTCGTCACGGGCCTGATGTGCGACACGAATATGGCGGCGCATCTCATCAGGCAGCGCGGCAATCGCTTCGGGCACAATCTGACTAAGGATGCGCGCACCTTGCGAGCCACCCATCACCAGGATCGACATCGGGTAATCGCCCGGTGGGATATAGCCCGCCGCAGCCCGGTCCAGCACAGCGGCCCGAACCGGGTTGCCGGTATGTATGCCCTTTGCACCGTCCGGCAGATCAGTCGGCCAGACACCACAAGCCACCTGCGCCACGCGAGTCGCAAACAGCTGATTCACGCGGCCCAAAACGCCGTTCTGTTCATGGATCATGCGCGGGATCTTCAACATCGTCGCAGCGCCCAGCGCTGGGATCGAGGGGTAACCGCCAAAGCCGACCACGACGTCCGGTCGATCGCGCAGCATCTGAAACGCCATACCGGCGACACCACCTGCGACCTTGGGGCCGACCATCAGTTTGGCGGGCAGTCCGCCACGAGCGAAGGTGGCCGAAGACGCCTCGACAATTTCAGTCGAATGCGGAAAGCCACCCGTATATCGTGCGCCGCGCGTATCGGTGGACAAGCGCACACGCCAGCCCCTGTGCAGCATCGCCTCGGCTAGCGCCTGAGCCGGGAACATGTGGCCCCCGGTCCCGCCAGCCGCAATCAGAAGGTAGGGTTTGCCCATCAGCCTCGTCCGCGTAGAATATCACCAAGTTCGCCCTGTGGGCGGGTGCGGGTAAACGCCAGAAGCATGCCGATTGCAATACCACCTGCAATCAGCGAGGACCCACCATAGCTGACGAACGGCAAAGTCATGCCTTTGGCAGGCAAAAGGCGCACGGCGACGCCCATATTGATCATCGCCTGAACCCCGAACATGCAGGCCAGACCGGTGCCCGCCAGACGGATGAACATGTCGCGCTCGCGCATCAGCCGCAGCAATGACCGCACGACGATCAGGGAATACAGTGCGATGATAATCAGCACCAGGATCAGGCCATATTCCTCGGCCGCGACAGCGATGATGAAATCCGTATGGGCATCGGGCAGCGACCATTTCACCTGCCCTTCACCCACGCCGACACCGAAAAGCCCGCCCTCGCGGATCGCATTGGTGGCATAGCCCAGCTGAGTGGTCGGATCGACCTCTTGGTTCAGGAACCCGTCAATGCGTCGGGCGAAATGTTCCGAGTTGGAATAGGCGAACATACCGCCAAGCACGACAAACCCCGCCATACCAACCAGCAACAACATCGGCGCACCGGCAACGAAATACATCACGCCCCAGCCAAACAGGATCAGGCAGGCCTGACCAAAATCGGGCTGCATAACCAACATGGCGACAATCGCCATGCACAGCGCAAAAGACCATAGCCGACCGGGCGGGCCGTTGATCTGTTGTGACGCGGCCAGCAACCAGGCCGCCACAACGATAAACCCGGGTTTCAGAAATTCAGACGGCTGCAGCGAGGCAAAGCCAAGCGAATACCAGCGCACCGCACCTTTGCCAAAATCTGTGCCAAAGACGGGAAGGAAGACCAGCGCGACAAAAGCAGCAAGAAACCCCAACACCGCCAGACGTCGAACCAGTGTGGGCGACATCATCGAGGTCAGCAGCATCGCAACAAGCGCCATTCCGCCGAACAACGCCTGGCGTTCGACGTAATGGAACGGATCGAACCCGTTGCGACCAGCCAGCGGCGGCGATGAGGCCAGCCCCAGCAACAGCCCGATGACAAACAGGATCAGTACGCAGGACATCGTCCAACGATCAATCGTCCGCCACCACTTTGGTAGAATCGGTTCTCCGCGCTGGTTCTGGACCGCGCCATACACCATCTCAGTCATGAGATACCGCCACTATCTGCCTCGTTAACGCCCCGTTTTCGGGGTCTACGTGCGAGTCTACAGGGGTTTTAGCGTTTGGGCTAGTGGAATGACGCCGCAACATGGGGAAATTGGCGCCTTCAAGCCAGTGATCCGCTTCAGGGCTTCCAGTCCCAGGCGTTCGGATCACCTAGGGAACAAGATCGTAGTGCTTTATCCATCTAGATTCGACCAATTCAGCCTTTTTTCCCAGTCGAACTGTGACTTGGGAAATGCGCGTGATCACTGAACCGCTCTCCTGTGCAGTGCGTCAAATTGAGCTTCCTTGTCGGGCGTATTCTGGCACATGGTATTCCGGCCTAAATCACAAATGTTCCAACTGCCAATTTCATTCCATTTTCCCAAACCAATCAGAGGACGGAGCCACAGTCACGGACGGACGTTTGCAGCGCGTTTTCACGTCTCCCCCTTGCCATCCCAGCCATTCCACGCCATCCCCCGCGCATGACTTATGATACGATCATCCTGGGCGCCGGTGCTGCTGGCTTGATGTGTGCCGCCCATTGCGTTGGGCGCGTTCTGGTGATCGACCACGCGAAGGCGCCGGGTGAGAAAATCCGCATCTCGGGCGGCGGGCGGTGTAATTTCACCAATATGTACGCGGGGCCGGGCAACTTCCTGTCTCAGAACCCGCATTTCTGTAAGTCCGCATTGGCGCGCTACACGCAGTGGGATTTCATTGAAATGGTCGGGCGTCATGACATCGCTTGGCACGAGAAAACACTGGGACAGCTGTTCTGCGACGGTTCCTCGAAACAGATCATCCAAATGTTGCTGGATGAAATAGAGCGCGCCGGGGCCGAGCTCTGGGTAAGGACCGAGATGAAGGACCTGCGCAAAACCGACACTGGTTTCGCGCTGACGGTTGAACGCGAGGGGCAGCGTCATGCCCTGACCTGCACCAATCTGGTACTGGCCACGGGTGGCAAGTCGATCCCTAAAATGGGGGCGACGGGTCTGGCCTATGACATTGCGCAGCAGTTTGGACTGTCGCTCACCGAAACGCGTGCGGCGCTGGTTCCGTTCACCTTTTCCGACGGCAAGTTCAGCGAGTTGTCCGGCGTCTCGCTGCCGACGCGGCTGTCGAACGACCGGACCAGCTTTGACGAGGCTTTGCTTTTCACACATCGCGGCCTCAGCGGACCAGCTGCGCTGCAACTATCCTCATACTGGCGCGAGGGTGAGGCGATCCGGGTCAACCTCATCCAGGATATGCCACTGTTCGACCTGCTGCGAGATCAGCGCCAAAACAGCGGACGCAAAGCCCTGACTACTGAACTTTCCCGACACCTGCCCGCGCGTCTGGTGGATCACCTCAGCCAGCAGATCCCTATGACCGGCAATCTGGCTGATCAATCGGACACTGCCCTTTCGGACCTGGTCGAGGCCCTGTCGAACTGGCATCTGACCCCGTCCGGGACCGAAGGCTATCGCACCGCCGAGGTCACGCTGGGCGGCATCGACACCGATGATCTGTCGTCAAAAACGATGGAGGCCAGGGATGTCCCCGGCCTCTATGCGATAGGTGAAGCGGTGGATGTCACCGGTTGGCTGGGCGGGTACAATTTCCAATGGGCATGGTCCTCAGGCTATGCCACTGGAACTGCAATCGCCAGCCGTGGTTAGCCGACACGGTATTTGCGCGGCACTAGCCGACGACGTTGTACCCACGGCCGCGCATGCAGTTACGCACCAACACTTCTTTGTTCTGGTTCTTGTTGATCACATCCGCACCGGCGCCAACCAACGCACCTGCAACTGCAGCACGGCCCAGATTATCGCTGCTGTCCTGTACGATCCCGGTCACTGCGGCTGCGCCAACGGCGCCGATGGCTGCATTCCCGGCCGTGGTGCCATCAACAGATGCCTGCGATGCCGCAAGCTGTTGGCACTGCTGAAGATCAACGTTGTAATTAGGGCCAACCGGACCATCGATGATCGGCTGGTAGTTTGCGCCAGTGTTGGTGCAGGCACCCGCAATCAGAATGGCAGGCAAGATCAGGGAAAACTTACGATATGGCATAGTCATAACCTCGTGTTGAATTTGACGGGTAGCAAAACCAAAAAATATGGCGCGTCAAGCTGATAGCATCTCAGCTTGGCCCAACCGGCGATCTATTGCAAATGGCGTGTCCTAAAGCCGTTTACGAACCTGTTCTGCAAAATCCTCACCGCGTTGTTCGAAATTGTCATATTGATCAAAACTGGCTGCGGCGGGGGCCAGCAAAATCGTCTCGCCCGACTGCGCGTCGTTTATTGCCTGTTCAACGGCTTCTGCCATTGTGGTGCAAACCACGGTATCTGCCTGTAACTGCATTGCAAATCCGGCAGCTTCGCGCCCGATCACATAAGCCTTGAGCACATGTTCACTGGCTGAGTTGAGTGCAGACAACCCGCCCTCTTTCTCAAGCCCGCCACAGATCCAGCGGACCTTCTTGAACGCGTTCAACGCCTTTACTGCGCTGTCGACATTGGTCGCCTTTGAATCGTTCACATAGGTGACCCCATCCGCTTGGGCGATGATCTGACTGCGATGCGGCAGGCCCGGATAGCTGTGCAACGCATCCTGAATGATCCGAGGGGCCAACCCCAACGCGCGGCACGCGGCGTAGGCGGCACAGGCATTCTGGTGATTGTGTGCACCGGGCAGACCTTTGATCTCGCGCAGGTCAATCGACCCCGCCTGTCGCCCCTTGCGATATTCCGACAGGAACCCTTTGCGCGCAAATACCTGCCATCCGGGTCCGGTCAACTTGCGGGCAACCGAGATACGGATCACCCGGTCATCCGTTGGCGCTTCGGCCAGCTGACCAGCCAGAAAGGCGCCTTCGTCTTCATCCACGCCGATCACGGCACGGTCAGGGCCACCTTCGGCAAACAGACGGCGCTTGGCGGCGAAATAGCCCCCCAAGCCACCGTGACGATCCAGATGATCCGGTGACAGATTGGTGAAAACGGCCACATCAGGTGTCAGCGACCGCGCAAGCTCTGTCTGATAACTCGACAACTCCAACACCACGACCGAGCCATTGCCCCCTGGATCAATGTCCAATACGCCTCGGCCGATATTCCCCGCCAGCTGTGCCTCACGGCCAGCTTCGGTCAGGATATGATGGATAAGTGCGGCGGTGGTTGATTTCCCGTTCGACCCGGTCACCGCGACCACGCGGGGCGGAGTATCGAGATTGTCCCATTCTGGCCCGGCGAACGAGCGGAAAAACAAACCGATATCGTTATCCACCGGTACCCCGGCCTCAAGCGCGGCCGCCACAACCGGGTTAGGCTCTGGGTACAGATGGGGGATCCCCGGCGACACGATCAGAGTGGCGACATCATCAAACGCCCCGTGACGGCCTAGATCGCAGCATGTGAACCCTTCGGCTTCGGCCGCCGCGCGTGCAGCCGGATTATCATCCCAGCAGACGGGTTCGGCCTTACCGGCCCGCAAGGCGCGCGCCGTGGTCAGGCCAGACCGACCCAGCCCCAGAACCGCAACTTTCTGTCCTGAAAACCCTTTGACCGGGATCATATTTCCCACCTTCTTTCGACTTCAAATGCGCCGACACACTGCACAGATGAACCTGCCATTGGCAAGATCGACAGCAGGTTCGTGCGCAGCGCGAGCCCGGCCCAACAGGAGGCGGCGGGCCGGCTGTCCTCCGAACCTGGCGGGAGCCTACCGGACCTTCAGCGTCGCAAGCCCAATCATCGCCAGGATCAGTGAGATGATCCAGAACCGGATCACGATGGTGGGCTCGGCCCAGCCCTTCTTCTCATAGTGATGATGGATCGGGGCCATCAGAAACACGCGACGACCTGTGCGTTTGAAATACAGCACTTGGATGATCACGCTCAGCGCTTCGACCACGAACAGACCTCCGACGACAGCCAACACCAATTCGTGTTTGGTGGCCACCGCAATCGCTCCCAAAGCGCCGCCCAAGGCAAGCGATCCAGTATCGCCCATGAACACGGCCGCAGGCGGCGCGTTATACCATAGAAACCCAAGGCCAGCACCGAACAGGGCCGAGGTGAAAATAAAGATTTCGCCGGTTCCGGGCACGTAATGCACATCCAGATACTCAGTGAAGTCGACCCGGCCCACTGCATAGGCGATAATCCCCAGGGTCGATGCGGCGATCATTGCGGGCATGATCGCCAGCCCGTCCAGCCCATCGGTCAGGTTCACCGCATTTGCTGACCCAACGATCACGACAATCGCGAAGGGAATGTAGAATATCCCCAGATTGAGCAGCGTGTCTTTGAATACCGGCACAGCAAGCTGATTCTGCAGCGCCTCAGGGTGGTGCATCGTGGCCCAAATAGACGCAAGAACTGCGATAACCACACCAAGTCCTAACCGCATTTTCCCCGAAACACCTTTGGTGTTTTGCTTGGAGACCTTGGCATAGTCATCTGCAAACCCAATGGCGGCATAGGCCAGCGTCACGAATAAGACCATCCAGACATAGGGGTTGTCCCACCGTGCCCAAACCAGTGTCGATGTGACAAGCGCGCCTACGATCAGCAAGCCGCCCATGGTCGGCGTGCCCGCTTTGGAGAAGTGCCCCTCGGGGCCATCATCCCGGATCGGTTGCCCTTTGCCCTGCTTGCGGCGCAGAACATTGATCAGCGGTTTGCCAAAGATAAACCCGAAAATCAGCGCTGTCATAAAGGCACCGCCCGCCCGGAACGTGATGTACCGGAAGAGATTGAAAAAATCCCCTCCGTCCGACAGGCCGGTCAACCAATAGAGCATATCAATACCTTTCCCGTGCGGCGATCATGGCTCAAGCGCGTCCCCTTGCCCCATTTCCCGCAAACCGTCAACAATTCGCGCCAGCGCCATGCTGAGTGATCCTTTGGCAAGAACAGTGTCGCCTGCGCAGATCAGCTCTGGCAGCCGTTCAGCCATCTCAACGCTGGTCTCAAACCAAAGTCCGCGCTTTTCCGCTGGCAACGCATCGTAAAGCGCTTTCATAAGCGGGCCAATGCAGTGAACCTGATCCATCTGCGTCATAGCCGCGACATTTGCCATCGCTGCATGCATGGGGATCTCTTGTGCGCCCAGCTCTTTCATATCACCCAGAAATGCGACCCGGCGCCTGCCCTGTGAGGCGGCCAAAACTTCCAAGGCAGCCTCCATCGAAGTTGGATTGGCGTTATAGCTGTCGTCCAGCAATTCGACCTGACCACCATCCGCCAGTGAAATCTGCTCGCGAAAGCCGCGACCTTTTACCGGCAACCAGTTGCCCAAGCCTGCGATGGCTTCGTTCAGGTCGACACCAAGTTCAACGCAGGCCGCCAATGCCCCAAGTGCATTCATGGCAAAATGAGTGCCTGCTGATTGCACATCAAAGGAGATGGCTTTTCCGTCGACCCTGGCCGTTGCATGGACCGAGTCCGGTTTCTGCACAACTCCGGTCAGCACGTAATCTGACGCAGCGCGTCCAAAGTCGACAATCCCTGCCCCAGCCTGAGTTGCGTATTGGCGCAGGATGTCGGCATGTTCGATATCCGCATTTACGATGGCCGCGCCGCCTGGGAGTAACCCTTCAAATATCGCTGCTTTCTCTTGGGCTATACCTGCGACGGACTCGAATGCTTCCAGATGGACTGCCGCGACGGTGGTAACCAAGGCCACATGCGGGCGGGCCTGACGCGCCAGCGGAGCAATCTCTCCGGGGTGGTTCATCCCGATTTCTATCACGGCAAATTCAGTGTCGCGCGGCATCCGGGCAAGCGTCAGCGGCACACCCCAATGGTTGTTGTAACTGGCAACGCTGGCATGGGTCTTCCCCTGCGTTTCCAGAATATTGGCCAGCATTTCCTTGGTCGATGTCTTGCCGACACTCCCGGTCACGCCAATCACGCGCGCCTCTGTCCGGGCGCGGGCCGCCTGCCCCAGCGCCTCAAGCCCGGTCTGCACATCTTCGACGATCAACAAAGGAGCATCCGAGGAAACACCTTCGGGAATCCGCGACACCAACGCAGCGCCTGCGCCCTTCTCAAGAGCTTGCGCCACAAAATCGTGGCCGTCGCGTGCCGCTTTGAGAGCAACAAACAAGTCGCCGGACTGCAGTGTCCGGGTGTCGATGGATACGCCATTGATTTGCCAATCAGCAGTGGCACGCCCACCCGTGGCCGCAGCGGCCTCGGCCGCAGTCCAGAGCGTCATGCCACCCTCCCGTCGAGGGCGGCCACGCTGATGCTGGCCTGTTCTACGTCGTCGAAAGGTAAAACCTGATCGCCCACGATCTGGCCTGTCTCGTGCCCTTTACCGGCGATCAGCAGCGCATCACCCGGTTGCAGGGCATCTATGCCGCGCAGGATGGCTTCGGCACGATCACCCACCTCGGTCGCCTCGGGCGCGCCCAGCATCACCGCAGTACGAATGGTGGCCGGGTCTTCGGTGCGGGGATTGTCGTCGGTGACAAATACCACATCAGCGTTATTGGTCGCAGCCTTGCCCATCAGCGGGCGCTTGGTCGCATCACGATCTCCGCCGGCACCGATGACGGCAATCAGCCGGCCCATTACATGAGGGCGCAAAGCCTTGAGTGCCGTGGCCACAGCATCTGGCGTATGGGCGTAATCGACAAACACAGCAGCCCCGTTTTCACGCGTCGCAGCCAGTTGCATCCGTCCCCGGACCGTCGTCAGATGCGGCAGGGTCTCGAAAACACGCGTGGGATCTTCGCCACCAGCGATCACCAGCCCACATGCCAGCAGGATGTTTTCAGCCTGGAACCCACCGATCAGGTTCAATCGGGTCTGATAAACCTTACCCTGCCACGAAAACCGCAGATCCTGCCCGGTTGCATCAAAGCGCTGATTGAGCAGACACAGATCTGCATCACCCAATCCAACGGTCAGCACATTTTGTCCACGGGTTTCAGCGATACGACGAACCTGCCCACCCTTTGGATCGCTCATGTTGACCACAACCGTGCCGTCCTGAGGCAACACGCGGTCGAAAAGTCCTGCTTTGGCGGCAAAATACGCCTCGAAGGTTTCGTGATAATCCAGATGATCCTGGGTGAAATTCGAGAAACCCGCTGCCGCCAACTGTACCCCGTCGAGGCGGCGCTGCTCGAGACCATGCGAGGATGCCTCCATCGCCGCATGCGTCACGCCATTCTCAGCCGCCTCGGCCAAACACCGATGCAGGGTGATCGGTTCGGGCGTTGTATGCGCCAAAGGGGCCGTCCATGCGCCTTCGACCCCGGTTGTGCCCAGGTTGACGGCGGCATGACCCAGTTCCATCCAGATTTGGCGGACAAAGGTCGCGACAGAGGTTTTACCATTGGTCCCCGTCACAGCCACGATGGTCTGAGGCTGCTTTCCGAACCACAGTGCTGCGCATCCTGCCAGCGCCTGCCTTGGGTCTTCAACCACCACCAGCGCGGCATCCGTCCCCGCAAGCACGCCCGCTGCGACCTCGGCCCCTTCGGCATCGGTGAGGATTGCGGCGGCCCCCATGCGCAGAGCATATTGAATGAACTCTGCGCCATGGACCCGCGTTCCCGGAAGTGCCGCAAACAGATAACCGTCTTTGACCTCGCGGCTATCAACGGCCAACCCGGTGATGTCGGGGTTCGCACCTGCGCGCGCAGTCAGGGCCAGTTGGCTGAGTTTCTTAGTCCTAGTGCCCATGACCCACCTTTCGCCGGACGCCTAATTCGAGGTCAGCGTTATAGCAGCGCGCGCCTCAGGCTCAAGCCGGGGACGCAGGCCCAGCAGTGGGGCAATCCGTCCGATCAATTCCGCGGCCACAGGGACGGCTGTCCACCCCGCCGTCCGGCGCTTTTCGCCATAGGCCACGATGGACGGTTCATCCAGCGTGACGATCAGCACGTATTTCGGATCATAAGCCGGGAAGATCGTGGCGAATGTGGCAATGACCTTGTCATCATAATACCCGCCGCGCGGCTTGGGTTTGTCTGCGGTACCGGTTTTGCCCGCCACGTCATACCCGGCGACATCGCCAAAGCTGGCCGTGCCATCGGTGACAACCTTGCGCAGCATCTTCTGTGCCTGCGTCGCAGCCCCCAGAGACATCACGCGCGGGCCATATTGTGACCCGCTCCGGCGCAAAATGGTCGGGCTGACATAGTATCCGCCATTGGCAATCGCCGCATACCCCGCAGCCAGATGCATCGGGCTGGTCGACAAGCCATGGCCATAAGAAATGGTCACGGTGCTCAGCTCACCCCATTTCTTGGGCTTGAGCGGTTCGCCACCTTTTGCTTCGACAATCTCGAACGGGGTGGGTTCGAACATGCCCAGCGAACGCAGGAATTCCTGTTGCCGCTGCGCGCCAATTTGCAGCGCCAGACGCCCAGTACCCCGGTTCGAGCTGTGGACGATCACATCCGCCACGCTGATCTTGCCGTAATTCTTGCCGTTGAACTCACCAATCGGAAAACGACCGATTTTCATCGGACCCGAGGTGTCGATGATCGTTTCAGAATTCACCAGACCAAGCTGAATTGCCTGCGCGGCGGTGAATATCTTGAACACCGATCCCAACTCGTACACGCCCTGCACATAGCGGTTGAACAAGGGGCTGTCCGAAGGGTCAAACCCCGACGTCGGGGGGCGCGGGCGATCATTAGGATCAAAGGATGGCAGCGACGCCGCCGAGATGACCTCGCCCGTATGCGCATCCATCAAAACGGCTGAGGCGCCTTTGGCGTTCATGATCTTCATGCCACCAAAAAGCACCTGTTCGACAGCGGCCTGTACAGTCAGATCCAGCGAGAGTTGCAGCGGCTTGTTTCCGTTGGCAGGGTCCCGCAGATAATCGTCAAACTGCTTTTCAATCCCGGCCACGCCTATCACCTCGGCAGCGCTCACTCCTTCACGCCCAAAACCTGACCCGCCAAGGATATGTGCTGCCAGCTTGCCATTCGGGTAAAGGCGCATTTCGCGGGGGCCAAACAGAATACCTGGATCACCGATGTCATGCACGGCTTGCTTCTGCTCGGGCGAGATACGCTTTTTGATCCACAGGAACTTGCGGTTGCCAGTGAAATCCTTGATCAGACGGTCTTTTTCCAAATCCGGGAAGATTGCCACCAGTTGATCCGCGGCGGCAATCGGATCGATCATCAACGGCGGCTGGGCATAGACGGAATAGGTGTCCAGGTTGGTCGCCAGAATGCGCCCTTCGCGGTCAACAATATTGGCGCGCTGCATCGCGATTGTGGCACCGGGAGCGTTGGCCAAGGGCTCTTGCGCCTCGGATGTCGCAAGCATCCCCATCCGAACACCAACCACCGAGAAGGCGCAAAAGAAGAAAAGACCCAGCACCAGCAAACGGCCCTCGGCCCGAGCGCGGGCTCTGTCCTTCATATCTTCGTGGCGCTTCTGGATGTTTTCGCGCTCGATAACCTTGGGGTTGTCACCGCGTGCGCGCGCATCCAGGACACGGGCCAGAGGGCGGAGGGGCGTGCGCGTCATGGGAACTGCACCTCTCCCAACGCCTTAATGTTGGTTATCGCCTGCAATTCGATGGGATCGACAATCGGAAGATCCGGATCCTCGGCATAGGCAACCTGATCCGCGCGTCCGAACTGCTCTGCTCGCAAGGGCAGCAGGCCGAGACGTTCAAAATTCAGATCCGCCAGCTCTCGAAGACGATCAGGACGGTTCAAATAAGCCCATTCCGCATTCAGAACGGCCAGTCGGACCTGCGCCACGCCGATCTCTCGTTGCAGTGTTTGCGTTTCTTTCACAACTTGCTGGGTGCGGTAGTTCTCTTGATACGCCCAAAGGGCCACCCCGAACACGGCCAAGGCAGTCAACACATACAATACACTCTTCATTTTGCCCTTCCCCCTAGTTGCGGCATCCCAATGGCGCGGGCTTCAATTTCCCCTGCCGGAGCCTCGGTGCGCACCGCAACACGCAGCTTGGCTGAGCGCGAACGCGGATTTTCCTGCAATTCCTGATCGTCCGGCCCCACCGCCTTACGGGTTTTAAGCGTAAATTGCGGCAGGTCCTGCTCAATTTCGGGCGCATAGCGATTGGCCCGGCCGGTTTTGCCCGCCCGCGACTGAAAGAACCGCTTGACCATGCGGTCTTCGATCGAATGAAACGTAACAACAGCCAGCTGCCCACCCGGTTTCAGCGCGCGTTCAGCGGCCATGAGGCCCTGGAACAATTCTTCATATTCAGCATTCACCGCGATGCGCAGCCCCTGAAAACTGCGTGTGGCTGGATGCGATTGGCCGGGTTTTGGCCGGGGCAGGCAGGATTCGATCAGCCCCACCAACCGCAAGGTGGTTGTGATCGGCTCTTCAGCCCGCGCCTTGACGATAGCCCTGGCAATTCGCCTGCTGGCGCGTTCTTCACCATAGTGAAACAGGATGTCGGCGAGCTGCGCTTCGCTTGCGGTGTTGACCAGATCAGCCGCGCTTTCGCCGTCCTGGCTCATACGCATGTCCAGCGGGCCGTCCTTCATAAAGGAAAAGCCACGCTCGGCCAAATCCAGCTGCATGGAGGAAACCCCAAGGTCCAGCACCACCCCGTCCAAGTCCTGCGCGTATTCGTCCAGACGCGAAAAGACGCCGGGCTGCATCACCAGCCGATCGCCATAACCCTTGGCCCAGTCCGTAGCCATTTCAAAGGCCAGCGGATCACGATCAACGCCGACGACCTTGTCCGCGCCTGCCTCGAGCAGGCCACGGGTATATCCCCCGGCACCAAAGGTTCCGTCCAACCAAACACCCGACACCGGAGAGACCGCAGCCAGCAAAGGGCGCAATAATACCGGAATATGTGGTTTGTCAGAAGAGGGTTGCGCACCGGCCATGCCGTCACGCGTCCCCGACGCCATCTAGGAACACCAGAGGGTCAAAATCTTCGGGCTGATCATCCAGCCATTCTTCGGCCGCCGCCAATTCATCAGACTCGTAGGTTTCAGGCTTCCAGATCTGGAACGTGTCCCCAGCGGCAATAAAGAAGGCTTCACCCTCTAGGTCAATCTTGCTGCGCAGCTTGGCGGGTAGAACCAGACGCCCGGTCTCATCCACGTTTGTCGGAAAGGATTGTCCGTGGAACATGCGCTGCAATGTCTTCCGCTGCATTGAACCCCGTGGAAGCGCATCAATCTTGGCGTCAACTTCGTCAATCGCCTGCATGGTATAGCATTCAAGGAATTTGCGCCGGTGGTCGCCATAAACAATTACAAGTTCGGGATTGTCACCGGGCTGCCAGTTGGGATCAGAAGCTTCAAGCACACGGCGAAACGAGGCCGGGATCGAGACCCTGCCCTTCGTGTCCACCTTATGGTGGCTTTCACCTCTAAACCTGCGCGCCAAGACGACTGTCCCTTTCGCTTGCGCCCCACTTGAAATTCTCACTCCCCCCAGAATTAAAACGGCGGGTTGATCTGCTGCCACTGATCAACCCGCCGCATTGACCCGCTTTGCGGGATGTCCAGCTGCGCGCGCCACCTGGGGGGATGTCTGCTCGCCCGCGCGCCGGATCTCTTGATTGATGAAAGCGAGATGCCTGTATGAAACCTGATTTTATTGGTTCGGGGTCGTTTAGCGCCCCATGTGCCTCGTCCTCATCGGATAACTAAGGGATGACATGGGAATTCATGGAAATCAACAGAAAATTTCTCACATTCACGTCCCAATTCACAATGTACTCGATAAGAAAATGAATGGAAACTCTATTTACACACCAGAATTAGAACACAACCACCTAAAAGCAACCATATATAGACAAATCAGAGAAATTATAAGCGTCCCATGAATTCCCAACTTTTTTCACTTTCATCGATTCCCTGTAGATAGAGCCAGCAAATCCTCCATTCCAAACTACGAATCAACAAAGGTGGCTCGGTTCCCACGCACTCCCAAGTTACTAAAAACCACCTGAACCCACGATTTCCCATATACGCACGACCACAGCCATTCGGCTTCTTCGATAACCGTACCGAAGCAATCGGACCTTACGTCACGATCCTATGGTTTTCAGTGGAACCGCATTAGAAGCGACACCCTTGGCGCAACTCAAACCCATATTTTTAAGGCATATTCGATTGCCAACATTCAACTCTTTGATATCCATGCATTTGCTGCATAGCAGCATTGACGACGTCAACCATTGTGCAATCGCAGCATTTGCTTATTTTCATCCTCAAGCAAACGCCGAAACACTTCGGCACCAACATACGAAACGGGTTACGCAGATGGGTGTAGCAACACAACAAACCGCTCTGAGAAGCGCTCCGGCATTCGGCCTGGCTTCGATGATCGAAACCGCAAAGACCCGGTTTGCACGCTATCGGGCCTACCGCCAGACGGTTAACGAACTGTCCGAGCTGTCCGATCGCGAGTTGGCCGATCTGGGCCTGCACCGCTCAATGATCCGTCGGCTGGCAATGCAGGCCGCAGAAGAACAATTCGCGCGTTAAGCGCACAGCAATACAGAGATCAGACCCTACTCCTCCCTTGGGTCTGTAATCTGCGGCAACGTCTCTCCTCCTCCCTGACGTTGCCGCCCTTTATACCGGCCCTGAACGCCGGAAGCAGATACATCGGGGCTCTCCTCCTCCCTGCCCTGATGTTGAAAGTACGCGGCGACGTCTCTCCTCCTCCCTGACGTCGCCGCGTCTTCCTCATACCGGGATCAAACCCGGGTTCGGATACATCGGGGCTCTCCTCCTCCCTGCCTTGGTGTTGAAAAGAACGGCGGTTTCCTTCCTCCTCCCTGGGAACCGCCGTTTTTCGTTTCCCCCAAAGAAAAAGGCGCCCACCCAGGCGCCTTTCAAAACATTGAGCATGCGCCGTCAGGCGCATTCCTTTTGGTTAAAACGGAACGTCGTCCTTCGGAAAAAGATACTGGGCAACAACCTTCTTGGTGCCCGCCTTGTCGAACGCGACCTCAACCTTGTCGCCCTCGATGCCCTCCACAGCGCCATAGCCGAATTTCTTGTGAAACACCCGTTCACCCAGTGTGAAACTTGCCACCGCGGTTGCGTCGATCACCGTGTTGCGGGTTTCGCGCGGTTGCGACATGCCATATTGTCCCTGCCGCGCCTGCAGCCGTTTCCAGCCGGGTGAGTTATAGACATTTGCCTCAGCCGCGCGGGTTTCGATCCCGGCCGACGGCTGCCCCCCGCCATAGAGCCCCGGAGGCGTCAGAACCTCGACATGCTCCTCGGGCAGTTCGTCAATAAACCGTGATGGCATCGAATTCTGCCATTGCCCGAACACCCGGCGGTTGGCGGCAAAGGAAATCGTACAGACCTCTTCGGCACGGGTGATGCCCACATAGGCTAGACGCCGTTCCTCTTCGAGCCCCTTAATTCCGGTTTCGTCCATCGACCGCTGCGACGGGAACAACCCGTCCTCCCAACCCGGCAGGAACACGGCGGGAAACTCCAGCCCCTTGGCCGCATGCAGAGTCATGATCGAGACCTTTGCCCCATCCGTTTCCTTTTCATTGTCCATGACTAGGCTGACATGTTCCAAAAACCCTTGCAGGTTCTCGAAATTGTCCAACTGGTTGACCAGTTCCTTGAGGTTTTCCAGCCGCCCCGGCGCCTCGGGCGTTTTCTCATTCTGCCAATGGGCGGTATAGCCGGACTCGTCCAGCACGATCTGCGCCAGTTCGATATGCGTGTGCTCGGGCGCGCCATAGCGGATCGGAGACACCCCGTCATCAATGACGGTGTCATCATCCACTTCGATCCGTGGTCCGCGTGTCATCGCATTCCACCGAGCCAGCCCGTCGGTCAACTCGCGCAGCGCCTTGCCACCCTTGCCCTTGATCAGCCCCTGTTCGACCACGATCCGCGCCCCTTCGACCAGGGACACCCCGTTTTCACGCGCCACCACCTGAATGGTCTGCTGCGCCTTGTCACCAAGGCCGCGCTTGGGCGTGTTAACGATCCTCTCAAACGCCAAATCATCCTCGGGGCTGACCACCAGCCGGAAATAGGCCATGGCATCGCGAATCTCCATCCGCTCATAAAACCGCGGCCCGCCAATCACCTTGTAGGGCATCCCAATGGTCAGAAACCTATCCTCGAACGCGCGCATCTGGTGCGACGCGCGCACGAGGATAGCCATTTCGTCCAAGTTCATCGGGCGCACGCCACGCGTCCCGCCCTGCATCGCGTCGATCTCTTCTCCGATCCAACGCGCCTCTTCCTCACCATCCCAATGTCCAATCAGGCGAACCTTTTCACCCTCTTCTCTGTCGGTCCAAAGCTCTTTGCCCAACCGGCTTTCATTGCCCCGAATAACGTTCGAAGCCGCCGCCAGAATATGCGGGGTCGAGCGATAGTTCTGCTCCAACCGCACCACGAAAGCGCCGGGGAAATCCTTTTCAAACCGCAGGATGTTACCCACCTCAGCCCCGCGCCAGCCATAGATCGACTGATCGTCATCGCCAACACAGCAGATATTCTTATGCCCCCCGGCCAGCAGACGCAGCCAGAGATATTGGGCGACATTGGTATCCTGATACTCGTCGACAAGGATGTAGCGGAACCAGCGTTGGTATTGCTCCAGCACATCCGGGTGGGTTTGAAAGATCGTCACCACGTGCAACAGCAGATCGCCGAAATCCACCGCATTCAGCTCACGCAGGCGGGTCTGGTATTGGGCATAAAGCTCAATGCCTTTGTTATTATAAGCTCCGGCATCCGCAGCAGGCACTCTATCTGGTGTTAGCGCGCGGTTTTTCCAGTCATCAATGATCCCGGCCAGCATCCGCGCAGGCCAGCGTTTGTCGTCGATATTGGCTGCCTGAGTCAGTTGCTTGAGCAAGCGCTTTTGGTCATCCGTATCCAAAATGGTAAAATTCGACTTGAGGCCCGCCAGTTCGGCATGGCGGCGCAACAGTTTGACGCAGATCGCGTGGAACGTTCCCAGCCACGGCATCCCTTCGGCAGGTCGGCCCAGCATGCGCCCGACCCGTTCTTTCATCTCGCGCGCGGCCTTGTTGGTGAAGGTCACGGCCAAAATCTCGTTCTCGCGTACCCGATGCGATCTGAGCAGATGGGTGATCCGCGCGGTCAGTGCCTTGGTCTTGCCCGTGCCGGCACCTGCCAGCATCAAAACCGGACCGTCCAGCCGCTCGACCGCTTCGCGCTGTGCCGGGTTGAGGTCGTTCAAATAGTCGGCAGCCACCGCAGGCATCGCCCGCGCCGACAGCGATGCGCCCTCGAAGGCGTCCATTTCGTCAAAACTGCTCATACTCTCAAACTACGCCGGATGGGCGCAAAGGGAAAGGCTTTGTTCACGGCTTGTTCACAAGCTTTTAAGATTTTCCTTGCGTTCAATTCTAACCAAATGAAGCGGTGTTCGACTGATGCCATTAACTCTCTGTAAAGCCTTAGGTCAGATGCTTGGCTCAAAGGTTTGGGAGCATATGGATATGGCATTGGCTGAGCGGGGGGCGATCAATCATCGACTCAAATGGACCGGGATCACCCTATTGCTGATCAGCCTCGCCATTGGAGCGGGCTGGGGTGTCTATAGGCTCCCTGCGCCCTTGGTGGAACGGATGCTGCGGACAGATATCCTCAAGCAGTCAGAATTGTGGAAACGCAGGGTTGTTTTGCACCTTGAAGACCCCGAAACAACGCTGCGAACCGGCCATATAGACGGGCATGACGCAGAGTTTCTGACTTCGATGCCCGAAGCATCGGATGTCTACCGGTTCAGGTTGTTCGACACGAGTGGACGCGTGGTCTGGTCCACTCGTCAAGGTGAGGTCGGCCTGCGCGAAGACAGCGCGTTCTTTCGCGCCGATGTTGCCCGGGGAATGGTGTACTATTTACAAGAGGTTGTGCCCCTATCCGAGATTGACGGCCTGGACTTGCACACAGGCAACATTCAGAACTCCAGTGCGCATCACATAGTCAAAGTCTTTATGCCGGTTACAAAAAACGGTCGCTTCATCGGTGCGATAGAGTTTTTTACCGATATCTCGGATTTGCGGGCGACCTTCATAACCCGGCTGAGAATTTCGCTGATCGTTCTAAGCGGTGTGGCCCTGTTGGCGCTGGCGATGGTGTCATTGGTGACCTACAGGACCAACCGGGCGCAACTGCGCTCTTTGCACAAACAATCCGAGAAAGAGCGTGATCTGATGGCTGACCAGTTGCGGCTGGCGCGTGAGGTGCGGCTGCTGGGAGAGCTGAACGAGTGGCTGCAATCCAGCCGTTCTCTGGATGAGCTGTTCGACATGGTCTCACGTTTTATGACCCATATCCTGCCCGAAGCAGAGGGCAGCGTTTACGTCTACTCGAACTCGCGCGATGTGCTGGATGGATGTGCCAGCTGGAACGGCGGCACCCATAAAGCGCATATCCACCCCGAGGGGTGCTGGGGTCTGCGCCGGGGGCGTACCTATGAATTCGGCGCCTCCGAGATTGATTTCATCTGCGAGCATGCTGAACCGCATGACGGGCGCCAATATTTCTGCTTTCCGATTCTGGCTCATGGCGAGACGGTTGGATTGTTGCATCTTCGGGCACATGAAAACTGCGAAGAAGAGTTTCACGTCAGCAGGAAACTGGCGCAGCTCTGCGCTGAACAGATCAGCATGGCCATTGCAAATGTGAGGATGCGCGATCAGCTGCACGACCAGTCCGTGCGTGATCCTTTGACCGGACTGTTCAACCGTCGTCATATGACGGAAACCCTGCGCAAGTCTATTTCACGCAGTCAACAGACCGGTGTACCGCTGAGCCTGATCGCCGTTGATGTCGATCATTTCAAGAAGTTCAACGACACTCATGGCCATGATGCAGGCGACATGGTGCTGCGCGCAGTCGGAGCCGCCTTGGAACAGGGCTGTGACCGGGACGAGGTTGCCTGCCGTATTGGTGGTGAGGAATTCATGCTGATCTTGCCGGACAACACCCCGGATGACGCGGTGAGCCGTGCCGAGAAATTACGGCAGTCGGTCGAAGCGGTCTCGGTCCGATACGGTGACAAGTCGCTGCCGCGAATAACGATTTCGGTTGGTGTATCGCATTACCCGGCGCATGGAACCATGCCGCAAGATTTGATGCGCGCCGCCGATGACGCGCTGTATATGGCAAAAGACAAAGGACGCAATCAGGTGCAAGTCGCCAAGGGAACGCCAACCGAAACCGGGTCCGCTGATAGCAACGGCCAAAAGGTTCGGACTTCAGGCCCAGTCGCGGCGGCGTGAAGCTCTAGCTAATACTTAGCAAAAACTCCAGTTACCCGGCGCCTGACTGCGCGGGCAAGGTAGCCACTTCTATACTTGTTAGCTTTCTCCAAGATCTTGGCCACATCGCGATCTTGCCAACCGTCCTAGCCAGCCCTATCGCTTTTGAGCGGCACAATCCCCAGACTCATAAACGGTCGGTGATCTTTCAGAGGATCGGATAAAGAAGTGACGCAATGATTTGAGGCAAGCGGTACGCAAACGATCTGCCCAAAACTCTCGGGGCTGCACATCCACGATAACCGGACACGGTCAGGCCTTTCATTCCCAACGTGCTTGAAGTCAATCGGCTCGGCACCCGGCACGACCATGCGCGCAACTTGCCTGCTATGTCGAAACTTGGGAAAGCACCTGCCGACCGTGGCCAAAAAGTCTTTAATGAACACGCCAAATCACGCCGCAATTCACCAGTCTTGATGCCGCAGCGCAGCAAGGCTATCAAGCATTCACCAACAGGAGGCGTTTGCGAGCGTTAACATGCCGGTTCTACCCAAATCACCGATATACCTGCGCGTATTGTTCGCCTAGAAGTTCGCCAAACAAACAGGACCGGGACCTGATATGACACATTTCGACAAGATCCTGATCGCCAACCGCGGCGAGATTGCTATTCGCGTGATGCGCGCTGCGAATGAGATGGGCAAACGCACAGTCGCCGTATATGCGGAAGAGGACAAGCTTGGCTTGCACCGTTTCAAGGCGGACGAGGCCTATCGCATCGGCGAGGGGATGGGGCCGGTTGCCGCTTACCTCAGCATTGACGAGATTATTCGCGTGGCCAAGGAATGTGGTGCGGATGCCATCCACCCGGGCTATGGCTTGTTGTCGGAAAACCCAGATTTCGTGGATGCCTGCGTCCAGAACGGGATCACCTTCATTGGACCAAAGGCCGAAACCATGCGCGCATTGGGCGACAAGGCCAGCGCCCGCCGCGTGGCCATCGCCGCCGGAGTTCCGGTGATCCCAGCGACCGAAGTGCTGGGCGACGATATGGACGCGATCCGGTCACAAGCCAAAGAGATCGGATATCCCCTGATGCTCAAAGCATCCTGGGGCGGAGGTGGCCGCGGCATGCGCCCAATCGAATCCGAGGACGAACTGGAAGAAAAAGTCCTGGAAGGCCGCCGTGAAGCCGAGGCTGCCTTTGGCAATGGCGAGGGCTATTTGGAAAAAATGATTATCCGCGCCCGCCATGTCGAGGTGCAGATTCTGGGCGACAAACATGGCGAAATTTACCACCTGTATGAGCGCGACTGCTCGGTCCAGCGCCGTAATCAGAAAGTCGTGGAACGCGCGCCTGCCCCGTATCTCAGCGAAGAACAACGCGCGGAAATCTGCGAACTGGGCCGCAAGATTTGCGCCCATGTAAATTATGAATGCGCAGGCACCGTCGAGTTCCTGATGGATATGGAAACCAGCAAATTCTACTTCATCGAGGTGAACCCGCGCGTTCAGGTGGAACATACCGTCACCGAAGAAGTCACAGGTATCGACATTGTGCAGGCACAGATCCTGATCGCCGAGGGTAAATCGTTGGCCGAAGCCACCGGCGCCGCCAGCCAAGCGGATGTGCACCTGAACGGTCATGCCCTTCAGACCCGGATCACAACCGAAGACCCGCAGAACAACTTCATTCCCGACTACGGTCGCATCACCGCATACCGCTCGGCTACTGGCATGGGCATTCGCCTAGATGGCGGCACGGCCTATGCGGGCGGTGTAATCACGCGGTACTACGACTCGCTGCTGACCAAGGTCACGGCCTGGGCCCCGACGCCACAGGCCGCGATTTCGCGAATGGACCGAGCGCTGCGCGAGTTCCGTATTCGTGGCGTCAGCACCAATATCGACTTTGTCATCAACCTGCTGAAACACCCGACCTTCCTGTCGAATGAATACACCACCAAGTTCATTGACACGACGCCCGAGCTGTTCACCTTTAAACGACGCCGTGACAGGGGCACCAAGGTTCTAACCTATATTGCGGATATCACCGTGAATGGGCATCCCGAAACCAAGGATCGTCCCGAACCGCGTACCGATCTGAAAGAGGCCAAGGCCCCGGCTCTGAAAAGTGAACCGCAGATGGGCACCCGCAATCTGCTAGAACAAAAGGGCCCGCAGGCGGTGGCCGATTGGATGAAGGCTCAGCGCCAGTTGCTGATCACCGACACCACGATGCGCGACGGGCACCAGTCGCTGCTGGCGACGCGGATGCGGTCGATCGACATGATCAAAGTGGCCCCGAGCTATGCGGCCAACCTGCCGCAGCTGTTCAGCGTCGAATGCTGGGGCGGCGCCACTTTCGATGTGGCTTATCGGTTCTTGCAGGAATGTCCGTGGCAACGTCTGCGTGACCTGCGCGAGGTGATGCCGAACCTGATGACCCAGATGCTTTTGCGCGGCGCAAACGGGGTTGGATACACCAATTACCCCGACAACGTGGTGCAGGAATTCGTTCGTCAGGCGTCAGAAAATATCGACGTGTTCCGCGTCTTCGACTCTCTCAACTGGGTCGAAAATATGCGTGTCGCGATGGATGCGGTGGTCGAGAACGGTAAAATCTGTGAAGGCACCGTTTGCTATACTGGCGATATTCTGGACCCGAACCGTGCCAAATATGACCTAAAATACTATGTTGGCATGGCGAAAGAGCTGCGCGATGCCGGGGCTCATATTCTGGGCCTGAAAGACATGGCCGGCCTGCTGAAACCAGCCTCGGCCAAGATTTTGATCCGTGCGCTGAAAGAAGAGGTCGGGTTGCCAATCCACTTCCACACGCACGACACTGCCGGTATCGCCAGCGCCACCATTCTGGCCGCCTCCGAGGCGGGTGTGGACGCAGTGGATTGCGCGATGGACAGCTTCAGTGGCAACACTTCTCAGGCGACATTGGGCACTGTGGTCGAAGCGCTGCGCCATACGGAACGCGACACCGGTCTGGACATCAAGGCCATCCGCGAAATCAGCGACTATTTCGAGGTGGTCCGAGGCCAGTATGCGGCCTTTGAATCCAGCCTGCAGGCCCCTGCATCCGAGGTATATCTGCACGAGATGCCCGGTGGCCAGTTCACCAACCTCAAGGCTCAGGCGCGCAGCCTTGGCCTGGAAGAGCGTTGGCATGAAGTGGCGCAGATGTATGCGGACGTGAACCAGATGTTCGGCGATATCGTCAAAGTCACGCCTTCGTCCAAAGTGGTTGGCGACATGGCGCTGATGATGGTCAGCCAGGGGCTGACGCGCGCCGATGTCGAAAACCCGGACTCGGATGTGGCCTTCCCGGATTCGGTCATCGACATGATGCGCGGCAATCTGGGGCAGCCTCCGGGCGGGTTCCCTGATGCGATCATCAGCAAGGCGCTTAAGGGCGAAAGCCCCAACACTGACCGCCCCGGCAAAGACGTACCCCCGGTCGATCTGGAGGAAACGCGCGCCGAGCTATCCAAACAACTGGACGGCAAAGAGGTCGACGACGAGGATCTGAACGGATACCTGATGTATCCCAAGGTGTTCCTTGATTACATGGGTCGCCATCGGATCTATGGCCCCGTCCGCACCCTGCCCACGCGCACATTCTTCTATGGAATGGAGCCCGGCGAAGAGATCGCCGCGGAAATCGATCCCGGCAAGACTCTGGAAATTCGCTGTCAGGCCATCGGTGAAACCGATGAAAATGGTGAGGTCAAAGTGTTCTTTGAACTGAACGGTCAGCCCCGTGTGATCCGGGTGCCAAACCGTTTGGTGACATCAACCACGCAGGCCCGACCCAAAGCAGAAATCGGCAACCTCGCACATATCGGCGCACCGATGCCGGGTGTCGTGGCAACCGTTGCGGTTACTGCGGGACAAGAGGTCAAAGAAGGCGATATGCTTTTGACCATCGAGGCCATGAAGATGGAGACTGGCATTCACGCCGAAAGGGACGCCGTAGTCAAAGCCATCCACGTTCAGCCAGGCGGTCAAATTGACGCCAAGGACCTGCTGATCGAGCTGGAATAGCAAAAAAAGGCGCGCCTCTGGGGCGCGCCTTTTCCATCTCATTGGGTTAAGGTTCAGCCGTCTACGGTTTCTTCTTCAACCTCATCTTCGACCAATGCCTTTTCTGTTTCATCATCAGAAACATCATAATCCGCAAGCGCCGGCAGACCCAGCAGGTCGTGCAGCTCGTTCAGGGCGTCGTCAGACAACTCGCGACCGCCGGTCAGAGTATCCAGAGCCTCTTGCGGGTCAGATGATCCGGCCAGGTTTGTCTCGGCCTCCTCTACAGCCAGCTCAGCCTCTTCGACCGCGTCGTCGTACTTGTCCTGAGCGGTGATGCCCTCGGCAAGCTCGTCCTCGGTCGGCTCATAGGCCTCTTCGATCTCTTCTGCGGTCAGTTCATGCAGGTCTTCCAGTTCGTCGTTCTTATCCTGCAGATCTGTCGTCGCGTCGGTATGACCAAGGATGTTCTGCTGATAAGAGTACAGCTTTCCTGGCATACTGTTCGGGGACGCATTCATGAGAGCCGTTTGGCTGGCATGGGCCGCGTTCAGACCTTTAAGCTCCGATGCAATTTTGCCGTGCTTGTTGGGGTGAACCGGCTTCTCATCAACGACAGCAGTGGTAACTTTGGTCATCTTGGCAGGTTTCTTATTGCCCCTGACCAGATTACCAATCGAAGCGACCAGCCCGTTTTTCTTTTGAGTCGTAGCGCCCGTTTTGGCAGTTTTTTGCTTTTTCAGGCCAAGACTGGCGAGCAACCCTTTGCCCGTCCCCTTTTTACCCAAGGACTTGCCACCTTTCACCTGTGAAGACTTGTCGCCAGACTTATCCGCGCCGTTCCCATTTCCACCACCATTGCCTTTGCCACCGCCATTGCCTTTGCCACCGCCATTACCTTTGCCGCCACCATTTTTGGCGATGGCCATATCAGGTGCGGCAACAACTGCCACAAAGCTTACAGCGCCAAGCAGCAGAAATGCTGTCGCAACTACACGCGAAAGTAACAAGAACCGTTTCATATTATTCACCTGTCCTTCTTGAGCAGTGGCAGCAGATACCCAAAATCAAGCGCCTGAGATAATGTTGACAGTTAGTTAATAATTGAATTTGGGTAAAACGGTGGCCTTTTTCGGCGTGAGCGACCCACCGCGCTCACACCGCCAGCACAATATTGGCTATTGCAGCTACGAGGATTGAACCAAATGTCAGCAGCATTCCGATTTGCCTGAGGATAACGATCTGCGGAGACCTGCCAAACCCATATGCATGAAGCAGGCGACCACCCAGCAAGGCCAATCCCAACAGGTTCAACAGCAACCCGCTGGCGCCCTGCAATTCAACCATTGCCATCAATAACAGCGCAAACGGCGCGTATTCGGCGAAATTGCCATGAGTTCGGATAGCCTTGATCATTTGACCCTTGCCACCATCCCCGTAGGAAACCTTTTCGCCTCGTCGGTGGCCAATGACCCGAAGGCTCAGCGCCAGATACAAAAAGGCGGCTAATGCCGCATAAACCGGTGTAATTGTCAGCATGGGTGGCTCCGTCTATTAATATTCCTAAGCTCTGGGCGAAGCTTAACGCGGAATCTCGACCGGTCCAGTTGAACCGGGCTGCTGCTACGCAAGGTCAAGTCTGTCTGGATTTCCTCCGCACGAGAAGATTTTTTGCAAAAGTCGCGTTTTTCCCCTTGCAGCTTTCCGCCAGAATTAATACTTCACGCCTCACTCAACGGCGCGGGCGTAGCTCAGGGGTAGAGCATAACCTTGCCAAGGTTAGGGTCGGGCGTTCGAATCGCCTCGCCCGCTCCATTGAGAGGTCTCCGGACCAAATATGTATCTGATGCGGGCGTAGCTCAGGGGTAGAGCATAACCTTGCCAAGGTTAGGGTCGGGCGTTCGAATCGCCTCGCCCGCTCCAGATACAAACCCTCTCACTCAACGCTGTTTTCTTATGGCGCGGCCTGCTGAAAAAGCATGACCCGCGTATATGTTCATATGCCGCAACCGAACAAAGCCGCCGTCACATTGGCCGCGCGGGCGGCGCGTAAGAACGTCTTTGACACCGCGCCGAAGCACTCCAATCACGACCCGGACCGAATCTTCCGCGTGACCACGTTTGAGCAGGGCTAGAAGGCCTTGAACGTCATTGTGGTCAGCGAGCGTTCTATACCCGAGATCACCAGCAGATTTTCATTGATGAAATGTCCCACATCCTCGGCCTCGGGGATGTAAAGCTTCAGCAGCAGGTCATATTCGCCGCTGGTAGAGTAGAGCTCCGAGTGGATTTCGCGCAACGCGATCTCTTCAGCCACCTTGTAAGTGGTGCCGGGTTTGCAGCGGATCTGGATGAAAACACAGGTGGACATGGGCCGGGCCTTGTTGGTTGAGTTGGTCGCAGGCTGACATGGGCTGCGCCCGGGCGCAATCCCCTGCAACAGTTTGCGGCGATTGCGACGGATGGTCTGGATCAACCCGCCCTACCCCGTCTATAAGCACGCCTGTAGTAAAAGGAATTCGCCCATGCGCAGCGCAAAGATCAGCCGTCAGACCGCCGAAACCGAGATCACGGTCAAGGTCAATCTGGATGGGACCGGCCAGTATGACAATCAGACCGGCGTCGGTTTCTTTGACCACATGCTGGATCAGTTAGCGCGCCATTCTCTGATCGACATGACGATCCGCGCCAAGGGCGATTACCACATCGACGACCACCACACGGTCGAGGATACCGGAATCGCACTGGGGCAAGCGTTGACACAGGCCTTGGGCGACAAAAAGGGCATCCGGCGGTATGGCGAATGTCACCTGCCGATGGACGATGCACAGGTGCGCTGTGCGTTGGATCTGTCAGGGCGACCGTTTCTGATCTGGAACGTAGACCTGCCGACACCCAAGATTGGCGCCTTCGACACTGAACTGGTGCGCGAGTTCTTTCAGGCGCTGGCCACTCATGGCGGCATCACGCTGCATATCGACCAGTTGCACGGGTTCAACAGCCACCACATCGCAGAAGCGGCGTTCAAAGCTGTCGCGCGCGCATTGCGCGACGCGGTTGAGACCGATGCGCGCAAAGCAGATGCGATTCCGTCGACCAAGGGCGCGTTGTAAATGCTCACCGCCATTATCGACTATGAAAGCGGCAATCTGCATTCCGCTGAAAAGGCGTTTCAGCGCATGGCGCGGGAACTGGACACCGGCGAGGTCGTAGTAACTTCAGACGCGGATGTCGTTGCACGCGCCGACCGGCTGGTGCTGCCCGGCGACGGCGCTTTCCCTGCCTGCGCGGCTGAGCTGCGCGGGCACAAGGGTATCTATGACGCGATGGTCGAAGCGGTCGAGCAGAAAGCCCGCCCATTTTTGGGTATCTGCGTGGGTATGCAGCTGATGGCCTCGAAAGGTCATGAGTACACTGACACCGATGGGTTGGACTGGATTGCCGGGGATGTGGTGCAGATTGCGCCGTCAGACCGGTCGCTGAAAGTGCCGCATATGGGTTGGAACGATCTGGTGTTGGAAAGCGAACACCCTGTCTTTGCCGGGGTCACATCAGGCGATCACGCCTATTTCGTCCACTCATACCATTTCCGGGTCAGCGATCCGGCACAGCGTCTGGCCTATGTGGATTACGGTCAGGACGTCACGGCCGTAATTGGCCGTGACACTATGGTCGGGATGCAGTTCCATCCTGAGAAAAGCCAGGATGTGGGCCTGCGCATGATCGGGAATTTCCTGACCTGGACGCCCTGAGTGGTTACTGAACCCGTGTCCAGTCCTGCCCGCGACACACCAATCCACCCGCAACACAACCTTTGACGGTCAGCTTGTTCTGGCTGTCCAGGGTCATTTTCGAGCTGTAGGTCTTGTCTCTGTCCGGAGCCCAGATCTTGCCCCCGCCATAGGTGCCGTCGCCATCGGGCACCATATCCCAGATGATCTGTTTGCCGAGGTTTTCATATTCAAGCTGTTCATTCCCGTCTTTGTCAAAAGCGGTATCGATGGTACCGCAAATCGCGCTGCCGCATTCGGCGATCGAAACATGCAGATATCCGCCGGTGTCTCCGGGCTGGGTTTTCCAAAGACCGTCAACCGGGTCGGCCATCGCCGCTCCCGAAATCAGAGATGCCAGCCCCAAGGCTGCTGCAAAAGTTGTTTTCTTCATAAAATCCTCCCTATTTGACCAGCAGTCTGGCGCGCTGGTGGACGTGGGGCAAGATTGACTTTGCGTCGCGTTGCATCCCCTGCCCTGCCTGTGCGATATCCCGCCGGGAAAACAGCGATTCAAGGCCTGACAACATGATCCTCTATCCTGCCATCGACCTCAAAGACGGACAGGCCGTGCGCCTGCTGCGCGGAGAAATGGACAAAGCGACCGTGTTCAATGAAGACCCCGCCGCCCAGGCCCGTGCCTTTGTCGACGCGGGGTGCGAATGGCTACATCTGGTTGACCTGAACGGTGCCTTTGCCGGTGAGCCGGTCAACGCCGCTCCAGTCGAGGCAATTCTGAAGGAATGCAACGTTCCCGCCCAGCTTGGCGGCGGTATCCGCGACATGGCCACCATTGAAACCTGGATCGACAAAGGTCTGGCCCGAGTGATTCTGGGCACAATCGCGGTCGAGAACCCGGATCTGGTGCGCAAGGCGGCCAAAGCCTTTCCCGGCAAAGTTGCCGTTGGCATTGATGCCCGCAACGGCATGGTCGCGACCAAAGGCTGGGCTGAAGAGACGAATGTGCAGGTCACTGATCTGGCGCGCAGCTTCGAGGATGCCGGCGTTGCTGCAATCATCTATACTGATATCAACCGCGATGGCGCGATGCAGGGCCCTAACATTGAGGCCACCGCGGACTTGGCCCGTGCCGTATCGATCCCGGTGATCGCGTCAGGCGGCGTCAGCTCATTGGATGATCTGATTGCTCTGCGTGATTGCGGTGTGGAACTGAACGGCGCGATTTCCGGCCGGGCGCTGTATGACGGCGCGATTGACCTGGCAGAGGCCATTCGCGCCCTGACCTGATTTACTGCGCGGCAGCCGCAGTCAGCTTTGCCAGCGCCCCGCGCATTTTCTCGATGATGGGAGAGTTTTCGACCGCGTCGAACTCATCCATCGTCTCTTTTGGATCTTCATAGATCAGCCAAACCTGACCGTCGGCATCTTCATACGCTTGCACCTTGAGCGGCAGGAACAGTCCGGCACGCGGGTCGATCTGCATTGCAGGCGTACCCAGCGCAGGATTGCCGAAGATCAGCACCTGATTGGGTGGTATTGGCGTTCCGACCTTTTCGGCCCCGGCCGCGTGGTCAACCCGCGCAAAAACCGTTGCACCCGCGTTGCCAATCGCCGTCTCAAGCGCGTCCAGCGCCTGTGTCACCGATTTGTCGGTCTTCATCTTGATGATATCGTCAGCCATTGCGGCAGCTGCTCCTGCGAAAATGAAAGTGGTTGCTAAAAAGAGTCTACGCATCTCATTGATCTCCTGATGAATTGGGGACAGTTTTCACAGGTTCCAGAGTTGTGACAATCACAAGTCTGGCATCGGCGGGGCTTTGCCGTTAGAGGTGCGCCAACAAAGGACGAGAGATGCTGAAAACCCGTATCATACCCTGTCTGGATGTCGCCGATGGCCGCGTTGTCAAAGGTGTTAACTTTGTTGGCCTGCGCGATGCGGGTGACCCGGTGGAATCCGCCAAGGCCTATGACGCGGCAGGCGCTGACGAGATTTGCTTTCTGGACATCCATGCCACCCATGAAAACCGCGGGACCATGTTCGATGTGGTGCAGCGCACAGCGGAACAGTGCTTTGTACCCCTGACCGTTGGCGGCGGCGTGCGGACCAAGGAAGACGTGCGCGCTCTTTTGCTGGCGGGTGCAGACAAGGTCAGCTTCAACTCGGCGGCAGTGGCAAACCCGGATGTGATCGCCCAAGCCGCCGATCAATTCGGCAGCCAGTGCATCGTCTGTGCCATCGACGCCAAGACCGTCAGCCCCGGCAAGTGGGAAATTTTTACTCATGGCGGACGCAAGCCCACTGGCATCGACGCGGTTGAGTTCGCCAAAACCGTCGTCGCCAAGGGCGCGGGTGAGATTCTGCTGACTTCGATGGATCGCGATGGTACCAAAGCCGGGTTCAACTTGCCGCTGACACGCGCCATTTCGGATGCTGTGAATGTACCAGTGATCGCCTCGGGCGGGGTTGGAACTCTGGATCATCTGGTCGAAGGCGTCACCGAAGGCGGTGCCAGCGCTGTCCTTGCCGCATCGATCTTTCACTTCGGCGAATTCACCATCCGCGAGGCCAAGGAACACATGGCCGCCGCTGGCATCCCGATGAGGCTGACATGAGCATTCTGCACGAGCTGGCCCAAACGATTGAGGCCCGCAAAGGGACGGATCCTGAAGGCAGCTGGACCGCCAAGCTGTTGGCCAAAGGCCCCGAGAAATGCGCCGAGAAATTCGGCGAAGAGGCGGTTGAGGCCATCATCGAGGCGGTCAAGGGCGATCAGGCCAAGCTGACCTCAGAGGCGGCGGATGTACTGTATCACCTGCTGGTCATGCTGGCCGCGCGCGATGTGGCGCTGGATGATGTGCTGGCCGAACTGGCCCGGCGTCAGGGCACCAGCGGCATCGCGGAAAAGGCCGCGCGACCCAAGGGGTGACGCAGGTGTTGTCGATCCATTATTCTGATCCTGACAGGTTCGCAGGTCAAAGGGCGCGCAGATGATCAGAGCTTTGGTATTTGGGCTGGCGCTAGCCGTTCTGGGGGCCTGCGCAATTGCCCCGCCGTCCACCAGTGATGAAGTTCAGCGCTTGGCGTCTGAAATCCGCAACCTCGGGCCTGACATCGACCCTGAAGAGGCCAACCGCGCCGCGCGCATTGCCTATGCCTACACCGATCAACTGGCCCAGGAATATCAGATCACCGACCCGCCACTGATCCACAATGCCAAAGTCAACAAGGGCCTGAAGCCGCGCGGACTGTGTTGGCACTGGGCCGAGGATATCGAACGGCGGCTGGATCAAGAAAACTTCCAGACGCTGGAAATGCACCGCGCCATCGCTAATGCCGACAACCCGTTCCGGATCGACCACAGCACGGCAATCATCAGTCGCAAAGGCGAGACAATGTATGACGGTGTTGTGCTGGACCCCTGGCGCTATGGCGGCGTGCTGTACTGGACGCCCTTACCACAAGACACGCGCTATGACTGGGTCCCGCGCGAAGTGGTTCTGGAAAGGCGACGTTTGGAACAATTCGGCGAACTGCAACCATATCTCGGTGAATAACCGCTCAGAGTTTCGACGAAATCATTCCGGTGGCAAAACCACCCATGCGCAATTCGCCAAACAAACGCTGATATTCGATCTTCGGGCAGCGGTTCATCACGACATCCACCCCGCGCGCCTGCGCTGTGGCCGCAGCCGTGGTATGTTCTATTCCAATCTGCATCCAGATTGTGCGCAGATTGGGAAACGCCTCAAGCGCCTCGTCCACTTTGGGTGGTACAGCTTCGGATCGGCGAAAGATATCGACCATGTCTACCGGTTCGGAAATCTCGGATAGCGACGCACGGATTGTCTGGCCAAACAGCATCTTGCCCGCATGGCCGGGGTTAACAGGGATCACTTTGTATCCCCTGAGTGACAAATACCGCGCCACATAATAGCTGGGTCGCACAGGATCCATCGACACCCCAACCACAGCAACGGTTTTGGTATGTTTCAGGATCTGGGTCAGGAATTCATCGGAATATTCAGTCATTTGGGCACCCTAGTCGCCCTTTCCAAAAGAAAAAAGCGCCCAGGAATACCTGAGCGCCAGTTGTTGGAACGAGGGACAGTGAAATGACCCGCGGCAGTTCCGTTCCGCGGTCACTGTGACATTTAAGCATGAGTTCAGAGAAAAAAAGAGGTAGCGCGCGATTTTGTGATGACAGATCAGAAAAAACGGCCGTCGCCCTGTTATTCATACAGAACGCTTGGCCAATGCGCCTCGGCCTCGCGGATATAGGCGGCGGTATCGGTCTGCCAGATGCGCTCGATTTCGGGCGAGTGGGTAAGATACAGCCGACCGTCAATCACCTGCCAAATAGTCGGATCGGTGCTGACAAGCTCTCCTTGCGCCATTGCGAAGGCGCAGTACCCGCCGAACTGAGGTGCATAGGCACGCGGATTCATCTCAAACGCGTCCCGATTCTCAGCGGTGGCAAAGTGCCATTCGGCGCCTTTCCACATAACCGCGTATTCAGGCTGACCCCGAACAGGTGTTTCGCCATTGAAATAGGACACCGCATCATATCCGGCCATGGCTGCACCATCCGTCCGATAGAAGACGGGCAGATCCTGCGCAAACGCAGGAAGAGCAATCACACTGGCGGCAATCGCGCCAAAAAGGAAACGTCTGTTCATGGTCATCGGATCACAAATAGAAACTCAGGGTATCAAGATGCAATTTATTATCGCAACTGAAACCCCTTTTAACGCGCTTGTGAACATTCGAACCGGCAACGCCAGCCTTTAGTCGAAAATGTCCTCGATCACATCCCAGGCTTCATCCAGCACCCGTGAGAAAACGCCTTTTTTCTTCTTCTTTTTGCCTTTGTAGGGACGATCCTGCTTGGCTGTTTGACGGTTCGCCTTGGCATCATCCAGTTTGCGCTTTGGCATCATCTTGAGGTTATGCAGCGGAGCACCGCAGCTTGAACAACTGAGCTCTTGGCGCTGCGTGCCTTTTAGAACAAGCGCTGCCCGGGTCCCACAATAACAGCAGGTCGCAATTTTGGATGGCGTGGAAATGGCGTTCTCCTGTCGTTATCTTTGCCTAGAAGCATATAGGGCAATCGCCGCCGCATTTGAGACATTGAGAGAACCAAACCCGCCCACAGCGTCAATTTTGACCAACTTGTCGACGGTTTCTTTGGTTTTTTGCCTCAGGCCCGGTCCCTCTGCGCCTAACACCAATGCCACTGGCTGGTCCGGGTTACCTCCCAAGGCGGCCTCGATCGTGTCGTCCGCCTCGCCGTCCAGTCCTAGGACCAGAAACCCCATTCCCTGCAACTCGACAATGGCATCAGCCAGGTTACGCACCCGCAGATAGGGTTGACGTTCCAGTGCGCCGCTGGCGGTCTTGGCCAGCGCGCCAGTTTCCGGCGCCGCGTGATGGCGCATACCGACTACAGCGCTGGCTCCAAGAACCTCAGCTGACCGTAGAATCGCTCCGACATTATGGGGGTCGGTTACGCGGTCTAACAAAATGACGCGCGGGTGTTCGCGCCCGATGCAGTTTTCCGCCAGACCACCCCATTCCAAAGGCTTAACCTCAAGGGCCGCGCCCTGATGAACCGACCCCGGGTCAATCGGAGCGGTAAATTTGCGTGGATCAACCATCTCGGGCTCAATACCTGCAAATTCAATGGCTTCCACCAGCTTGTCCCGCGCATTCCGCGTCACAATCAGGTGCAATTTTGTGCGGTTTGGGTTCATCAGCGCATCCCGCACCGCATGCAGACCAAACAGCCAAACAGTTTCGGATGCGGCAGCTTTGCGCGCCTGTTCTTTTTCGACGACCCACTTGGGTTTCTTCATTTCTTTGGCCTCCGGGCCGCGAATTCGGTTTCCTGCGTCAAAGCAGTATTTTCCTGTTGACGCTCCTTTAGAGCGCTAGTAATCACGCCTCCACGTCAGGTGCAACGCCTGACAGTGGGCGACAGGCCGCAAGGTGTGGCAGGGGACTGTAACTCCCTCGCGGAGACGCACGCCTGGTTCGATTCCAGGGTCGCCCACCATTTTCTTCCAGACATCCAGCAAGCTTTGCCAGCGCGAGTGATGAATGGCTGATCACACCGTACCAAGCAGAAATTGGCAGGACCGATGGCCCCGCCTTATGACCGCTCTGTCAGGCGGCAGCTTCACGTTGCGCAGTGACCCGGTCAAACCAGGCCAAGATCGCCTCAAGGTCGGGCTCAATCTGCTCGGCACCGCCGCCCGTGAATTCTTCGAATTTGGCCGTGTTCAAACCGTTCACCCCGACAAGAACCGGAATGTCCTGCGCCAGTGCTTCAGCGATGACCGGGCGAAAACCGCGCCCATCCGCCTCGTGCTTGCCGAACTTGTTAACGATCAGCAAATGGGGATTCTCTGCCAGCGATGCCGTCACATATCCAACTGCCCGCTCAAGTGCCGCAGGGTCCAGACGGCAGCCGCGCGACTGTGTACCCAAAGACTGCGAAATCCGGATGGTCTCTCCCTCAGGCAGGACACGGACGTCCATGTCGCACTTGCTGCTGTCGGCGCATTCGGTGTTGGTTTGCACCACACCCGCCAACTGCGCATCTGCGGCCAAAAGGCGATCCGCAGCCGCGCTCAGCAGACGGTCGGTTGCACCGCGGTCGGTGGTCGTAACATAGGCGAGGTACATGCAAATCCCCTTGTCGCAACAATTCGAAACATCAAATAGCACGCACGACCCGCCCCGACCACCACTCAGCTTATGGCAGCGGAGACAATCCGATCACCGGTTCGTGTAGGTGAAGCAGGATTGCAAATGCCGCCAGCGCTACAAACCCGATCCAAACAGGCGGCCAAGGGCGTGGCGCACGCAAAGAAAACCTTGCAGTGTTGCGCGACAGCCGACCCCATTCAGCACCCATCTGACGGGACTTGCGTCGATCGATCAGCGGCAGCCCCATCGCAGCAAATACCGCAAACAAACCGAACAAAATCACGTGGGACAGGCTGCCATTGGCCAGCAGATGAGCGACAGCCCACACCAACAGCGCCACCAAAACAGGGTGGCGCGTGGTGCGCAGAATGCCGGGCTTTTCCGGATCGAACGGGCGCTGGCCCAAGCCACCAAATGAAAACGGGTTCTGGATCGTCAAGCCCGCAACCGCGAGCCAGCACACTACGGGCATCATCAGAACGGGAATCCAGCGGAATATCCAAATGGGTGGGATCACCTCGACATACGGGGCTTGCGCTGCGGCGATGATCAACCAACCCAGAACCAGCAGAGACAAGATGGAATAAGCCACGAAATACCCGCGCCGTCCGAACGTAGTGATCAGGCGATCGCGCACAGCGGGGCGCGCTGGTATCGCATGGGTCGCCAGAAACGCTATCAGTGCAGCAAAGAATAGGGGCCAGCCTGCCATGGTAGTCTCCGATCATTTGCACCAGGTTTAATCACCTGCGCCGGAACGTCCTTGCCCAAAATCAAATGAGGCAGAGAGGCGGTTGTTCCGCCTTTCTGCCGATGTTTACAGGCCCAGCGCCTTGCGACGTTCCTCGGCAAAGCCCTGCACGATGCGGTCAGCTATCAGCGCAAGGATAGCCATCGCCGCCCCTGCTGAAATCCCCAATCCCACATCCGCCTGCCCCAGCGCCAGATAGATCGACTGGCCCAGACCGGTGGTTCCGATCAGCGCAGCGATCACCAGCATGGCAAAGGCGTAAAGGATGGTCTGGTTCAGACCCAGTAAGATAGTCGGCGCAGCATAAGGCGCGCGCACGTCACGCATGATCTGCCACTCGGTCGCGCCACTAGAGATGGCGGCCTCCATCATCTCATCCGGTGTGTTGACCAGCCCGTGCCGTGTGTAGCGGATCATCGGAACAACGGCATAGGCACAGATTGCCAGAAAGGCCGAAAACTCGCCGATCTGAAACACCATCAGCACAGGAATCAGGAACACGAACAGTGGGATCGTCTGCAACATGTCACAGACGGGGCGGACCACCTTCCAAACAGGCAACCAGACTGCACTGGCCAGACCAATCACACCTCCGACTACGGCACAGGAAAACACCGCAGCACCGCTCAGATACAGCGATAACAGCGCGCGTTCCCACAGGCCCGAGACAAGAATGGTACAGAGCAATCCGACCGAAAGCGCCGCCAATCGCCAGCCCCCTGCCACCCAACCCAACGCGGCGGCGGCAGTCAGAACGAAAGGCCAGGGCAGATTGGCAATGCCGGTTTCCAGCATCCCGATCAGGATCAGCATCACCAGCCCGCCGGTCAGGTGTCCGCGCCATGCCATTAGCACAGCAATCGCTGCGGCGGCGGCGAACAGGCCATAGCTCATCACGGGCGTCCACTGAAAACCCCATGTGAACGGCAGCACGGCCTGGTCCAAACCAATCCGAAGCGGCAGCAGCACATAGAACAAAGAGTTGTTCTTGAGCGCGTCAAGCCAAGGCCCATTAGCCTGGGTAAACGCCGTCAGCCCGCCGTCAATCACCCCGGCCAGCGGGTCGAGAATGGTCAGTTCGGACGGGTTCGGCAGCCTGGTCCAAAAGGCAGCGGTGAACAGCACGGCAACGCCAATTACTGCCCAGGCTACACGCTGGTCATAGCGTTTACGTTCGGTCGCCAGCGTCCCGCTCATCCGGTCGATGACGACGGCAAAGACCACGATCACCAGACCGGCCATCAAGGCTTCGCCGAACTGTGCCTTGCGCATGGTCAGAAGAACCTCCCAACCGATATCGTTGAAGCCGCCAATGACGGCTGCGATGATAACCATCGACAGCGCAGCCATTAGGCACTGGTTCACACCGACCATGATCTGCGTGGCTGCAGCCGGAATCTCGACCTGAAACAGCTGTTGAAACCGCGTGCCGCCGGACATGATGGCAGCCTCTTTGATTTCCGGTTCGACCCGCTCCAGCCCCAACATCACGTTGCGCGCCATCGGAGGGGCCGCATAGATGGCCGAGGCGATCAGCCCAACCACAGGACCGAAACCAAACAGCAGCAGCAGCGGCGTCAGATAAGCGAATGTCGGCACGGTCTGCATCACGTCCAGCACGGCCTGCACAAATGACTTCACGCGCGGAACTTCGTTGGCAAGGATACCGATAGCTCCGCCCATGATCAGCGCAACCGGCACGGAAACGGCCACTAACGCTAGGGTGTTCATACTTTCGGCCCAATAGCCCGATGCCAACACAAAGCTAAGGCCCACAAAGCCCAGCGCCGCCATCGGCAAGCCGCCCAGATACCAACCCAGCGCAGTCACCAGACCGATCAGGATGGGCCATGGCGTATTGCCAAGCACAAAGTTGGCCCAGTTCATGGGATAGGCCATGAGATCGGAAAACAGCCGCGCCGCCGGTTTGATCCCGTTCAGGAACCAGTCCAGAAACGTGCCTACCCATTGCGTTGCAGGCAGTTCCCAGCCTGCGGGCCATTTGACCAGCCAGGGCGCGACGCCTTCCAGCGCCAGACACAGCGCACCGACGATCACTGTGATCAGTGCGGCGCGCGCGCCAATGCTCAGGCGCGCCTGCGGCACAGAAACTTCCGTCGCTACAGTCATGTTTCATCAACCTGCAGGGCGGCGGCCAGATCGGACGGATGAACCGTTCCGACGATGTTACCATCGGCATCCCTGACGGGCACCGGTTCGTATAACTCCATGCAATGCGCCAATGCAGCGTCCAATGTCATCGAGGTTGTTAGGCCAGGGTCATCTGGTCCCCGCTCTCCGTCTTGGCGCATGACCGATGCGACCTTGGCATGCTGACCCTTGGCGACATCCTTTGAAAACTCTCGCACGTAATCATCCACCGGGCGCAGTACGATATCGGTGGGTGTACCGATCTGGACTATCTTGCCGTCGCGCATGATGGCAATCCGGTCGGCCAGTTTCAGCGCCTCTTGAATATCGTGGGTGATGAAGACGATGGATTTCTGCAGCGTCGCCTGAATGCGCAGGAATTCATCCTGCAACTGACGGCGGATCAAGGGATCGAGGGCCGAGAATGGTTCGTCCAAAAACCAGATATCGGGGTTCACGGCCAGAGACCGGGCAATCCCGACGCGCTGCCGCTGACCACCCGAAAGCTGACGCGGGAAGCTGTCTTCGCGCCCTTCCAGCCCGACCAACGAGATCACCTCCTGCGCGCGGGCCATCCGCTCTTTGCGGCTAACACCCTGAACACGCAGCGGATAGGCGACGTTTTCGGCAACGGTCATATGCGGGAACAGGCCGAAATGCTGAAATACCATGCCCAGCTTTTTGCGGCGCAGCTCGGTCATGGCTTTCTTTGACGCGCCGATGACGTTCTCGCCATCCACACGGATTTCGCCACCCGTGCCCGGCAAAAGCTGCGAGATACAGCGGATCAAAGTGGACTTGCCCGATCCGGACAGGCCCATGATCACAAACAGCTCGCCCTCCTTGACCTCGAAATTGGCATCCTGAACGGCGGGGATGAACCCGTTTTCCCGCAGATCGGCAGCGGCTTTGTCAGCGTCATTCCCTGACCGAGACAGCGCGTCGGTCAGGGCTTTGTCAGCGCCAGGGCCAAACACCTGCCAGAGATTCTGGCAGGCGATGGCTGGCGAATTTACATCAGTCACTGATGTCAGCTCACTGCGTTGCCGCGTCAACAACAGGGCGCCATTTGCCTTCGTTTTCAGCCATCCAAGCGCCGACGACCTCTTCGACGGAACCACCTTCAACGTCGATCGCACCCATCATCGGCTGCTGATCTTCGACCGCCAGCTGATAGTTGGTCAGGATTTCATAGGCTGCGGGCCATTTGTCTTCCATGCCGCTCCAACCCGCCTTGAAGATGCGCGACGGCGAGAAATCGCAATCGTTCACAGCGTTCGGGTTCGGGCCCCAAGCGGGATCGGTGAAACAGGCGTCTTCCCCGGCTGGCAGTTCGACGAATTGCACATCATAGGCCGACATGGCCCAATGCGGTTGCCAGAAGGTGATCAGCAGCGGCGAGTTGCGCTCGGTCGAGGCCCGAAGCTCGGCAATCAAAGCCCCCTCGGAACCTGCGGGAACCGCTTTGAACGGCAGATCCAGGCCCACCATACGGTCAGCGCCGGGCGTACCCCAATCGGCCGGGTAATCGACCAGACGGCCCCCGGGCAGCGTTTCGGCCGTCGCAAACACCTGCGCGCAGTCCTTCAGCGCTTCCCATGCGGGCAGGCCGGGACACAGATCAGCCACATGCGCGGGATAGGCGATGCCTTCTTTGGCGTCGAGGCCCAGATCGCCGATTTCAACGACGGTGCCTTCGTCGATCTTCTTGGCATATTCATCCGATACGTTGGACGACCAGATTTCCAGGGTCGCGTCGATGTCACCATCGGCCAACGCTTGGAACTGATTCATCATGCCTGCAGTCACATATTCCACATTGTATCCGGCAGCTTTCAGCATCTCACCCGCGACATGGGTGGTCACGTGCTGGCCAGTCCATTCGTTGATCGCCAGTTTGATCGGCTGATCCACGGCCCCCATCTCGGCGGCATAGGCAGAGCCTGCAACGGTCAGCGCCATCAGGCTTACACTCAGTTTTTTCATTGATTTTCTCCCTGCAATATTCGTTTTGCCCGGTCCGGCGCGCTGTTACGCGCCAGTCGGCTTGTCATGTGACAAATCCATGTCGCAACATGCACAAAAACTGGCGAAGAAGGGAAGCAGACAGTTCGGCGCGGCACGGAATAACTCGCCCCTTTGCCCCAGTGTTTCCACTCTTTCAGCATCATGCTACGCGCCCGCGCACACTGCATTTCCCCAGCATTGCGATGCGGATATTGATTGACGAGTCAATCACAAACCAGAATCACCCACTTTGTCGAGCATTTCTTTTGGGCTTGGGATGTTTTTTTGCCTTGGCAGGCATGTGTCCCAGGCCACCTTGCAACACCGACCGCAAAACGCGACGCTAGGTTTGGAGGATTCTGCAGATGCGCCATTTCGACGAGATTTTCGCCATAGCCGCCAGCCGTTACGGCGGGACAGATGCCCTGAGCAACAAGCTTTCCAAACCCAAAAGCCCTGCGGAACTGGCCGAAATGCCCGAAGATCGCTGGCTGTCGATTATCACGAAATGCATCTTTCAGGCCGGGTTTAACTGGAAGGTCATCGAAAACAAATGGGACGGGTTCGAAACCGCTTTTGACGGGTTCGACATTGGACGCTGCGCCTTTATGGACGACGAAAAGTTCGATGCTCTGCTGCAGGACACTCGAATCGTGCGCAATGGCACCAAGATCGCCACGGTCCGCGACAATGCTGCCTTTTTGCTGGAACTGCGCCAAGAAGGTGGCGTCGGAAAGATTCTGGGTGGGTGGCCTTCGGATGACTATGTCGGTCTGCTGAATATGCTGGGCAAGCGCGGGTCGCGGCTGGGCGGTGCATCGGCGCAATATGCGATGCGATTTGCGGGGCGTGACAGTTTCATCCTGTCGCAGGATGTGACCGCACGGCTGGTGGCCGAGGGCGTGGTCGATAAGCCGCCGACATCGAAAAAGGCGATGGCCTCGGTTCAAGCGGCATTCAACACATGGATGGAACAGTCCGGGCGATCTCTGACGGAAATCAGCCGCGTCCTAGCAATGAGCCTGTAAAAAAACCATTTGCACACGTGTGCTGCCAGAATAGATTTTTTGTCATGTTACGCCTCATTTTGATGACGTCCCTTTTGGTATTCACCGCTTGCGGTCGCCCACTGACTGATCAGGAGGCTGCTTTTACCCGCACACTTCAGGGTGATACGCTGAAACTCAACAAAGTGCGGTTGGTCGAAGGCGCACCAGTTGCGCCAATAACTTTCTATCGTAAAGATCGGTCACGCCTTGCCTGCCGCGAGCGCATTTTTCCCGCCCCGCAGGAAGGTATCGTTACCGCAAAACCCGCGGCAGTGGCCCTGTTCAACAAGGTCTATTTCACCCGGGACTGGTATCTGGACGATTACATGTCCGAATTCCCGGATCGGATGAACCTGATCGCGGCGATGCTGCTGGGTCATGAACTGACCCATGTGTGGCAATGGCAAAACCGCAAGAAGACCGGCTATCATCCACTGCGCGCCGCAGCCGAGCATGGCGGGAATAACGACCCCTATCAATTCGATCTGGAGAACTCACCAGATTTCCTGTCCTACGGGTACGAACAGCAGGGGGCCATTGTCGAGGAATACATTTGTTGCCGGGCGCTGGATCCTTCGGCGCCCCGCACCAGGCGTCTGCACGAGATGCTGGGCGCACATTTCGATCTGGCTCCGCTACGTGGTGACAAGCGTGAAAGCACAGTGGTCATCCCCTGGGCCGATGCCGAGATCAAAGGAATCTGTCGGTAACGTTCAGTTGACCTGCAGCGTCTGCAGATAAGCCACCAGATCCACGATCGGCTGGCTGGTTAGGATCGGCTGCCCATCTGGTGTTTTCATCGCCGTATCCTGCCCTTCGAAATACGGTCCATAGACTGGCATCGGGCTGCCATGGCTGACCAGCGGGTCTCGTCCATCTATGCGCGCCACAACACGAGCGGTCGGGAATACCCCTTCGCTGCTTGCAAGCCGCGTCAGGTCAGTTGGCTGAATAACAAGGACGCCTGCCATTGGACCATAGCCCGTCGCGTCGATCCCGTGGCAGGTTGCACAATAATGCTGGTACAGCTCGGCGCCGGTATCTGCATCCTGCGCGCTGACCTGAGACGCCGTCACAAACGCCGCTATCGATAGCGCCCCCATTGCCTGTCTGATCATCACATCCTCCTGTCAGATTTGACATTTTCAGGCTTGCCCGTGCCTGGGCTTGGCGCAATGATCCAGATCAACGAGGCAATAGGAAAACCGCATGACACAATATGCTGCTATTATGCTTGTGGCTGGAATTGGGGTTCCGATCCTTGCCGCGTTGAATGCCGCATTGGGCAAATTGATCGGGTCGCCAACAACAGCGGCTGTGGTCCTGTTTGCGATAGCCTTTGCATCAAGTGCAGCCTTGATGGTGGTTTTTCCTGGCTTTGGCGCCCTTTCAAAAATTGCCGATGCCCCCAAGCACCTGCTTCTGGCCGGTGTGCTTGTCGCCTTTTATGTTCTGTCGATCACCCATGTTGCACCACATTTCGGGGTCGGCAACGCGGTGTTCTTTGTCCTTCTTGGGCAACTCGTCAGCACTGCAGCCATCGACCACTTCGGCTTGTTTGGCGCGCAGGTCACCCCGCTGACATGGGTTCGCGCAAGCGGTATCGCAGTGATGGCTGCAGGCGTTGCAATCACTCAACTGGCCTAAGCGCGCCTCCGTCCAGCCTCAGTGTTCGGTCCATCCGGGCGGCAAGCTGCATGTTATGTGTGGCGATCAGAGCCGAGAGCCCCTCGTCCCGCACCAAAGCCATCAATGCGTCAAAAACCTGATCCGAGGTTTCAGGGTCCAAATTGCCGGTCGGCTCATCCGCAAGAAGAACCCGAGGTTTGTTGGCCAATGCGCGGCAGAAGGCCACGCGTTGCTGCTCACCACCAGACAGGGCGGCCGGCCGGTGATCGGCGCGCGCAGCGACGCCGACATGATCCAGAAGGGACATCGCCCGGTCCTGGGCCGCTCTCTCGGACACGCCATTGGCCAGCTGCGGGAGGGTAATATTCTCCAACGCGGTGAATTCTGGCAACAGATGGTGAAACTGGTAGACAAAGCCGACATCCTGCCGCCGCAACGCAGTTCGCGTGCGATCACCTTTCCCGGTCACGTTCTGGCCTGCAATCTCAACCGATCCTGTGTCGGGTGTGTCCAACAATCCGGCAATATGCAACAGCGTCGACTTACCGGCACCAGAGGGCGCCACAAGAGCCACGGCCTCGCCCGCACGCAGGTCCAAATCGACACCGCGCAACACCTGAACTTCGCCCGGCGTGCCTTTGAGGTAAGTCTTGGTCAGACCGGCCAATCGCATCATTACATCACTCATAGCGCAGCGCCTCAACAGGGTTCAGCCGCGCCGCGCGACGGGCGGGGAAATAGGTGACCAGGAAGGACAAGCCCAGAGATAGGCCAACGGCCTTGAGCACATCCGAAAGATGCAGCTCGGCAGGCAGCGCATAGATGCCGCGGATGGACGGATCCCAAACCCCGCCCCCCATCACAAAGTTCACAAAACTGAAGATTGGGTCGATATAGATTGCAAAGAGACAGCCCAGCACCACGCCCAACGCAGTGCCGATGATCCCGGTAAACGCGCCGCAGATAAAGAACACGCGCAGGATCGAGCCTTCGCTCAGGCCAATCGTGCGCAGGATGCCTATGTCTCGACCCTTGTTTTTCACCAGCATGATCAGACCCGAGACGATGTTCATCGCCGCGATCAGAACCAGGATCGACAAGATGATGAACATGACGTTGTCTTCCACTTCAAGCGCGCGGAGGAACCCGCCCGAGGCATCCTGCCATGTCCAGATCTGGCTGCGCTCGCCTGCGGCTTCAAGGATCGGGATCAGGATCGGCGTCAGTTCTTCGGGGCGGTCAACCATAACTTCGATCTCATCAGCCACACCCTCGCGGTTGAAAAAACCCTGCGCCTGTTCGAAGGGCATATAGACCCGCGTCCGGTCGATGTCATAACGCCCAGCAGAAAACACATAAACCACCTGGTAGGCATTCACTCGGGGAGAGGTGCCAAACGCGGTCTTCACCCCATTGGGCGAGGTCAGCTTGATGGTATCGCCCACCGTCGCCCCGATGCTGCGCGCGACGCCTGAACCTATGGCAATGACGTCCTGGCCGTTCTGAAACATCGACAGATCACCAACCGCCTGTTCGCTTTCGGCGACACCGGGCAGTTCCAGCAAATCTTCGGGCTGGATGCCAAATACCTCAACCCCGCTGCTGCGGTCGCGATTGGTGATCAGAACCTGACCTTTCACCAAAGGTGCTGCACGCTGAACGCCCGGAACCTGAGCGATCCGGTCGGCCATGTCCGTATAATCCGCAATGGTGCGATCGACCTGCCCCTGCGCAGCGAACTCACCCGATGAATACACGGTCACATGGGCGTTAGCCCCCAGAATGGTTCCGACAAATTCGGACCGGAAACCGGACCTGACGGCCAATGTGGCGATCAGCGCAAACACTGCCAGGGTAATCCCGATCAGCGAAATCCATGTCATCACGCTGACGCCACCTTCAGCACGGCGCGCACGCAGGTATCGCCAAGCGATTTTCCACTCAAAAAGCGCAAATGGCGGTGGTGTCTTGGCCATGTCTGCTCCGCTGGTTTTGTTTTGTGGCGACCCTCTCGGCAATTCGACCGGGGGTCAAGCCGGTTATCCGCCCACTTCGACTTGCCCCGTCAAAGCAGCGGTTCTGTTCAAGGCGGCCTCGGCGATGGAACGATCGCAGATACCGCGGCTTTCCAGCTCGTGAAACACCCGGTTTCGAATGTCGGCGGGCAGCTTGTAAAGCGCTCTGTTATGCAAGCCTAGGGTCAAAGTTTCCGGATCGTCCAGCCGGGAAAGCTCATCGGTCAGTTTCTGCGCCGAAAAGGATGGCCACAGCCCTATGCTGGTGTTTCCCGAGGGTTCGAACCAAGGCGCAAAACCGGCTTCGGATTTCAGACAAAATGCATTCAACAACATAAACTCAGACGGGCGCCTGCGAGAGGCAAATAGCGACTGAACCGATCCGTGGCGCGCATTTATCTCTTGCAGCAGATTCAGGATCAGCGACCGGCGCACAGGATACGGCGTTGCGAAATTTGTTGTCTGCAGGCCGTCCGTTTCCGGGATCGACGCGCCCAGCGCATCAAAGCTCTGTTCCAGCCAGCGTCTATGATAATCGCTGTTCACACCGATAAACGGAATCCGCGCCGCACCACTGTCCGAGAAAAACTCGGCCTCCTGAAAGGGGCGCAGAAACAGGTTCTTGGTGTCCAGTATTACAATGTTTTCTGTCGAGGCAGCCCGAGCAGATCCCAATTTCAAAACCTGCTGTGTCCGGTATCCGTTGTTGCCACGCCATCCACCCTTGCGCGCGCCCGGAATGCGGTATCGGTTTTCGACCAATATCCTGTCCGAGATCGACCGGCGCGCGCATTGCCCAGGAGACAGCAAAACGTCATCGCCGCTCAGGACTTCAACTTTGGGTCGCAACGGACCGTAAGAAGCCAAAATCGGTTCCACCATCGCGCGCAGTGCCGGTTCGTCCACATCGTTCATGATCACCCGGATCGAGCCGACCTGATCAGGGTCAACAAATCGGGCGAAAGACAATGCCTGCAATTCAAGCAAGGGGAAGTCTTTGGAATAGACGACGGTTGTGAAGCTCAGCAAACCGTGGATCCTTTTGTGATTTTCGGCCCGTGTATCAGCAAATTCCAGGTGATCCAATTCCGCAAGAAATTCAACCATCGGCGAATCAGGTCGGGGTTTTTCAAAATATGGATGATTTCCACATGCGGCATTATACCCTTGGTTGTGAAGCCCTTCACAGACAGCACCGCATTGTTTCAGCTATGAAGTCAATGTGAGCATTCAGGGTGAAACTGCACTCAAAATGCAACATTTTAGGCGCAATATTATTTCGCTTTTTGATTATTTAAAGAAACTTTGTCACCCTACTTTGTGGGGGAATTCATTTCCAGAGCGGGGGTCGCTCATGAATATTCGTACTGAAACAGAACAACCGGGCGCAATTTCGGCCCGGAAACTATCTACAGAAATTGATTGCGAGACCGCAGCACTGCTGCGCGCGGCGATACGCCCGATATTTTCCGGTGCCGCAAGCTGGGGCAATCTGACGGATATCCTGAAAGATAAAGGGTACCATTTGGCGTTTCGACAGGGGCGGTTATGTATCACCGATCGCATGACTGGCGACCGTGTTTGCGGAATACGCTTTCTGGGGTTCGAATTTAAGGACTTGGTCAATCGCTTGGGCCGTCCGATCGTTGTTCCACGCGGATCCGAGGCTGATGGCGATCTGCTATCCGTCCGACCGACTGCGGCAGGCCACTAATAGCGCCGCCAAAACTGTACGGATCGGCGGGCCGTTTTCCATAGGCTATGGCGTGCCGCCAGTTTGATCCCGTCCGGGGTATCTGGGCGCCGCAGTAATTCGATCATCAGATTGGCAGGCATGTGTCCGCGGCGGTAGAACCGGAAGAAATCCTGTTGGGTCAGGGTCCGCGCTGCATTGAAACCTGAATAGAATTGAACCCAGACGCGGGCATAATCCTCGGCGGTTTTGACAATGTCGCTGGTTACGCCCCTGCCCCAGAACATGGAAACAGGCTCAACCGTGCGCTCTCCCTGATATCCGGCAGCGACAAGCCTCAGCATCAGGTCATAATCCGCAGCCACCCGAAACTGCGTGTCATGCCCGCCAAGCGCCTGAAACACATCCCGCCGCAGCAACACCGAATTATGGCAGAACGGCATCCGCTGCAGGATCGCTTTGAGCGACATGCGCTTTTCCCGACTTTCGGAACCGTCCTCGTATTTGCGCAGGGTCGAGCCATACAGGAAATCCGGTCGAGATTCCGCAAGCCGGTCGGCAAGGGTGTTCAAAATGTCATCCGATGCCAGCGAGTCATCCGAGTTCAGGAACAGCAGATAATCACCCTGTGCAGCCTCGGCACCTTTGTTCATGGCATCATACAGGCCAGTATCATGCGCGCTGATCACGCGCGTTCGTGGTGCACCTGCCGTCAGCTCTTCCAGAAACGCCACAGTGCCGTCATCCGATGCGCCATCCTGAATGATATGTTCGGCCCGGTCGCAACTCTGCCGGGCCATACAGGCTATGACTTCGCGGAAACTGTCCTGCCGCCCTTGGGACAGTAGGTTATATGTCGCCGTGATGACCGAGATCAGCGGCGCGTCGGTTTCAGGCGATACGCTCATAGATCTCGGCGATCTTGGTGACGGCGGCTTCGGGGCTCAACTCTTCGCTTTCGCCTGTGCGGCGGCAAGTCAGTTCCACCACACCGTTCTTCAGGCCGCGCGGACCGACCGTGATCCGCCAAGGCAGGCCGATCAAATCCATCGTGGCGAATTTACCGCCTGCCCGTTCGTTACGGTCATCATAAAGTGGCTCCAACCCCAGCACGGTCAGCGCGGCATAGAGTTTTTCACAGGCTGCGTCCGCTTCGTCATCGCCTTGTTTCAGGTTCACGATACCGCAATGGAACGGGGTCACACCCTCTGGCCAGATGATGCCCTTGTCGTCATGGCTGGCTTCAATGATCGCGCCAACCAAGCGGCTGACACCGATGCCGTGGCTACCCATATGGACCGGAACTGGTTTGCCATCGGGGCCTTGAACGGTTGCCCCAAGAGGTTCGGAATATTTTGTGCCGAAATAGAAGATCTGGCCAACTTCGATCCCGCGCGCCACACGGCGCCGATCTTCCGGCACCTGATTGAACAGCGCCTCGTCATGCGTCTCGTCGGTGCGGGCGTATTTTGAAGTGAACTCTTCCAGAATGGACTGACATTGACCACGGTCGTCATAGTCAATCTGACGGTCGCCAAAAGTCAGGTCGGTGACGGCGCTGTCATAGAATACCTCAGACTCGCCGGTTTCAGCCAAAACCAGGAATTCATGCGTATCGTCGCCACCGATTGGGCCGGAATCGGCGCGCATTGGGATCGCCTGCAAACCCATGCGCTCATAGGTGCGCAGATATGTAACCAGGTGGCGGTTATAGGCGTGCAGCGCATCCTCTTTGGTCAAGTCGAAATTATAACCGTCCTTCATATAGAACTCGCGGCCCCGCATCACGCCGAAACGCGGACGGATTTCATCGCGGAATTTCCACTGGATCTGATAGAGCGTCAGCGGCAGGTCCTTGTAGCTACTGACATGACCCCGAAAAATATCGGTCACCAGTTCCTCTGCAGTCGGGGTAAAAAGCATGTCCCGGTCATGCCGGTCTTTCATGCGCAACATTTCCTGGCCGTAGTCGTCATAACGTCCGGATTCGCGCCACAGATCTGCCGATTGCATGACAGGCATCTGAATGGCGATGTGACCCGCCCGCGCCTGTTCTTCGTGCACGATGTTTTCCAGCTTGCGCAGAACTTTGAACCCCAGCGGGAGCCAGGAATAGATCCCAGCAGCGGCCTGCTTGATCATGCCCGCGCGCAGCATCAGCCGGTGGCTGACGATCTGAGCCTCGGAGGGGTTTTCCTTGAGAACGGGCAGAAAGTAACGGCTGAGGCGCATGGCTTGACCTTTAGAGGTAAAATTCGACTTCAAAGGTGATTATGCCAAAGCCCCGCCGGGGGCAATCACGCATTGGGGTTTTACGACCACAGGCCTGTCGGTTTTTTGATTGACCCGCCAGTTAGCTGCGTCAAATGTGGCGGCAATGTAAAGTCACCGAGGCGCCCATGCAGACCATTCAAGAACCCGCCCGTCAGATCCCCGTTGTCCATTCCACGGACGTTCTGGTCGTTGGCTCCGGGCCTGCAGGTCTGGCCGCAGCGCTGGCGGCCGCACGGGCCGGAGCCGAAGTGTCGCTGGTCGACCGCTTCGGCTGCATGGGCGGCAATATCACCGCTGTCGGCGTTGAAGGCTTTGCCTGGTATCGCCACGAACAAACGGTTGAGGCTGGCGGCATCGGCATGGAGTTCGAAACCCGCGCCAAAGAAATGGGTGCGGCGGTGCCAGAAAGCCAGTCGCTGAGTTATGAGTTGGACAGCGAAGGGTTCAAATTGGTCGCCGACAAACTGATCGAAGAGGCCGGTGTGCATCCGATGCTGCACCGGCAATTCGTGACTCCGATCATGGACGGCGACCGGATCACCGGCATCATCACCGAATCCAAAGCCGGGCGCGAGGCGATACTGGCGAAGGTTGTCATTGACGCTACCGGGGACGCAGATGTCGCCCATCGCGCCGGTGCGCCCACGCACAAGACCACACGCGAAGACATGATGGCGGCCTCGGTCATGTTCCATCTGGCCGGCGTCGACAAGCGCGCCTTTATCGAAGGCGTCAAGGCCGACCCCCAGACCTATAAGGACTGGGGCGGTGGTGGCGAATGGAACATTGAGACCAGCGGTAAAGAGGACGACATGTACTCGCCCTTTGTGCACAAACCGTTCCAGCAGGCGATTGATCAGGGGCTGATCCCGGCACATCTGAACACCATCGCGGGCACTTGGGGTGCGATGCATGACACCGGTGAGCTGACCTATATGAACCTGATTCATCTAGCCGAGATCGATGGCACCGATCCCGACAGCATGACCCGCGGTGAGATCGAAGGGCGGCGTCAGTCAATGCTCGCCATCGAGGCGCTGCGCCGGTTCATGCCCGGGTGTGAGAACGCCCGGCTGCGGAATTTCGGGATGACCATCGGCATCCGCGACACCCGCAAGATCGACGCGGTGTACAACATGACCGCGGATGACGCCCGCCATCAGGGCCGGTTCGAAGACACCATCGGCATCTACCCCGAATTCATCGACGGCTATGGCATTCTGATCCTGCCCACGACGGGCCGGTACATGCATATCCCCTATCGGTCGATGTTGCCCAAAGGGATCAGAGGCTTGCTGGTCGCGGGCCGGTCACATGGGGCGGACCGGGTTGCCCATGCGGCGACGCGCAACATGGCTTGCTGTGCGGTCATGGGTCAGGGCGCGGGGATTGCTGCGGCGCTTTCACTCAAAAGCAACCAAGACCTCGATAAATTGAACCTTGCCCCGGTGCATAAAGAACTGGCACGGCAAGGCGTAAGGATACGCTGATGGACCACATCCCAACAATCGACATTGCTCCGCTGGGTGACTCCAGTCACCCCGATTTCAACGCAACCGTTCAGGCAGTCATAGATGCCTGCACCCGGATTGGGTTCCTGTCGATTACCGGCACCGGCGTTTCGCGGGATACCGTCAACAACATGCGCACTTGCGTCCGGGCGATTTTCGACATCGACGATGATGCGAAATGGGATCAGGCGATCACACGCGAGAACTATCGCGGATACATACCCATGGGATTTTTCACTCCGAATGACGGGTCGGGCAAAGCGGATAAATACGAAGGCTACAAGCTGCATTATCAGGTGGACCTAGATGCGCCCATCCGCCGAGATTGTGCCCTCTATGGCCCCAATATCTGGCCCCGCCATGTTCCACGGGCACAGGCAGTGATTCTGGATTACTGGTCAAAGCTGGACGGTGTCGCGCATATGCTGCTGGGCGCGCTGGAGATGGGATTGAAGCTACCTGCGAACCAGCTGCGAGACGCGTTTCATGATCCTATGACCAATATGTCTCTGCTGCACTATCCCCCTCAGGCCCCGGACGATACCGGCTATGGCATCCACCCGCATAAGGACACAGATGCGCTGACCATCATCGCCCCTGACCCGGTCGGCGGGCTTGAAGTTCAGACCCGCGATGGCGGCTGGATCACACCCGACTGCCCGCCGGGTGGATTTGTCGTCAATATCGGCGACATGCTAGAGCTTTGGTCGGGTGGCCGGTTGAAATCCACCCCTCACAGAGTGGTCAACCGATCGGGTCAGGAACGCTATTCCTTCCCGTATTTCACGGTGCCGCGGCATGATGTGGTTGTCGAACCGCTTTTGACGCCTCTGCCCGGCTTTGACCGTCCATCCGTTCATTGCGGCCATTGGTCTGCCGAAATCTGGCGCACCAACTGGCCCGACGAAACAGCCCATGACGCCACCCCTGAACTGGGCACGTTAAGCGACTAGCCCCGCGCGATTCTGGCGGGTCATGAAGCGCTTGCATCGTGGGGCCGCATACGCCAAGAACGTTTGCACGTGCCGAAACAAGGGGACAGCCATGGCTTTGCCGGTAAGAGATCAACTCAGGTACTGGGGCATCGCCGCAGTGGTTATTGTACTGCTGTTGTGGGCACTTGGCGATGTATTGCTGCCCTTTGTAATCGGTGGCGCGATTGCCTATTTCCTTGATCCTGTTGCGGATAGGCTTGAAAAGCTGGGCCTGTCCCGTATGGCCGCTACGGGGGTTATCACGGTTGTCGGCGTTTTGGGTTTCGTACTGCTTATCCTGATGGTCGTTCCGGCGCTGATCACCCAGTTGATCGACCTGGTCGAGGTTATGCCCAGCCTTCTCAAGCAGCTAAGAGGGTTTATCGAACAGCAATTCCCGTCGCTTTTGGACCGCGAATCCAACACGCACCAGTTTCTGGTGTCCTTGGGTGAGACGCTTCAGTCCAAAACTGGTGATGTCCTGCAATCTGTCGCTGCGTCGCTTGGATCAGCCATCAACGTGGTGGTTTTGCTGGTGATTGTCCCAGTGGTCACCGTCTACATGTTGTTGGACTGGGACCGCATGATTGCTCGTATCGCAGAGCTTTTGCCCCGCGACCACGCCCCCACCATCAAGCGGCTGGCTGGTGAGATTGACAGCGTTCTGGCCTCATTTGTACGTGGAATGGGCACAGTCTGCCTGATCCTGGGCACCTATTACGCCGTCGCGCTGATGGCCGTCGGACTGCAGTTCGGGCTGGTCGTTGGATTTATCGCCGGCTTAGTCACGTTTATCCCTTATCTGGGCGCCTTGATCGGGGGCTCACTGGCCATTGGTTTGGCACTGTTCCAGTTCTGGGGAGACTGGACGCAAATTGGGCTGGTCGCAGCGGTCTTTGCATTGGGTCAGGTGGCCGAGGGCAATTTTCTGACGCCAAAGCTCGTCGGCAGCTCGGTCGGGTTGCACCCGGTCTGGCTGTTGCTGGCATTGTCGGTCTTTGGCGCCCTGTTCGGATTTGTCGGGATGCTGATCGCGGTGCCGGTCGCTGCAGCACTTGGCGTTCTGGCGCGCTTTGCCACGTCGATCTATTTGGATAGCCGTCTGTATACTGGCCTTGTGGGTTTGGACCAGGAAGACGATTGAATGGCCCTACAGCTGAGCTTTAATCTACCGGCCAAGACTGCGCTGGGGCGCGAGGATTTTTTCGTCTCGCCCGCAAATGCGCTGGCCGTGGCCATGATCTCGGCCACCTCATGGCCGGGGAATAAACTGGTGCTCAGCGGACCTGCTGGCGCGGGCAAGACACATCTGGCCCATGTGTGGGCGGCCGAGACCGGTGGTCGCATTGTGCAAGCCTCGCAGATTAAGCACGACGAGGTTCCTGACCTCGCCCAAACACCGATCGCGGTGGAAGATGTCCCAATGATTGCTGGCGATATGGACCAGCAGAAAACCCTATTCCATTTGCACAATCTTGTGTTGGCAGAAGGCCACGCTCTGCTGATGACCGGGCGCCTGGCGCCAAATTTCTGGCAGTTGCCCTTGCCTGACCTGCAAAGCAGGATCGAAGGCGCACATCACGTTGCGCTGGACCCGCCCGATGACGCGCTACTGGGCGCCGTGCTGGCCAAACTGTTCGTAGACCGACAGCTGAACCCCGGACCCGAGGTCATTGCTTACCTCGTCAAACATATGGATCGCCGTTTCGAAACCGCCGCCAGCACTGTGGCGCTGCTGGATCAACTGGCGCTGTCCGAGAAACGAGACATCACGCGGGCTCTGGCCGTACGGGTACTGAGTGCGGAACTGGAAGATGCCGAAACCAGCGATTGACCCGTCCCCGGTGATTTCGCATCTTAAGCCTGGAATATCTGGACGAGATATGGATCAAGCCGTAGATACCAACATTCCCGACTGGGGACCTTTCGGAAAGCCGTTGTTTGACAACCCCGAGGCCCGCGCCCTGTCGCGCGTCGGCGTTGTTGATGTAGGGTCGAACTCGGTCAGGATGGTGATCTTTGATGGTGCGGCGCGATCGCCTGCCTATTTCTACAATGAAAAAGTCATGTGCGAGCTTGGCGCGGGCCTGTCCGAGACCGGCCGCCTGAACCCGCTTGGCAGGATACGTGCCCTGGCTGCGTTGAAGCGTTTTTCCCGGCTGTCAGACGATCTGGGTCTGCCGGGGCTGCACGTCGTGGCCACCGCCGCCGTGCGAGAGGCCAAGGATGGCCCGGATTTCTGCGCCGAAGTTCACGCACTAACCGGGTTGACGGTCTCGGTCATCGACGGCGGGGAAGAGGCACGCCTGTCCGCTCAGGGCGTTTTACTGGGCTGGCCCGGTGCATATGGTCTGATCTGTGATATAGGCGGGTCCTCGATGGAGCTGGCCGAGATCGGTGGCGGAGACGTTGGTCGTCGCCTTTCGTCGGCCCTGGGTCCGCTGAAGCTGCGGGATATCAAGGGCGGTCGTCGCGCGCGCAAGGCGCAAATCAAGGAGACGATGGAAAACCTGCGCGACCAGATGGGCCCTCAGCGCGATCGTCTGTTTCTGGTGGGCGGAAGCTGGCGGGCCTTTGCAAGGCTCGACATGCTGCGCCGGGGATATCCCCTGAACGTGCTGCATGAATATAGGATGACGACAAAGCAGGTGCATCAGACCATCAAATTCATCGAAAAGGGTGACCCGGAAAAACTGCGCAGTCTGGCAGGCGTCTCGGGTTCTCGGATGGCGCTGATCCCTTATGCGATGGATGTGCTTGCGCGACTGGTGCGAACGTTCAAACCCAAGGACATTGCCGTTTCCAGCTATGGCATCCGCGAAGGCCTGCTTTACGAACAGATGCCACAAATCCTGCGCGATCGTGACCCTTTGATCGAAGCCAGCTATTTTTCCGAAGCCAAAGATGCCCGCCTGCCCGGGTTTGGCAAACATCTGTTCGAATTCGTCATGCCTCTGTTCAAATCCGCGCCGCCCGCGCGGGTCAGGCTGATCAAGGCTGCGTGTCTTTTGCACGATGTCAGTTGGCGCGCCCATCCGGATTACCGCGCCGAAACCTGCTTTGATTACGTAACTCGCGCCAACTTGGGCGGTTTAAAGCATTCCGAACGGGTTTATATCGGGCTGGCCCTGCAGCACAGGTATCGCAACAAGCGTGAAGGCAACCGGTTTACCCCTCTCTATGACTTGTTGGGCGAAAAAGATCAGGAACAGGCCGAGATTCTGGGCAAAGCCATGCGCTTTGGTGCAATGCTGTGGATGCAGAACGAAGCCACGATGGGCACGCTTCGGCTGTACCCTAAAAAACGTCAGCTAGAGCTGATTTTGCCCGAAGCCGCAGCCCCTCTCTTTAGCGAAGTGGCCGAAGCACGACTGAACTCATTGGCAAGCACGCTGAAATCCGAACCCCGCTTGATCATCAAAGGCTGACCCTCAGATATCAATCTCGCCTTCGGGCTCATTTTCGGGTTTTTCCGGCTCAACCTCGGGCTCGGGCGGCTTTTTGCGGATAATGATATCCCCGTTCGGCAGGATTTCCGGAGCCTCGTAAACGCTCCAGTCCTGCACTTCGGCGGCCAGTTCCGCCAGGGCCGGTCCCATTTCCTCAAAAAACGACTGCATCGCGGGGCCGAATTGATCTGCCAGCCCCAACAAATCCTCAAGCGCGGGTTCCATTTCCTGACGCAGCCCTTCAAAGAACAACTCAGCCCCTTGTTCCATCAAGGATTTGCCTGTGTCGTCCTCTGCCTGTGCCGGAACGCCCATGGCCGCTGTGACCACACATATTGAAATGAACTTTTTCATGCTTCAGATATAAGTCGCCCACGCCGGCGATGAAAGGTCACAGATCAATATCCAGCGTGACAGGGAAGTGATCCGAGGCAGTCAGCAACGCCTTGTGCAGATCCGGCGCGGCCAAACAAGCCGGGTCCTGAAAGGGGTGCCAGATGCGCCATTTCGGACGCTTTGCGCGCAGCCCTTCGCTGATCATGACATAATCCAACAACGCCTCAAGATGATCAGCCCTGTCGCGGCGCACAAAGCGCGCGGACGAGGGTAAGATTTCGGGTTCAGCCTCATTTGCCATCACCGCATGCGGATCGAACAGACCGGTCTGCAACAGGATTTCAACAGATGAGCGCCCGAACAGGTTTTCAAACTCATCCAAGCCCGGCCCGTCGTTGAGATCGCCCAAAAGGATGACATGCTCGTCAGCCGCAATATGCGTCTGTACTCGCCGCCCCAACCAGACAGCCTGTGCAAGCTGTTTGCGTCGATTGGCGATGGATATCCGGATCGCCTCATCGCGGCTTTCTGCCCCATGCGGGGCTTTGGATTTCAGATGCGCTCCGATCAGGCGGAACGTCGCCCCGCCTGACGTCTGCGCTGACAACTCCATTGGCGGCTTGGAAAAGCGCACATGATCCTCGGTTGCATCAATATCCAGGTCGATCTTGAACACGCCATCAAAACGAGGGGCAGCCCCTTTTCCTTCCTTGTTTCCTTTGGGATCATGGCGCAATGACAGGATCTGAGGATCGAAAAGAAACGCAAGTTCCTGATGGGTATCGTTCGGAAACCCCATGATCGCGTTTCCTATGCGGAGATCGAACGCTTCGGCAAACCCTTGCAACGCACGCACCGTGTTCTGCGTCTTACCAGTATTCGGAGCTTCAACAATCAGCACGGCATCCGCATCAATCGCCGTCAGCACTTTTGCGATGGCCTCGATCTGTTCAGCTTTGGTGACATTGTATCTGCCGGACCAGCTGTCATCTACGATCAAACGGTCTTGCCGGTCGAAGAGATTGGCGAACCATTCAATATTGTAGGTTGCCAATCGCATCGGTTCAGGCCTGCGCGCCTTTGATTTCATCCCAGGCGCGATTGATGTCGATCATCTTTTTTTCGGCCAGACGAATGGCCTCTTCCGGAACGCCTCGTGACATCATGGCGTCGGGATGAGTGTCGCGTACAAGTTGTCGCCAGACCTTACGAATGTCGGGCAGAGGCATATTCCGCGGCACACCCAGCACCGTATAGGGATCCTTTGGTGCATCCGGTACAAACCGTGCGCGTAAGGCCAGAAACTGAGCATCGGTCTGACCGAATATCCGGCTGACATCTTCCAGAAACTTATTTTCGTTGGGATGATAAAACCCGTCGGCCATTGCGATATGAAACAACCCCTCCATCAGGTCGCACAAGGTGGTGCTGTCTTCTGCGAACATATAGGCAATTTTGCTGGCATATTCCTGATACCCGGCGACATCGGTGCGCGCCATGTCAAAGACACGGGCTGCACCGGCCTCATCTTCGCGCGCGATCTGGAATACATCCCGAAAGGCAGTAACCTCGTCTCGCGTGACCTGCCCGTCGGCCTTGGCCATCTTAGCCCCCAGGGCGATGACCGCAATCGCAAAGGCGACCGAGCGTTCCGGCGGCGTGCGCAGTTTCTCGAACACGGCCGTCAGGCTTTCGCCCTGTGCAAGCGCGCTTAGCGCATCGGATATACGGGTCCAAATCGACATGAGCGCACCCTAACCCGCTCCGTCGCGACTGTCAGGTGCGACAGATCACTGCGGGGCAAGAATTTTCTGCATCAGCACAAGATCTAACCACTGACCGCATTTAAACCCCACCTCGGGCATCAGGCCCACTTGTGTAAATCCGGCAGCCGTATGGAAAGCGATGGCCGCAGGGTTGGCCGAGGAAATGCCCGCAATCAGAACATGAACATTGTCCATCTGTGCGCGGGCTTCCAAGGCCTGCAACAATGCGCGGCCTATCCCCTGGCCCCGCGCCTGCGGTGCCAACAGGATCGAGTGTTCACGCGTATGGGCATAGCCCGGCCCTGACCGAAACGCACCATAGGTTGCGAAGCCCAGAACAACGCCGTCACGCTCGGCCACCAGAAACGCCGCCCCCCTGGAGACGATATCCAAGGCAACGGCGTCATCGTTGCGCAAGTCAGTGGTGAATGTGATCAGCGTATCGCGGATGATCGCATTCCAGATCGCCGCAACAGCGGGTGCATCTTCTGGCTGGGCTTGCCGGATGTTCATTCCAATACCCGTACCCCGTGCGGTGTGTCGATTTCGGCACGCAACGCCGCCGGACCGCTGTCGAACTCAACTTGCCCCAACGGCCCCACCGCTTTGGCGAGATCCAGCGCATCAGGGTGATAGACGACTAGGCGGCGCAGCTGGCAGCCACTGTCGTTCAGCATGTTTGCCGGGTGAAGGTCACCCTGCCACTGGATCAGCGCCGGGAAAAGATTATCAAACGGCAGGCGCCCATTGGGAGGCACCGCCATGCGCCAACGCAGCGCGCCACGGTTTAGGTCGATCGGTTGGCCGACTCCGTCAGGAAAGACCGTCAGCGAGGCCTCGATATCCGGAACCTGGCAAATCCAGTTGGTCAGGCGGGGAGCGCCCTGAAACCGATCTAGATCGAACCAGCGGGTTCTTTGCGGATTGGGTGCATCGGGGTCAATCGCGATGGCTTCCAGATACAAACCGTCCCGCAGGCCCAACAACCGGTTATGAGTTCCGAATTTCTCGTGCTTGCCGCCATCATGCAAGGGTACGCCCAGCGCCTGTTCGACATGAGCCGAAGCCTGTTCAAGCGTTTCGCCAGCAACCGCCAAGTGATCAAGTAACACGGATGAGCCCCCCAGATGACATACGGCCAGACCGCAAGGGTCTGGCCGTATGTTTTCCTCAAAGGCGCTGGATCACAAGATTTTTCGACGAAAAATCTTGGTGCCGGTTCAATCTTTGGCTTCGCCGATCAAACGCAGGATATCTTGTGCCGCCTCTGGGATGTTCGTACCCGGACCAAAGATCGCCTTAACCCCGTGATCATAGAGGAACTTATAATCCTGTTGCGGGATGACACCTCCGCAGATGACGATGATATCCTCAGCCCCGGCCTTTTTCAGTTCTTCGACCAGCTGCGGGGCCAGCGTCTTGTGCCCGGCTGCCTGAGACGAAATGCCGACGACATGGACGTCATTGTCCACCGCGTCTTGTGCTGCCTCGGCCGGCGTTTGGAACAGCGGGCCAACGTCCACGTCAAAGCCGATATCGGCAAAGGCTGTGGCGATCACCTTGGCTCCCCGGTCATGCCCGTCCTGCCCCATCTTGACAACCAGCAGGCGCGGGCGACGGCCTTCGGCCTCAGCAAAACCCTCAATGGACTTCTGGATGGCGGCAAAGCCTTCGTCGCCCTCATAGGCGGCCCCATAAACACCGGCCAGCGTTTTGACCTCGGCGCGGTGGCGACCAAATTCCTTTTCCATTGCCATGCTGATCTCTCCTACGGATGCGCGGGCACGGGCGGCTTCGACAGCAGCGGCCAGCAGGTTGCCGCCATCGCGGGCGGTGGTCGTCAGGGTGTCCAGCGCCATTTGGCAGGCAGCCTCATCGCGCGTGGCACGGATGCGTTCCAGACGTGCCACCTGCGCCTCGCGGACAGCCACGTTGTCGACATCCAGAATGTCTATCGGGTCTTCCCGTTCCTTGCGGTACTTGTTGACGCCGACGATTACCTCGTCACCCCGGTCGATCATCGCCTGCCGTCGGGCGGCGCTTTCTTCTATCCGAAGCTTTGGCATGCCGGATGCAACGGCCTTGGTCATGCCGCCCATTTCCTCGACCTCTTCCATAAGAGCCCAGGCTTTTTCGACCAGCTCATTGGTCAGGCTTTCGACATAGAAAGACCCGGCTAGCGGATCGACCACATCGGTCACCCCGGTCTCCTCTTGCAGCACCAGCTGCGTGTTCCGTGCAATGCGAGCAGAGAAATCGGTGGGCAGCGCAATCGCCTCGTCCAAGGCGTTAGTATGCAGCGATTGGGTGCCGCCCAGAACCGCACTCATCGCCTCATAGGCGGTGCGGATCACGTTGTTATAGGGGTCTTGTTCTTGCAGCGACACGCCCGAGGTCTGGCAATGGGTCCGCAGCATCTTAGAGCGCTCGGATTTCGCGCCGAAATCGGTCATCACCCGATGCCAAAGGGTACGGGCCGCACGCAGCTTGGCAATTTCCATGAAGAAATTCATGCCAATGGCAAAAAAGAACGACAAGCGACCAGCGAATTTGTCGACATCCATTCCGGCCTGTGTCGCTGCACGAACGTATTCGCGCCCGTCAGCCAGCGTATAGGCCAGCTCCTGCACCAGGTTCGCCCCGGCCTCTTGCATGTGATAGCCCGAGATTGAGATCGAGTTGAATTTGGGCATATCATTCGACGTATATTCGATGATGTCCGAGATGATCTTCATCGAAGGCTCAGGCGGGTAGATATAGGTGTTACGCACCATGAATTCTTTCAGAATGTCATTCTGAATAGTGCCGGACAGGACGGATTTGTCGTGGCCCTGTTCCTCACCCGCTACAATGAAACTTGCCAGGATAGGAACCACGGCACCGTTCATGGTCATCGAGACCGAGACCTTGTCCAACGGGATGCCGTCGAACAAAATCTTCATGTCCTCTACACTGTCGATGGCCACACCGGCCTTGCCCACATCGCCGACAACGCGTGGGTGGTCGCTGTCATATCCGCGGTGCGTGGCCAGATCGAAAGCCACCGAGACCCCCTGCTGACCCGCCGCCAGATTGCGACGGTAGAAGGCATTCGATTCTTCGGCGGTGGAAAACCCCGCATATTGGCGGATCGTCCAAGGACGACCGGCATACATTGTTGCCTTTACCCCGCGCGTGAACGGCCCAAACCCGGGCATGGAGCCCATATGTGGCAGATCAGCCGTATCTTCCTGCGTATAGAGTGGCTTGACGGCGATGCCTTCCAGCGTCTCTTTTGTCAGGTCGTCCAACGGGCGACCGCGCAGCTCTTTCTCGGCCAGCGCCTGCCAGTCTTTCCTATTGGTCATTGCGATATCCTTTTCTCAATTCGGGTCGCGCAAGGGCGTGGCCCGCGCGTTATCATCCGTGGTTGCGCCCATTGGAATTGGATGGGACGCAATATTTTATGGGCTGCGTGCATTTCGCTGGTCGCATTCGTGCGCACAGGGACTATATTCAATCCAACAGGAGGCCCAATGACACGAACGCTAGCCTTTGTTTTTTCGGCGCTATTTCCACTGGCGGCCCTGGCAGCTGACGGGGCAGCCCCGGCTGACGATGAATTTGTCCGCCCTGTGGGGGATAGCGAGCTCAGCGAATATCTGTGGATCAAGCGGCCCATTGTTGTCTTTGCCGATACACCTGCTGACCCGCGATTCCAGCAGCAGGTCGACATGCTTTTGGAAGGGGAGGACGTCATGCGCGACCGCGATGTGGTCGTTCTGATCGACACTGACCCTGACGCCCGCTCGCCCATCCGGTCAAAACTGCGCCCGCGCGGGTTCCAGATGGTGTTTGTCGACAAGGACGGCGTGGTCAAACTGCGCAAGCCTTCCCCTTGGAGCGTGCGTGAAATCGGTCGCTCCATCGACAAGACCCCCCTGCGCCAACGCGAAATCCGTGAACGGCGCGAGGGCGGCTGAACGCGTTTCCCATACCCGACGGCCCCGGCGGCGACCGCCGGTTCCCTTGCAGGATATGTCAAACGCACGGTCATGATCATTCAAACTCGATGATCACATCATCCACGGCGAGGCTGTCGCCGGGGCCTGCGTTGATCTTGGCAACGGTGCCTTTTTTCTCGGCGCGCAGGATGTTTTCCATCTTCATCGCCTCGATGGTGCACAGCGCCTGACCTTCCTGCACTTCTTGGCCCACTTCGACATCGACCTTCACGATCAGGCCAGGCATTGGGCAGAGCAGAAGTTTCGAGGTATCCGGCGGCAGTTTCTCGGGCATCAGCTTGGCCAGTTCCGCCTGACGCGGACGGCGCACATGCACCTTCATATCCGCGCCCCGGTTGCGGATCCGGAACCCGCCCGAGATTTTGTCGGCCTTCAGAACCAGCGGGCTACCGTCTACGTCCAGCACCGCCAGCTGGTCGCCCGGCGTCCACTCCGAGGCCACGCGCAATGTCGCGCCGTCTTCGAATTTGACCGTCGCGCCCTCTTTATCGGCATTCACCTGAACTGCGTATTCCTGGCCCTGCAGGGTCACGACCCAGCGTTTGCCGACCTTGCGTTCATGGTTGTCCATCCGGCCCGATACACGGGTGCGGCGAATCTCAGCCACCCGGTGCATGGCGGCGCAGGAAGCTGCGATCTGGCGCAGGTCAGCCTCGGGCAGCTCTACGCCCTGGAACCCATCGGGGTACTGTTCTTCGATGAACGCGGTAGTCATCTCGCCCTTGATGAAGATCGGATGATCCATCACTGCCGACAGGAACGGCAGATTGTGCCCGATGCCTTCGACCTCGAAACTGTCCAGCGCCACTCGCATCGCCTCAATCGCTTGATCACGGGTCGGGGCCCAGGTGCAGAGCTTGGCGATCATCGGATCGTAATACATACTGATCTCGCCGCCTTCATAGACGCCGGTATCGTTGCGAACGGCGGCCTCTCCACTGGGGGCCTCACCCTGCCATTTGTCATTTACCAACAGCGGACCAGCGGCAGTTTCCTGCGGCGGGCGGTAGCGCGTCAAACGACCAATGGACGGCAAGAAGCCACGATAAGGATCTTCGGCATACAAACGGTTTTCAATCGCCCAGCCGGTCAGTGTGACATCGTCCTGCGAGATCGACAGCTTCTCACCGGCCGCGACGCGGATCATCTGTTCGACCAGATCGACACCGGTGATCAGTTCGGTCACCGGGTGTTCCACCTGCAGGCGTGTGTTCATTTCCAGAAAATAGAAGTTCTTGTCACCATCAACGATAAACTCGACCGTGCCAGCGCTGGCATAATCCACAGCCTTGGCCAAGGCCACCGCCTGTTCGCCCATCGCCTTGCGTGTCGCCTCGTCCAGGAAAGGCGATGGCGCCTCTTCCACAACCTTCTGGTTTCGGCGCTGAATCGAGCATTCGCGTTCGCCCAGATAGATGCCATTACCATGGCTGTCGCACAGAACCTGAATCTCGATGTGACGGGGTTGGGTCACGAACTTCTCAATGAAAATCCGGTCATCGCCAAAGGAATTCGCGGCTTCATTCTTGGAGGACTGGAACCCTTCGCGCGCCTCGTCGTCGGTCCATGCGATCCGCATACCCTTGCCACCGCCGCCAGCACTGGCCTTGATCATGACCGGATATCCGATCTCATTCGAAATCTTGACGGCCTCGTCGGCGTCTTCGATCAGGCCCATATAGCCCGGAACCGTAGAGACGCCGGCCTCTTGCGCGATCTTTTTAGAGGTGATCTTGTCACCCATGCTTTCAATCGCACCGACCGGAGGGCCGATAAAGGCCACGCCTTCGGCATCCAGAGCTTGGGCGAATCTCGAGTTTTCCGACAGAAAACCATACCCCGGGTGAACCGCCTGCGCGCCGCTCTGACGGATTGCCTCCATCACGCGGTCGATGACGATATAGGACTGGTTTGCAGGCGGTGGGCCAATATGCACCGCCTCATCCGCCATCGATACATGCAGGGCGTTCTTGTCCGCGTCAGAATAGATGGCGACCGTGCCGATGCCCATCTTGCGGGCGGTTTTGATAACCCGGCAGGCGATCTCGCCCCGGTTGGCGATCAGGATCTTGTTGAACATGGAACGTCCTCTGTCTTGAAGTTCTGGAAACGCAAAACGCCGCCGCGGGGCAATGGCCCCACGACGGCGTGTCGCGCGATGACGGTCGGGGCGACGGGGGCCCCGAAGATTTCGTTATCTACAGTTGTTCTGGGTCTTGCAGTAAAGCACGTTGCCTGCCGCGCCGACCACGGCACCCAACAGCGGGTCGGCACTGACGACTGCCGCGCCAACGGCGCCGGCTCCGCCGCCAAGCAACGCCTGCTCGCCGGTCGAGTCTCCGCACGCCGCGAGCCCTGCACAGATCGCCATTGCAAGAATGACTTTCGAGATTCGCATGATGTCTGCCCTTTTTGGTTTTTTAACAATTTCAGAGCCAGATGCGGGAAATCGCCACTGTTATTCAATAACGAGCCTACCGAAATGCCCATTTGCGCAGTTTTATGCCATCCAATGACTGAAGTTTGCACAAAGAAAAACGCGGGCAGGACATTGTGAAAACCACAAGCCTGCCCGCGGAAGGAAGGGGTACGGAATAGTAGGTGCGCGTGCGACGCAGGCAAAGTAGAGCCGCACGACCCGCTCACCATGCACGGCCCGGTTGCACCTGCAAACCGGGATTGGCCAGTGGTGAAATTTCCGGCCAGAATCTGCCCATTCAGCGAAATATCGCGCAGAAACGCGCCGATTCCGCTCGCGTGAACTTTGGTTGAGCAGGGTGAAATTCGCGCCCCGACAGTCACGCAAACCTTTGTTTTATCAACGCTACCTGAGATCACATGACCTGAAGAATTCGATCCTAAGTCGCCGCGGCCAACCCCCGCCGACCGGCCTTTTTCCTGCCCAAGCCTTGATGGTTCTCCCGCCACCAAGCCACGGGTTATACAGGCCATAGAATCAGCGGTTTGCGCCGTTTCCCTCAGGTATTTTGCGCGATTGTCACGCGCCCGATCTGCACAGCGCACATATCCTTCTTGGCCCAACCGGGGCAAAGAAACCCTGTTGGAATTTTCAAGGCGTTTATGTGCGACGACGTCGATCACCTTCAGCTATCCCCGCCGAAAATGTCAGGAAACGAGGCTCTGGCCACGCTCGGATCAATGACCAGCAAGGCATCATAGCTGGCGGGGTCAAACGGATCCTCCGCCGGAATGACCTCACGCCCGAAAAACCAGCTCAGGCGACCGGCATCCAGATTGCCACGTTCGAATGGCTGGTCGCCGAAATGCTCCCACAAGGCCTCGATAAAGGCTGCATCCGCGCGACGATCAGCAGGTTTACGATCCCGGAACCGTTCACGCGTTGTCAGTGGGGTAACACCCTTTGGGTTGGCCCGTCTGATAGTGAATTGATAATCCGTCCCGGTCAGACGGCCGGGAAATCCGCGATGTTTCAACATTTCAGCGCCTCTTCGCTAAGGTCCTTTGAGGCGAAGGGGAATGCACAGAAATTGTGGTAATTGACAACCATTCTCAAATCCCTCCGTCCCAGACACATTGGGAATCCTGCAGAAGATACGCTTCGAAGAACTGCGTGGCATCCGGCGCGGTATGGCCAAAATCTATCGGCTTGTTCGACAGGGAAATCACAACCCTGGCTGGTTCCAGCTTGTGGTGCGCGACATAGGCCACGGCCAGCGTCTGACACAGGTGCTCCATGTCGATCGTGGCGACATCATATCCAATGCGTCCCACATCCGAGCCGATCTTTGGCGCGATGAACCGAAAGCGCAGCCATAACTCGCCCGGATTGTTGTCCAGCAGGACGTCGTTCAGATGTACAGGCTGCCCAGAGGGCACCGGCACCAATGCTTCAGCGAATGTAGGCGAACCAAGACAGAGAATTGCCAGACATAAGGCGCGATCCCAGACCCACCAAAGGCGAGCTCCTCTCTCCGGGATCGCGCGCGCATGCCTACTGGCTCGCGCTTTTCTATGTCCAATAAGGCATTTCATTTAGCAGCTTTGCTCTCAAAGTCAAATTCGCCGTTTGGTGGTCTTTACACCAACGTGCCGAGAGGCAGGCACACCAGAGCACCTGCCCCGCGACCTTCAGCTTACAGCGGAATGTTATCGTGCTTTTTCCAGGGGTTTTTCAGTTGCTTGTTACGCAAGCTTGCAAAAGCTCGCGATACGCGGCGGCGGGTCGAATGCGGCATGATCACCTCATCAATGAATCCACGTTCCGCAGCCACAAACGGATTGGCGAACCGGTCCTCATAGTCCTGAGCGTGCTGTGCGATTTTCTCGGCATCGCCCAGATCGGCACGGTGGATGATTTCGGTCGCGCCTTTGGCCCCCATCACCGCGATCTCGGCGGTGGGCCAGGCATAGTTGAAATCGCCACGCAGATGTTTGGATGCCATCACGTCATAGGCACCGCCATAGGCCTTTCGGGTGATCACTGTGACCTTCGGAACGGTCGCCTCGCCATAGGCAAACAGCAGTTTTGCGCCATGTTTGATCACACCGCCATATTCCTGCGAGGTTCCCGGCAAAAAGCCCGGCACGTCGACCAGTGTCAAAATCGGAATTTCAAAGCAATCACAGAACCGGACGAAGCGCGCGGCTTTTCGGCTGCTGTCGATATCCAGACAGCCGGCCAGCACCATCGGCTGGTTGGCTACAACACCTACGGTCTGACCTTCCAGACGGATAAAGCCCGTGATGATGTTCTTGGCGTAATCTTCTTGAATTTCGTAAAAATCACCCTCGTCCGCCACTTTGGCAATGAGTTCTTTCATGTCATAAGGCGTGTTCGGGTTGTCCGGAATCAACGTATCCAGCGAAGCCTCAATCCGGCCCGGCTCGTCAAAGAAGGGACGAACGGGCGGTTTTTCCTTGTTGTTCAACGGTAGGAAATCGACAAGACGGCGCACTTCGGCCAGTGCTTCGACATCATTTTCGAATGCACCGTCGGCAACCGAGGATTTCTTGGTATGGGTCGATGCACCACCCAGCTCTTCGGCGGTTACAACCTCATTGGTGACTGTCTTGACGACATCGGGGCCTGTCACAAACATGTACGAGGTGTCTTTGACCATAAAGATAAAGTCGGTCATCGCCGGACTGTAGACGGCGCCACCGGCGCAGGGGCCCATGATCACACTGATCTGCGGAACCACGCCCGAGGCCATGATGTTACGCTGGAACACCTCGGCATAACCCGCAAGCGAGGCCACACCTTCCTGGATTCGCGCACCACCCGAATCGTTGATGCCGATCACCGGAGCACCATTCTGGATTGCCATGTCCATGATCTTGCAGATTTTCTGCGCGTGTGTTTCCGACAGAGACCCGCCGAAAACGGTGAAGTCCTGGCTGAAGACATAGACCATACGACCATTGATTGTGCCCCATCCGGTGACGACACCATCGCCTGCAGGCTTTTGATTTTCCATCCCGAAATCCGTGCAACGATGGCTGACAAACATGTCGAATTCTTCGAAACTGCCTTCATCCACCAACAGCTCTATGCGTTCGCGTGCGGTGAGCTTGCCCCGCGCATGCTGCGCATCAATACGTTTTTGCCCACCTCCCAGCCGTGCATCGTTGCGGCGGCCTTCAAGCTCGGAAAGGATGTCTTTCATAACGATGATCCCCTTTGAAATTTGGCGCGACACTATACTTAGTTTCGTTCAGACCAAAGCCTCATTCGGCAAATTTGCAAATCTTTGAAAATACAGTTTTGGGTAATTGTAAACATGCAAAGTTTCGCACTGAGACACGGTCACGGATGGCAATCCCAAAAACCGTCACTATACATGTGAACCATGCAGTTTACTTTTTCGCCAGCGCGTCGTTCGCCCCCCACCATTGCCACACTTGTGATGCTATCCGGGCTGTCAGCGCTGAGCTTGAATCTTTTCCTTCCCAGCCTGCCCAATATGGCCGCGTATTTTGACGCAGACTACAAAGTCATGCAGCTGTCGATCGCTCTGTATCTGATGATCAGCGCAGTAATCCAAATTCTGATCGGCCCCATCGCAGATAAGGTTGGCCGCAGGCCAGTTATTCTCTGGGGATTGGTTCTGTTTCTGATTGCAACACTGGGTTGCATCTACTCCCCGAACGCCGAAGTATTTCTGGCCTTCAGGATGTTTCAAGCGGTCGTAGCAGTTGGAATGGTCCTTAGCCGCGCAGCGGTGCGAGACCTTTACGAAGCAGATCAAGCCGCTTCAATGATCGGCTATGTCACCATGGGAATGGCCATTGTTCCAATGATCGGCCCTGCCATCGGCGGCTTTCTGGAAGAGAGCTTTGGCTGGAAGGCAAATTTCTGGCTTCCTTTTGGGCTGGGCCTACTGGCGCTAATGCTGACCTATTCCGACTTCGGAGAAACATCCCGCAAAAGCGGGCTGACCTTGCTGCAGCAGTTTCGTGAATACCCGGAATTGCTAAGATCCCCTCGGTTCTGGGGCTATTCCATGGCCTCAGCCCTGTCGTCGGGCGCTTTCTTCGCCTATCTGGGCGGCGCGCCTTTCGTCGGGACTGAACTGTTCGGCCTAACAGCGTCAGAACTTGGCATTTACTTCGGCGCCCCTGCGGTGGGTTATTTCTTCGGCAACTTCTTCAGCGGCAGGTTCTCTGTCCGCTTTGGCGTGAACCGGATGGTTCTTTGGGGGTGCTGGATGAACGCAACCGGCGTTGCACTGTCGACTATCGTGTTCCTTACGGGCTTCGGCTCGGTTCTCAGCTTCTTTGGGTTCATGACTATTGTTGGTGTGGGCAATGGTATGACCATTCCAAACGCAACTTCAGGCGCACTGTCCGTCCGCCCGCACCTGGCCGCGACAGCATCTGGGCTGAGCGGGGCCATCATGCTGGGCGGCGGAGCTGGCCTGAGCGCGCTCACGGGCGCAATACTAACCCATGAAACAGGCGCGATGCCGCTGCTGTGGCTGATGTTGGCCTCTGCAACATTTGCCATCGTTGCTATTGCCATCGTGATCCGGCGCGAACGGTATTTGGGCCTGTAACACGCCTTGCGCAGGACGGTTTGCAAAGCTAGCGTTCAAGATTAGAAAAGTTGCAAAGGCACGCCATGGCGACCCAAAAGCTCTATGCTGGTGCAAAACTGCGTGAAATGCGCACGCGCCTGACGCTGACACAAAAAGAATTCGCAGCCAAACTGGGGGTTTCGCTTCCCTATCTGAACCAGATGGAGAATAACAACCGCCCGATCTCGACCACGGTTGTTCTGGCTCTGGCGCAGGAATTCGGCATGGACGTGACCGAACTTAGCACTGGCGACAGCGAACGTCTGGTCTCAGACCTGCGCGAGGCGCTGGCGGACCCCGTGTTTGATGACGCCATGCCACCGCTCGCTGATCTGCGCCTAACAGCTTCAAACGCCCCCGCAATGGCCCGAGCGTTTATCGCCCTGCACCGCACGTATCGCCAGACGCATGAAAGGCTGGCCTCGCTGGACGAAGCCCTGGGACGTGAAGACGCACAGATTCAGGCCAGCCCCTGGGAAGAAGTGCGAGACTTTTTCCATTATTGCGACAACTACATAGACGCGGTTGACCGGGCCGCAGAACGATTTTCTGGCCGCGCCCAGGACAAAGGCGGAATTCGCGCCGCCGCAATCGAAAGCTTGGGTGAAAACGGTATTCGCGTTCAGTTCCCGGATATCGAAGAAACCCGGAAATACGATGCGGATAGCAAAACATTGCTGCTGTCATCACGGATTGCACCGCAAACACAAGTGTTTCAGCTGCTCTTGCAGGTATCCCTAATCAATCAGGACAAGCTGCTTGAAGCGACACTGGATTTCGCCAAATTTCACAGTGATGAGGCGCGCGCGATTGCGAAGATCGGCCTGGCGAATTATTTCGCTGGCGCCTCTCTGATGCCTTATGGCGAATTTCTCAGTGCAGCCCAGCTTTACCGCCATGATTTGGAATTGCTCAGCAATCGTTTTGGAGCATCCATCGAACAGGTGGCCCACAGGCTTTCGACACTGCAGCGCCCCGGTGCAAAGGGGATACCATTTTTCTTTGTTCGGGTGGATCAGGCCGGAACGATCACAAAACGCCACTCCGCCACGCGCCTGCAATTTGCGCGCTTTGGCGGTGCGTGCCCGTTGTGGAATGTGCACCGCGCCTTTGAAACTCCGGGTCACTTCCTGCGGCAGCTTGCCGAAACCCCGGACGGGGTCCGCTATATCTCGCTGGCGCGGGATGTTTCGAAATCGGGCGGTTCGTACGGAGCGCCTGTCCGGCGCTATGCGATTGCGCTGGGATGCGAGGTCCGCCACGCCGAAGCGTTGGTTTATGCCGACAATCTGGATATCTCAAACGCCAGTGCCTACGAGCCCATAGGTATCTCGTGCCGGATCTGCGAACGCCAGAACTGCCACCAACGGTCAGTTCCTCCGCTGGAACGTCGCCTGTCCATCGACACTCATACCCGCGGAACCTTACCCTATGAAGTCACCTGAGCTTTACCCGGCCTAAAACCGCGGCCAGCCGAAACGGGGGCAATGCCCCCGCCCAACCCTTAAGCGTTCGACAAAATCGCCCAGATCTCATCCTTCAGTGCGGCGCGTTTCTTGCGCAGCTCGCCTTCGGCAAGGTCCTCCATCGGCTCGACGTTAGTTTCCGCGCGGTGCACGATACGATTGACCTCATGATACTCTTCAGCCAGACGAGAAAAATGCGCATCGGACTGTTTAAGCTGACTGATCAATTCGACCTTGTCGGGAAACTCTTCGGCCAATTCGTGCGGGGTGTGGGACATTCCTGTTCGCTCCTTAGAAAATGCGTTGCGATTCAGGTCTATATTGGTCCCACTCCCCCCGCTTTGACGCGGATCAAATCAGCGCTGCGCCGAGGCCCATTGCGGATGAATCCAAGGCTGATCATTGGCTTTGGGCAACGGATCTTTGCCCAGCAGATGATCCGAGACTTTCTCGCCCACCATGATCGACGGCGCATTAAGGTTGCCGTTGGTGATTTGCGGAAAGATCGAACTGTCCGCCACACGCAGCCGATCCACGCCGATCACCCGGCCTTCGGAGTCGACAACCGCGTTCTGGTCATCCGCCCGTCCCATCCTGCAGGTGCCGCAGGGATGATAGGCACTTTCGGCATGCTCAGCGATAAAGGCGTTCAACTCTTCATCTGTTTGTACCGCAGCACCGGGCTGAATCTCTTTCCCGGCAAAGGGTCTGAACGCCTCTTGCCCGAAAATCTCTCGCGTCAGGCGGATACAGGTGCGGAACTCCTCCCAATCTTTTTCCTGGCTCATGTAATTAAACCGGATGACAGGTGCGTCCTCGGGTCGAGCTGAGCGCAATGTCACAGCACCCCGTGATTCCGATCGCATCGGACCCACATGTGCTTGGAACCCGTGCCCTTCGGCCGCAGCCTGCCCGTCATAGCGCACCGCCATCGGCAGGAAGTGGTACTGGATGTCGGGGTATTCGACACCCGGCCTTGATCGGATGAAGGCCGCGCTTTCGAACTGGTTCGAGGCACCAAGGCCGGTCTTGGTGAACAGCCATTGCGCCCCGATCAGGCCTTTGCTGACCAGGTTCCAGTGTTTGTAGAGCGTGATCGGCTGAAGCGAGGCTTGCTGGATATACAGCTCCAAATGGTCCTGTAGATTTGCGCCAACCCCCGGACGGTCTGCAACAACTCCGATCCCCTGCTCAGCCAAATGCGCAGCCGGGCCGATTCCAGACAGCATCAAAAGTTTCGGCGAATTGATGGACGAGGCTGCGATGACCACTTCGCGGCGGGCGCGGATGACCTCTGTCTTGCCGCCACGGATCAGTTCAACACCAACAGCGCTTCCGTTTTCCAGAACAATCCGGGTCGCAAGACCGCGCACGATATCGCAGTTCTCGCGCTTGAGCGCAGGCCGCAGATAAGCATTTGCCGCCGACCAGCGCCGCCCTTTCCAGACGGTCTGCTCCATCGGGCCGAAGCCTTCTTGCTTTTCACCGTTATAGTCGCCCGTGATTTCATACCCGGCTTGCTGGCCCGCATCGACAAAGGCCTGGAACAGCGGGTTCGCACGCGGGCCCCGCGACACATGCAGCGGCCCGTCAGTGCCCCGCCACGCGGAATCACCACCATGACCGCCGTCATGCCAGGTCTCCATCCGTTTGTAATACGGCAGCACATCCGCATAAGACCAGCCATCCGCGCCCATCTCGGCCCAGGTATCGAAGTCCCGGGCGTGGCCGCGCACATAAACCATTCCGTTGATCGAAGAGGATCCGCCGATCACCTTCCCTCGCGGGCAGGCCAGGCGGCGGTTGTTCAGATGCGGCTCAGGCTCGGATTGATAGCCCCAGTCATAGCGCGACATGTTCATCGGATAGCTTAGCGCGGCGGGCATCTGGATAAACGGGCCCATGTCGGTACCGCCATGCTCGATCACCAGAACCGAGGCACCGGCCTCACTCAAACGATATGCCATCGCGCAGCCTGCGGAACCTGCGCCGACGATGACGAAATCTGCTTCCATTTTCGGGTCTCCATTCTCAACCGGAGCCAAGATTTTTCATCGAAAAATCTCTGCCTGACCGGAGAGGGTCTTGTTAATTCGGGTTGTTACTCTCCGCGTGGAAAGCGTTGGCTTTCCTCGACGATATTCAGATCCATGTGGTTACGCATGTACCGCTCAGATGCTTTCTGCAGGGGCTGGTAGTCCCAAGGATAATACCCGCCCTGGCGCAACGCCTCGTACACGACCCAGCGACGCGCCTGGCTGGCGCGAACTTCGGCGTCGAACCGATCCAGATCCCAACGGGCATCGGACTTGGCACGCAAGGTCTGCAACGTTCCTGCGTGCTCTGGCCTGTCTGCGAGGTTCTCCAACTCGGAAGGGTCCGCCTCGAGGTCGAACAGTTGATCAGGGTCTAGCGCACATCGGTTGTATTTCCATTTGCCATAACGCAAGGACACCAGTGGCGCATAGGAGGCCTCGGCTGCATATTCCATCGCGACCGGCGCACTGCGCTCGTGCCCCATGGCCAGCGGCACAAGGTTTTCGCCATCTGTCCACGGCGCGATCTCTGCCATATCGACACCGGCAAGAGCACCCAAGGTCGGCGTCACATCTATGGTCGAAACCGGAGCGTCGATCCGGCCCGCTGGCAGATCGGGCGCACAAATCATCAGCGGGACGCGGGATGACCCTTCGTAGAAGGTCATCTTGAACCACAATCCGCGTTCACCAAGCATATCGCCATGATCCGAAACGAACAGGATGATCGCCTCTTGCCGCGTGGTCTCTAACACCTCGAGGATTTCTCCGACCTTGTCGTCCAGATAAGAGATATTGGCGAAATAGGCGCGGCGTGATTTGCGGGTATCTTCTTGAGTGATGTCAAAGCTGCGCCAGTCATTGGCGTCAAAAATCCGTTTCGAATGCGGGTCCTGATTATCATAACCAAGGTCGGCAATTTCGGGCAGAAGGTGCTCGCAATCTTCGTACAGGTCCCAGTATTTGCGACGTGCAACATAGGGATCATGCGGGTGTGTAAAGCTTACAGTCAGGCACCATGGACGGTCGTCCTTGCCACGGGCCAGATCGTATAGCTTGGACTTGGCGTTATAGGCCACCTCGTCATCATATTCCATTTGGTTGGAAATCTCGGCTACACCTGCGCCCGTGACCGAACCCATATTGTGATACCACCAGTCAATCCGCTCGCCTGGTTTACGGTAGTCCGGGGTCCAGCCGAAATCGGCGGGGTAGATGTCGGTAGTTAGGCGATCTTCAAACCCGTGCAACTGATCGGGCCCGACGAAATGCATCTTGCCCGACAGACAGGTATAGTACCCTGCACGGCGCAGATGGTGGGCATATGTCGGAATATCACTGCCAAACTCGGCGGCATTGTCATAGACACCAGTGCGCGACGGCAACTGACCGGACATAAAACTGGCCCGACCCGGCGCACACAGGGGCGACGCCGTATAGGCATTCGCAAATCGCGTGGATCGTTCGGCCAGCTTTTTCAGGTTTGGCGCATGCAGCCAGTCGACAGGACCGTCAGGAAAAAGGGTCCCGTTCAACTGATCCACCATCAGGATCAGAATATTAGGTTTTGTCATTTCTCGGCCTCGAGCAAGGTGCTGAGCACGCGCATCGCGTGGTTTACAGCCAGTTGCGGTTCTTCCGGGGCGCTCAGCGCGGCGTGGATATAAAGTCCGTCTATCAAGGCGATCATGTTCCCGGCCGCCTCAACCGGATCGGCCAAATGCGGGCGCAGCGCATAAACCAGGTTAGACCGGATACGGGCCTGATAAATCTGCCACAATCGCAGGGCGTCGTCATTAGTCTGCGCAAGAACGTAGAACGTCATCCACGCTGCCGTCACATCCGGCGTGAAACAGGATGGGGCAAAGCATGCCCGGATGATCGCCTGCGCGCGTCCACTTGGCGTGGCTGCTTTCAGTTCGGACCGGACCTCTGCCCCGAAATCCGACAGGATGCGGCGCATCGCTGCCAGAAAAATCTGATCTTTACCGCCGAAATAGTGATGTGCCAGCGCGCTGGACATGCCAGCCCGCTTAGCGATCTGGCTGACGGTTACATCGAGGGATTTTTTCGACCCGAGCTCAGCAATCGTTGCCTTTACGATCGCATCACGGCGGATTGGCTCCATTCCGAGTTTCGGCATCCGTACCCCTCAACTGCTTTTGATAGAAAAACGCTAGGAGATTTTTATTGACTCGTCAATTAATAACGTTTTTTCGGCAGAAATCGGCTAGAGTTTAGGTGCAATACTGGGGGTCGTCAGGCTGCTGCGGTTCAACACGGCCTCGCGCCAGGCAATAAAACTGACTGCCAACAGAATCAGCGTGCCGCCGGCGACCACCCACAAATCTACGCTTTCGTGGAAAACCAACGCCCCAACCAGCGTGGCCCAGATCAGCTGTAAGAATGTGACGGGCTGCGTCACTGCTACGGGGGCGGCCTGCAGGGCCAAGGTCATCAGATAGTGTCCAAGTGTGGCAAAACAGGCAACCAGAAACAGCACACCCAAATCATGGAGACTTGGAGGGGACCACACGGCAATGGCGAAAGGTATCAGCGCCATCGTCACCCATATGGACATATGTGCAACCACGACCGAGGGCGGCATATCTCGCACCAGCATCTTGGCCAGCAGGTAGGATGCACCAAGCGTCAACGAAGTCCCCAACATGGTCACGTGACCAACCGAGATATCCCGAAACCCAGGTCGGAGAATAATTGCGACACCGATCAATGCGACACCAATGGCGGCAATCCGGCGGAAGGCTAGTTTCTCGCCTAGAAACAGGACAGCACCCAATGTGACATAGACTGGCGTCATGTAGTTCATGGCCGTGACTTCGGCCAACGGAATTCGGGTCATGGAAAAAAACCACAGCATCACGGCAATGGCGTGAACCACCCCGCGGATGCCGAACAGTGTCAGATGCCTACGTGTCAGAGGTGTCGTAACGATCAGCCTTAACGCTGGCAGTAGGAACACCAACCCAAAGACAAAGCGCAGAAATGCGGCCTGTATCGGGTCCATGGAGGTGCCCAGAGATTTGACGAGCGCAGTCATGACAACAAAGGACAGACCGGCGGAAAACATCCAGAACATTCCCGCCAATGGCCGATAGGTGTTAGGTTGAGTTGTCATGTTAACGGTTCAACACCGAAACACAGGTGGGAACAAGACCTCAGATCGCCACCAGCTTGACCGCAATCGCCAGCATGACAAAACCGATAACAACATCCAGCACCTGCCATGCCCTTGGGCGGGCAAAGACCGGCGACAGAATCCTTGCCCCGTAGCCCAACGAGAAGAAGAAGACAAAGCTGGACAGCATCGCTCCAATAGCAAAGGCCAACCGGTCATCATATTGTGCAGATATCGACCCGATCAGAACCACCGTGTCCAGATAGACATGCGGATTCAACCAGGTGAATGCCAGCACGGTCAGCAGGACAGACCTCAGACTTGAACGTGTCCCTTCACTGACATCCATGGAAGACCCGCCGCGCCAGGCCGATAGCAGGCTGCGCAACCCGTACCAGGTCAGAAACACAGCCCCGCCATAGCGCATGACCGGCTCGAACCAAGGAGCAGTCTGAGCAAGCGTTCCGAACCCGGCAACCCCTGCCGCAATCAGAATGGCATCCGATACGGCGCAGGTCAGGCATAGGGCAAAAACATGTTCGCGGCGCAGCGCTTGACGCAGGACAAAGGCGTTCTGCGCACCAATGGCCAAAATCAGACTAAAGCCCAGAGCGAATCCGGAAATCAGAGATGCGGACATGAAACCTCCTGTGTTCGATTTGATTGACTAGAGCCAGTCAGTCGACTTATCAAATTAAAGAAGTTACACCTGGTTAAGCTCTGCTAATGTTGCTGGATCCCAATCACCTTGCCGCACTTTCGGCCATTCTACGCCACGGAAGCTTTGACGCCGCCGCCACAGAGCTGTCGGTGACGCCTTCGGCGATATCGCAGCGGATCAAGTCATTAGAGGATCGGATAGGCGCCGCTCTGATCACTCGTGGTGCGCCCTGCACAGCGACACCCGCCGGCCTGCGCATTGCCAGATACGCCGAGGATATCGGGCTGCTTGAGGCACAGCTGGCCCGTGAACTTGCGTTGGAGGGAACCTCTGGCCCGACCCAGGTGCGCATTGCAATTCCTGCAGACAGTTTGGCCACATGGTTCATCGCTGCGATGGCCCAAACAGATGAGTTGCTGTTCGATCTGGTAATTGATGACCAGGACCATTCGGCCGATTGGTTGCGCCGCGGTGAGGTCAGCGCGGCTGTTACCACCGGAGGGCAACCGGTCTCTGGCTGCGATGCCCATCCACTTGGGGATTTCAGGTATATTCCAACGGCCAGCCCAGGTTTTATGCATAAATGGTTCCGGGACGGTGTAACCAAAAGCAGCCTTGCCATGGCACCGTGCCTGACCTTCAATCAAAAGGACGGTCTTCAGAAAGCCTGGTTTGCGAGAGAGTTTGGGCACCACATTTCCCCGCCATCGCATTTTCTGCCATCCTCACACGGGTTTGTGGATGCAACGATTGCCGGTCTTGGGTGGGGAATGAACCCGACAGGGTTAGTCCAGCAGGCTCTGGCAGATGGTCGGCTCTGCCCTCTGATACCAGACGCACCCCTTGATGTGCCGCTGACCTGGCAGGTCGGGCGTGTCTTATCCTCGGCCCTTTCGCCGCTGACCGCCGCTGTAAAGCGCGCGGCTGTCGACGCGCTTATTCAACGATAGACAGGATTGGCCGATCAGGATGGCTCGGGCGCTTTAGGAATTGGCGTGACCACCCGGTAACAGGCAAAAGCTGCGATCAGGCTCACCAAGACAACGATCAAAACCGCCGCCGAGACCTCGTGCATATGTGCCAGACCAGCCAGCGCCGCCGACACGATGACCGCAACAATCCGCGAGATGCTTTTCACCGCAGCCGCGCCTTTGACCCGCTGATCAAACGGGGCGACATCCAGAAAATACAGCTTTCGAGCACTGCTGATACCCGTGACCGCCACGGTCACCACAAACAGGGCAATCGCATGGGTGTGCACCTTATGATCGATATGGAGGTAATGGACCGCCAGCAGCCCTGCTCCGGTCAAGGCCACCATCAGAGTTCCGGATACCATGACCGCCCGGTGGGATTTCAGGTTAACAAACTGCCACAAAGGCGCAGAGACCAGATATCCAGAGGCCGACGAAATGATCATTGCGGTAAGACCTTTGGCCGAACTGTGATGTGCCTCGGCCGCCATCAGGGCAAAGAACGGAACCGATAGACTGACAACCACAATCGGAAGGCGCATGACCATATAGCGCCGGAACCAGGTCTGGTTGAACATCGCCAGAATATCGGTGAAATATTCGGACCAATGTCTTTTGCTTTCGTCCTCAGGCGCTGTGGAAATTTTCTGATGCGGAACTTCGGACATCGCCAGGATTGATAGGCCAGACAACAGAAAAAACACCACTGCAACTCCGATCACAACCGAATGGCGCGCAAACGGAGGGTTGCCCAGCGTGATTTGATGGACCAACAGAACAAGACCGATTGCGCCCAATCCGCCGGCGCCTAACTGCAGATATCGCATGATCATCCGTGACCTGGACTGAACGTGCGCGCCCAGCAGGTCAGTAAGCAGCAATGTCTGGATCTCACCCACAAGACCGATCAAAAAAAATGCGGTGATAAAGGCTGTGGCCGTGAACACGAGACTGCCCGTCGCGGCCGCCGCCAGAGCCATGACAAGGCAGGCCCCGATCAATACTTCGGTCATCGCGATGCTGCGTTTCTTCTGTTCGCGCAGCGCAATGACCTGGGCCAGAAACACGTCGGCGATCATGCTGCCGACCATGCGGATTGAAACCAGCGCGCCGGCGATGAACATCGGAAGTTCCAGCGAAACGGCAAGAAACGGCAAGACAATGGACGGGCTGCCAAGGGTCCAGGCGACCTGCGACAGAATACTCTGCCCGGTCAAAACAGGCACATTGCGTTTGGCCAAATCAAATTGAGGTTCGGTCATCTGCTCTTTGACTCGCTGCTTCAGCTATTCGACCCAGCCTATGGGTTCGAACCTGATCGGCCAATAGCCCTATCCTCCAACCAACAAGAAACCCGGCCTGACGGCCGGGTTTCCAAATCTCAAGATGCGGGGCAGATCAAAGCTGCGCCATCACCTCATCCGAGGCTTCGAAATTGGTTGTGACACGCTGAACGTCATCATCATCTTCCAGCGCATCGACCAGCTTCATCAGCTTTTGCATATCCTCAAGCCCCAGCTCGGTCGTGGTGCTTGGCTTCCAAACCAGTTTGGTGGATTCCGTTTCACCCAGCGCGGCCTCGAGCGCGTTCGAGACGTCGTTCAGATCGGTGTCGGCGCACCAGATGATATGACCTTCGTCCGAGCTTTCAACATCTTCCGCGCCTGCCTCGATGGCCGCTTCGAACACGGTGTCGGCATCACCAACCGTATCCGGATAGACCACTTCACCCTTGCGTTCGAACATAAATCCGACGGAACCGGTCTCGCCAAGATTGCCGCCATTCTTGGAAAAGGTCGAGCGCACGGTCGATGCGGTCCGGTTCCGGTTGTCGGTCATCGTCTCGACGATGACGGCCACGCCGTTGGGGCCATAGCCTTCATACCGGATTTCTTCGTATTCGTCGCCATCGCCCGCCTGCGATTTCTTGATCGCCCGGTCGATCACGTCTTTGGGGACCGAGTTTGACTTGGCCTCTTTCACCGCCAGACGCAGACGCGGGTTCTTGTCGGGATCGGGGTCGCCCATCTTAGCGGCAACAGTGATCTCTTTTGACAGCTTGGAAAACAGTTTGGACCGCGCGGCGTCCTGACGTCCCTTGCGGTGCTGGATATTGGCCCATTTGGAGTGGCCTGCCATGGTGCGTCCTCGTGATAGTGATTGCGTATTTGGCGCCCATATAGACGTTTGCGGGCCATGGGATCAAGAGACCGGCTTGCGACGGCTTCTTCTACGAGTATGTTGGCGGTATGACGACAGATCAGATCATACTTTTCGCTCTCTTTGCCACTGTATTCGGAATGCTGCTTTGGGGGCGGTTTCGCTATGATCTTGTTGCGTTTTCCGCGCTTCTGATCGGAGTGGTGTTGGGGGTAGTACCCGTCCATGACGCTTTTGCCGGTTTTGGTCACTCGGCAACCATCATCGTCGCGCTGGTTCTGGTCGTTTCGGCCGGACTGGTCCGGTCCGGTGCGGTATTCCTGATCACGCGATCCTTGGTTGACGCGTCACGCGGCCTTGGGGCCCATATCGCCTTGATGGGCGGTATCGGGGCTGTTCTGTCCGCCTTCATGAACAACGTCGCTGCCTTGGCCCTGTTGATGCCGGTCGACATTCAGACCGCACGAAAAGCCGGACGAGCCGTCGGCCTGACCCTAATGCCGCTCAGCTTTGCAACAATACTGGGTGGGATGGCGACCCTGATTGGCACGCCACCGAACATCATCATCGCCTCAATCCGCGCAGAAACTCTGGGCGAGCCCTTTCGTATGTTCGATTTCGCCCCTGTGGGTGGCATTGCTGCGATTGCCGGGCTTGCTTTTGTCTCGTTGGTGGGCTGGCGATTGATTCCGAACCGGGGACCGCAAACCGAAACCTCTGAGGCGCTGGCCGAATATATCGCAGAACTGACCGTCCCACCGGAATCGCCGTTGATCGGCAAACGGGTCAGCGAGCTTTATGAAGATGCCGAAAAATCCGACGTCGCCATCATCGGCCTGATCCGCGACGGCAAGCGCCGCTATGGCCGGTCAGCCCATGCAACACTGAATCAGGGTGACGCGCTGGTGCTTGAGGCCCGCCCTGAGGCGCTGGATGAATTCCGCGCGGCGCTGAAGCTGGATTTTTCGGACACACGTCGACAGGAGCTTCTGACCGCTGAAGGCGACGGGCTGGAAGTCGTCGAGGTTGTCGTGACCGAAAACGCCCGCATCACCGGGCGTACGGCGCAGGGGTTGGGATTGGCATGGCGGCAAAGCACTGTTCTGATGGGGATCTCGCGCCAAGGCCGCAGCATCACCGAACAGGTCCGCAAAACCGAGGTCGAAGCAGGTGACATCTTGTTGTTGCTGTGCCCGCGTGATCGCAGCGCCGATGTGACCGAATGGCTGGGATGCCTACCGCTGGCCCAACGCGGTCTGAACGTCACCGCCAATGAAAAGGCCTGGCTTGCGATTGGCCTGTTTGCCACCGCGGTACTGGCAGCCAGTGTTGGGCTGATCTACCTGCCGGTCGCATTGGGGCTGGTTGTGGTTGCCTATGTGCTGACCAAGATCATGCCAATCGCGGATCTCTATACTCACATCGAATGGCCGGTGGTCGTCTTGCTGGGCTCGATGATCCCGCTGGGCAGCGCGCTGGAAACCTCGGGCGGCACCGAACTGATCGCCAATGCGCTGATCCAGTTAACTGACGGCCTGCCTGCATGGGCTATTCTGACCGTTCTGATGGTGGTCACCATGACCCTGTCGGACGTGTTGAACAACACCGCCACGGCGATTGTGGCGGCCCCGGTCGGCATTCAGATGGCCCGCACGCTTGAGGTTTCCCCCGACCCGTTTCTGATGACGGTCGCCGTTGCAGCCTCGGCTGCGTTCCTGACGCCTATCGGGCATAAAAACAACACGCTGGTTCTGGGACCGGGTGGCTATCGGTTCGGAGACTACTGGCGCATGGGCCTGCCGCTGGAAATCCTGATCATTGCGGTTTCGATACCCGCCATCCTTGTGTTCTGGCCGCTGTGACGGGTAAGAGCCGTTTCATGAAACAATTTCTGATCCTGCAGTTACGCCCGGAAACCGATGCGTCCGATGCCGAATATGCCTCGATTCTGGACAAAACCGGCTTGAGCCCCGAACAGACCCACCGCATCCGGCTGGACTGCGAAGACCTGCCCGACGGTCTGGACGTGACCGACTATGCCGGGGTGATCGTCGGCGGTGGCCCCGGCTGTGTCAGCGATGATCCGGCGACAAAATCGCCGACGGATGCCCGCACCGAAGCCGCCATCATGGGTCTGATGTCACAGATCACCGGGCGCGATCATCCGTTCATGGGGTGCTGCTATGGGTTGGGTATTCTTACCGCGCATTTGGGTGGCGATGTCAGCAAGGACCAGTTCGGAGAGCCCGTCGGCCCCTCAACCTGCCACGTGACAGAGGACGGTGCCACCGATCCACTGATCTCGGGGCTAGGTCAGAGTTTTGATGCTTTTGTGGGCCATAAAGAGGCTGTGCAATCCCTGCCAGATGGGTGCGTGCATCTGCTTGCCTCGGACCCTTGCCCGTTCCAGATGATCCGCTGGGGCCAGAATGTCTATGCCACACAGTTCCACCCCGAGGCTGATGCCCGCGACTTTGAAGAGCGCATCACTATTTACAAACACCACGGCTATTTCCCGCCCGAAGATGCGCAGCGTCTGATCGACATTTGCCACGCCGCCAATGTCACTCTGCCCGGTGAAATCCTGCGCAGGTTCGCCCAACGCTACGGCTGACCCTACGGCGCGGTTGCCTGCGGCTTTGACCCTCGCTTACGCTGGTCCGAACGGCTTTGGGAGGAGTTGTAGTTGGATCTGCTTATTAATGTCGGCCTGCCACTATCGTTGGCCATAATCATGCTGTCCTTGGGTGTCGGGCTTGAGATCGCCGATTTCCGCCGGGTTGTCAGCAGACGATACCCTTTTGCGATAGGGGCGTTCTGCCAGGTGATCTTGCTTCCCATTGCGGCATTTACGACGGTCAAACTCTTTGCACTGCCACCGGAAATAGCAGTCGGTGTTATGCTCCTCAGCTTTTGCCCCGGCGGTGTTACCAGCAATATCCTGACTAAACTGGCCAAGGGTGATGTCGCTCTTTCCGTCAGCCTGACAGCCATCATCAGCTTGTTGTCGATGGTGACGGTACCCGTATTGGCCGCATGGTCGATCAATCACTTCATGGGCGAGGACGCACCCGAGGTTTCGATCGCCGGGCTGGCCATAGCGATGTTCCTGATCACCACCCTGCCCGTCGCCATCGGCGTCAGTATACGGCATTTCGCAAAAGGATTCGCAGAACGTGTCGATGCCCCATTGTCCAAACTGGCTTCGATTCTTTTCGTCCTGATCGTTCTCGCCGCGCTGGCCGGGAACTGGGAAATGTTCGTCGAAAATTTGGGGCTGATGGGGTCGGCGTTGATCACCCTGAACATTGCGCTGCTGCTGATCGGGCTGGGACTGGCCCGCGCCGTGAACCTGTCATGGAACGAGAGCAAGACGATCTCGATCGAAACTGGCATCCAAAACTCGACTCTTGGCATCACATTGGCAGCGCTGATTACCAGCACGGAAAACGGGCTAAGCCCTCTTGCTCTGCCATCGGCCGTCTATGGTATCTTGATGTATGTCGTCGCCCTGCCATTTATCGCCTGGCTGCGCCGCAGCTGAGAGGAAAAAACATGACCAATAACACCGCAGATGCCATTGTCGTTGGGGCTGGGCTGGCCGGGCTTGCGGCCGCGGCCGAGCTAGGCGACCGCGGAAAAAAGGTGATCATACTGGATCAGGAACCCGGTCATTTCCTCGGCGGTCAGGCGTTCTGGAGCCTCGGTGGATTGTTCATGGTCGACACGCCGGAACAGCGCAGGATGGGCATCAGGGACAGCCAAGAACTGGCCTTGCGTGACTGGCAGGGCAGCGCGCAATTTGACCGCGAAGAAGACGCTTGGCCCCGCAAATGGGCCGAGGCCTATGTCGAATTCGCCGCCGGTGAAATGCGGCCCTGGCTGCACGATATGGGGCTGCGATGGTTTCCTGTGGTTGGATGGGCCGAACGTGGAGGTTCTTATGCCGATGGGCATGGCAATTCGGTACCTCGGTTCCACATCACATGGGGCACCGGCCCTGGTGTTCTGGAACATTTCATCCGTCGCGTGCGCGAACATGTCAGCACAGGCCTGATCGAGCTGAAGTTCCGCCACCAAGTCAGCCATATCATTATGCAAAACGGCTGTGCCAAAGGCGTCTCGGGAGAGGTCTTGGCTGAGGACGCAGCCGCGCATGGCGCCAAGACCAACCGAGAAGAGGTTGGGGAATTCGAGGTCTATGCTCCTTCGGTCATCGTCAGTTCGGGCGGTATTGGTGGCAATTTCGAAATGGTGCGCAAGAACTGGCCGCGCGACCGCCTGGGCGAACCACCCAAAGACATGATCGCGGGCGTGCCGTTCCACGTTGACGGCCGCATGATCCCCATCAGCGAAAAGGCCGGTGGACATGTGATCAACGGCGACCGGATGTGGCATTACACCGAGGGCGTCAAAAACTGGAACCCGATCTGGCCATCGCACGGAATTCGTATCCTGCCCGGCCCAAGCTCTATGTGGTTTGACGCGCGCGGCAATCGTCTGTTGCCCCCTTGTTTGCCGGGGTTCGACACGTTGGGCACGCTGAAAGAGATCCTGAAGACCGGTTATGAATACAGCTGGTTTGTACTGACGCAGAAAGTCATCAAAAAGGAATTTGCGCTCTCCGGGTCGGAACAGAACCCGGATTTCACCTCGGGCAGCTGGAAAGAGGTTATCCGTCAGCGCATTTTGTCAGGATCTCAAGCCACCGCGCCGGTCGAGGCCTTCAAACAACACGGGGAAGATTTCATCGTTGCCAACACTCTGACCGAACTGGTCAGCGGCATGAACCAACTGGGTGGCGATCTGATCAATGAGGCGCATTTGCGCGCCCAGATCGAAGCGCGGGACTCACAGGTCGACAACCCGTTTACCAAGGACGCGCAGATGGCGGCTATTCTGGCGGCCCGCAACTATCGGGGTGACAGGTTGATCCGCACCGCCAAACCACACAAGTTCCTTGATCCTGCCAATGGGCCGCTAATCGCGGTCAAACTTCACATGCTGACGCGCAAAACGCTGGGCGGTTTGCAGACCAACCTCGACAGTCAGATGATCGGTGCAAACGGTCAGGTCGTTCCCGGGCTGTTCGCCGCAGGAGAGGTCGCCGGTTTCGGCGGCGGCGGCTATCACGGATACAACGCGCTGGAAGGCACATTTCTGGGCGGCTGCATCTTTTCCGGGCGCAACGCAGGACGGTCGCGCGCTGTGGCCTGATTACTGCGTGCGTATGAATTTCAGAACCGGGTCGCCTGCGCTGTCCAGCAGCGCAAGGCTATCGCCCGCCACCGCATAGGACACCACGTTTTGCAGGGCGGCAAAGAACTGATCCTCGACCTGCTCCATCTCGGGCGGGCAGGCCATCAAAGTGGCCGCAATATTGTCTGGAAACGTCAGCGAAGTGCCCGATATCTCGGCCTGCCCGGTGAACCGGTTGCAACCGCCTGAGCCGCTAAAGGCACCGCCTTGCGCAAACTCAAGCTGCGGGGCGCGTTCGCTGTTCAGCACGGCCCCATCCACACCAATCGCCGTCCAGCTTGTGTTTTCCAGCCCCGCCGACGTGGGGCCGCCAGTCTTGACCAACAAAAGGTCGGCTGTATCCGGCGCACCATTGGTCAGGACCGGATACACCGTGTCGGTCGTAAACAGCAGTTGTGACCCACGATATATTGCCCCCCGCACCGCATAGGTCATCCCGTCACGGATCAGAGCATCATCATAGGTCAGTTCAAACTCGGCAGGCACCCCGCTCAGCACGTAGCGCTGCGCAGCCAGCGTTACCGCTGGAGCATCCGCAAGCGATATATCCTGCAGCTCGATATAAAGCGTCGCGTCTTCAGGTACGGCAATCCGTTCGCGATAGGAGGCGGTACCGGTCACCGAACCAGCCGATACATCGCTGCCAATCAGCGCCACCATAATCGCACCCATTACGATCAACTGACCAAATTTTGGAAAAGGCATAATCCCGTCCTTTCGTCCAAGTTCTAGAGGAAAAGATTGTGTCTGGATCAGCCTTTACAAGACCGTCAGCGCAAAACCGGCGGGTTCGCGCCGGTGTCACAACGGCCAGATGATCGGAATAAGCAACGAAGCAAGCAGCCCAACCGTCAGGTTCAAGGGGATGCCAACCTTCATGAAATCGACAAACCGATATCCCCCCGGACCATAGACCATCATGTTGGTCTGATATCCGATTGGTGTCGCAAAGGATGCAGATGCCGCCAACATCACCGCAACTACCAGCGGCCTTGGGTCTACGCCGACGGCCTGTGCCAACCCAATTGCGATCGGCGTGACCACTACCGCAACGGCGTTGTTGGAGACGAGTTCGGTAAGCACCGAGGTCAAAACATAGATGGCCCAAACGATCAGGAACGGCGGCAGCGCACTTAGCCCAGGTGCGATTGCATCGACGATCAGGGAAACCGCCCCGGACTTATCAAGCGCGGCCCCAATGGCCAGCATCGAGAATATCAGCGCCAGAAGCCGCCCTTCGATAAAGGAAAACGCCTCATCCGCGTCTATGCAGCGAGTGACCAGAACCAGAGCGACCGCAAGAATGGAGAGCAGCAGAATTGGCGCCACACCTAAAGCGGCCAATACAACGATCCCGATCAATGCGCCAATCGCCACCGGAGCGTGATTGCGGCGGAACGCCCGCGCCGAGGGCTGTGTCACGTCGACCATATCCATATCAGCGGCAAGCTTCTGGATATCGGCGGGTGATCCCTCCAACAGCAGAGTATCCCCGACTCGCACCACGAGGTCGTCTAGTTGACGACCGATATTCTGGTTCCGCCGATGTACCGCCAGTACGTAGACACCATAGCGGCGGCGCAGGCGCATCACGCCCAGCGTTCGCCCAACCATACGGCACCCCGGTGTGATCAGCACTTCGACCGTTTTGGTCTCGACCGCGGAGACCTGATCGACGCGCTTGAGTTCTTTGTTGCTTTGCAGGCTCAGCAACTCGGTCATCTCGGTTCGCAGAACCACGCGGTCCCCAACCTCAAGCGTCACCCCTTTGAGGTTGCGCCGCAAAGACTCGTCCCCGCGGACCACGTCAATCAGGCGTACGCCGGGACGCTTGAACAGTTGCACCCCTGTCACCTCGCGCCCGATCAGGTTGCTGTCGGGCGGAATGACGGCCTCGGTGAAGAACTTCATCTTAGAGCGATCACTGAGAAGCGAGGCCATGCTATCGCGTTCAGGCAGCAGGCGCGGCGCAACAAAGCGCAGATAGATCATGCCGTAGATCACCACTGCGATGCCCAAGGGCGTGACTTCGAAAATCGTGAATGCAGCCAGACCCTGAGATCGCGCGACACCATCCACAAGCAGGTTGGTCGAGGTGCCGATCAGTGTCAGCGTCCCCCCCATGATGGCAGCATAGCTGAGCGGGATCAGCAGTTTCGAGGCCGGCACGTTCAACGTGCGGGCAATCTGTACAAAAACCGGGATCATCACGACGACCACGGGTGTGTTTGACACCACCGCCGAGGCCAAGACCACAAACCCCATCAGCATGGCAATCGCGATACGCGGGTTAACCTGCGCCTGTTTCTGCGCAGTTGCGGTAAAGGAATCCAATGCCCCGGTTCTGACCAGAGCCCCCATGACGATGAACATCGCCGCAATCGTCCATGGCGCAGGATTGGACAGAACTGCCAACGCGCTTTGATAGGGCAGGATACCGGTCACCAGCATCAGGGCAACGCCCGCGATGGCGACAACCTCGGTCGGGTAAGCCTCGCGCAGGAACATGACAAACATGCCTGCGACAACCAATAGCGCCACGATCGCGCTGCCCGTTTCTGTCAGTTGAAGAAATTGCATTCGTGGTATTCAGTCCGAACCCTGGCCCAGCTTGCGCGCCCGTCGGGCAGTTTCCCGTATTGCGGGCAGCAGGGCAAGCCCAACGTCGCGCTATTGCGGCCCGGCTTGTTGCAAGCGACCCCCAACGCGCACCATTTGCACGGATTTTGCCTGACCATTGCGATCATCGGTTTCCACGAACACACCGCTTAGCGTTGCTTCGCCATTTGCAGGCGTAAACCGCGCCTTGGGCATGCCGGTGATGAACCGGCGCATCGGTTCCAGCTTTTCCATACCAATGACAGAATCGTAATCCCCGCACATCCCGGCATCGGTCAGATAGGCTGTTCCCCCCGGAAGGATCTGAGCATCTGCGGTCGGCACATGCGTATGTGTTCCCACCACGAGGCTGGCGCGCTTGTCGCAATAATGCCCCATCGCCATCTTCTCGGATGTGGCTTCGCAATGCATGTCAACGATGATCGCCTGGGCCTGACCGCCGCGCGGGTGCGACTTCAGAATTGGCTCGATCGCCGAAAACGGATCATCGAAGGGCCGCTTCATAAAGACCTGCCCCAGCACCTGTACGACCAAAACCTTGCGTCCGCCAAGGGCGGTATAGAGACGATGCCCGCGTCCCGGAGCACCCTTGGCAAAGTTAACAGGGCGCACAATGCGCGGTTCGCTCTCGATGAATTGCAACATGTCCTTCTGGTCGAAAGCGTGGTCGCCCAGCGTCAGGCAATCCGCCCCTGCATCTAACAGCAGCTTGGCATGATCCCCAGTCAAACCCATTCCGTTCGAGGCGTTCTCACCATTGATCACCACGAAATCCAGCCGCCATTCGTCGCGCAGACGTGGCAGATGTTGCTGAACAGCCGCGCGTCCAGCGCGGCCCATAACGTCACCCAGAAAAAGTATCCTCATAGAAACCGTCTAAGTGTGGCAATTCGCAAGTACAAGCCGTTAAGCTGACCCAATGAACGGCAAAACTCTTTATTTAGGAGATTCTTTATGTTTCGGATCGGTCTGATCTTTGGTGTCTGTGCCACGCTTGCTGCCTGCTCGGAAGAGCAAGCGGTCAACTCAAACCCACAGCTGCCAAACCCCTCGGCCATCTATTGCATCGACAGCGGTGGGCGGTATGAAATTCGGGACGGAGAGAATGGCCAGACCGGCGTGTGCATATTGCCTGATGGCACCGAAAAAAATGCCTGGGAATATTTTCGCGCTAAAAACCAGGGCTGATACCTTCGTTAAAAGGTCAACACTCGGCTTTCAGTTACTACCATATCAAGCGGCTGATCCGTCGATTCCAGCGGCAGCCCGTCTGCTTCTTGCGCATCGAAGGCAAAACCGATGGCCAGAGTCGGGCGTTTCGCGCGCAGCCCTTCCAATGTCCGGTCATAGAACCCGCCCCCATAACCCAGACGCCCTCCATTTGCATCGAATGCCACCAGCGGAACGATCAGAATTTCGGGATCGAAATAGTCATCGACCTCGGGCACTTTGGCGCCAAACGGGCCATCCTTCAGCCTGCCTTCGGGCGTCCAACGAGAGAATTTCAGCGGCTGCCCGGCAGCCTGAATAACCGGTACGCCCACCGGGCCATAAGCGGACGCCTCGGCCATGGCGGGCAGCGGGTCACTCTCGGTCCGGATGGGCATATAACCCGACAGGGGTACTCCGCGGTGCCCGGCCAGAATTTCAGACAGTCGCCCGGCGGCACCGGGCGGATTTGCATCAAACGCAGATTTGCGCCGGGCAAAGGCCGCCTTGCGCGCGGCAGCTTTGATTTCGGTCAGATCGGTCACAATAGCACCACGCTGGCAAGCCCAAGAAAGATAAAGAATCCCATGACATCCGTCGTTGTCGTCACAAAGGTTCCTGACGCCAGCGCCGGGTCAATACCCATCCGGTCTAGCACGACCGGTACTACCGTACCTGCAAAGCCTGCGATCACCATGTTCACGACCAGAGCGGAGCCAATCACGACACCCAGCAACGGCGAGCCGAACCAATACATTCCCACCACGCCCAGAACGGTGGCAAAACACAGCCCGTTCAACATGCCCACCAGCAGTTCCCGTCGGATCACCCGCATCACGTTCGCACCTGTCAGGTCGCGCGTTGCCAGGGCTCGCACTGCGACGGTCAGCGATTGTGTCCCCGCATTGCCCCCCATCGAGGCCACAATCGGCATCAGAATGGCCAACGCCACCAACTGATCAATCGCCGCTTCGAACTGGGAAATCACCAGCGAGGCGCAGATCGAAGTACACAGGTTGACCGCCAACCACGGCAGGCGTCGCCTGCTGGTCGCGGCCACACTGTCGGACAGCGAGCTTTCGTTGCTGACACCGGCTAGGCGCAACATATCCTCTTCGTATTCCTCATCCAGCACCACCATCGCGTCATCAATGGTGATCACACCAACAAGCCGTCCGTCACCATCCACCACTGGGGCCGAGATCAGGTGGTACTGATTGAACGCATAGGCCACGTCCTCTTCATCCTGATCGACGGGAATGGTATAGAACTCTTCTTCGGCAATTTCGTGCAGAGGCACCTCGCGCCGGGTGGCCATGAGTTTGCCCAGTGTTACCTGTGCTGTTGGCTTCAGCCGCGGATCAACAAGAACCAAATGGTAGAATTGTTCTGGCAGTCCGTCATTGGCACGCATAAAGTCAATGGCCTGCCCAACTGTCCAATGCTCGGGCGCCATGACGACTTCGCGTTGCATAAGCCGTCCGGCCGAGTTTTCCGGGTAGGATAACGCCTGTTCGGCCGCGATCCGTTCGGAATCCTCCAGCGCACCCAGGATGGCTTCTTGCTGCGGCTCTTCAAGGTCTTCCAGCAGATCGACGACATCGTCGCTTTCCATGTCGCGTACGGCATCCGCCAGAACATCGGGACGCAGGACTTCAATAACTTCTTCCCTGACACCTTCGTCCAGTTCAGACAGAATATCGCCGTCGAACTCTTTGTCATACAGACGGATCAACCGGGCGCGGTCATAGGGGTTGATCTGTTCCAGAAGGTCGGCGATGTCGGCAGCGTGCAGCGGGTCCATCAATTCGACCAGCTTGTCGCGGTCATCGACATCAACTGCATACAGAATGGATGCTACCGTTCGACGATCCAGCGCATAGGCGTCATCATCAGAAGTCGGTTCACTTACGGGTTCGTTAATACCTGTTGTCATATCTGCCCCCGCTCTGTTCGCCCATTGGCCCCTAAATAGAAGAAGCAGCTACCGGAAAACAATGACAATGCGCCGATTTACCGACAACTTTCCTGCCCCTATGCTGTTTCGCAGTCCCAGACAGGCGGAGATGAATGAGTATGGCGCAAAAAACGCTGCTGAAAGGGCGTGTCCTGAGTTTCACTGGCACCCCGTTCGAGGGCGAACCGACCGAGGCTGTCAAAATCAGCGAAGCGGTTCTGATCGAAAACGGTCGGATTTCCAGCGTATCGGATGCCGACAGTCTGCACAATGCCCACCCCGAGGCAAAAGTCGTGGATCATGGTCAGCACGTGATCCTTGCAGGATTTGTTGATGCGCATGTGCATTATCCGCAGACCGCCATGATCGCCAGTTGGGGCAAACGCCTGATCGACTGGCTGAACACCTATACCTTTCCTGAAGAGATGAAATTCGGCGATGCAGCCTATGCCGCTGAGATTGCCAACAGGTATCTGGACCTGACAGCGGCACATGGCACCACCACGATGTGCAGCTATTGCACCATCCATCCCGAGAGTGTTGATGCCTTTTTCATTGCGGCCAAACAACGCGGTCAACGTGTGGTTGCGGGCAAAACCTGCATGGATCGCAACGCACCCGATGGCCTGAGAGATACCGTGCAAACTGCCTATGACCAATCCCAGATTTTGCTTGAGAAATGGCACGGGGTCGACCGCCTGTCCTATGCGATTACGCCGCGTTTCTCACCCACCTCCACACCCGAACAGTTAGAGGCCATGGGCGCATTATGGGCAGAGCATCCCCATTGCCTGATGCAAACCCATCTCAGCGAACAGACTGATGAAATTGCCTGGGTACGCGACCTGTTCCCCGACGCCCGCGATTATCTGGACACCTATGAAAAGTTCGGCCTGCTTGGTCCCAACGGCCTGTATGGCCACGTCATCCACCTTGAGGCACGTGAACGCGACCGACTGCGTGAGGTCGACGCTGCGTTGATCCATTGTCCGACCTCAAACACCTTTATCGGGTCAGGCCTGTTCGACATGGCAGGGTTGATGCGCGACGGACACCGGGTTGGTCTGGCAACGGATACTGGTGGCGGTTCAAGTTTCTCGATGCTGCGCACGATGGCATCGGCCTATGAGATCGGACAGCTGCGCGGAACCCCGCTGCACGCCGCGCAACTGCTGTGGCTGGGCACCGTAGGGTCGGCCCGAACGCTGAGGCTGGACGACAGCATCGGCAATATCGCCCCGGGGATGGAGGCCGACCTGATCGTGCTCGATCTCGCCTCCACCCCGGCCATAGCTCAGCGCGAGGCCTGCGCCGATGACCTGTGGGAGGCCATCTTTCCCACCATCATGATGGGCGATGACAGAGCGATCGCCGAGGTATGGATCGCAGGTAAACCTGTCAGGACCTAGGATTGCAAGGCAAGGGCCAATCGGTTCTGCCGTTCAATCACCCGGGGCAGATCCAGCGTTGCGATCTGCCCGTCCCGCACGATCTGACGGCCTTCGACAAACAGGTGCTTTACCCTCGTCGGACCGGCAAGCAACAGGGCTGCCGGATCCCAACTGCCCGCGCTTTCGATGCCGCGCGTATCCCAAATGGCTATATCGGCACGCTTTCCGACAGCCAGACGGCCGCAATCAGGTCGGTTCAAGACATCCGCCCCACCCCGCGTGGCAATTTCAAGCGCCTCGCGAGAGGACATGGCATCGGCACCGCTGGCGACACGCTGCAACAACATGGCCTGCCGCGCCTCGAGGATCAGATTGCCACTGTCATTGCTGGCCGACCCATCGACGCCAAGACCCACAGGCACGCCACTATCTCGCATCGACCTTACCGGTGCTATCCCCGAGCCCAACCGGCAGTTCGAACAGGGACAGTGGGCCACGCCAGTCCGGGACCGGGCAAATAGATCAATCTCTGCCCCGTCCAGTTTCACGCAATGGGCGTGCCAAACGTCTGACCCGGTCCATCCCAAATCCTCGGCATATTGACCAGGACGGCACCCGAATTGTTCCTGAGAATAGGCGATATCCTCGTCATTTTCGGCCAGATGTGTGTGCAGCATTACGCCTTTGTCACGGGCCAGAATGGCCGTGTCACGCATCAAGTCACGACTGACAGAGAACGGTGAGCAAGGTGCCAGCCCGACCCGACACATTGCACCCTCTGACGGGTCATGAAAGGCGTCGACCACACGCATCATGTCCTCGAGAATGGCTGCTTCGGCCTCGACAAGTGAATCCGGCGGCAAGCCACCATCACTTTCACCAATACTCATGGCACCGCGTGTTGGGTGGAACCGCAGGCCAACCTCGGCAGCCGCAGCAATAGTGTCATCCAGACGCGCACCGTTCGGATATAGATACAAGTGGTCGGAACTGAGCGTGCATCCCGTCAACGCCAGCTCGGCTAAACCGATCTGGGCGGATACGAACATCTCTTCGGGGCCAAATCGCGACCAGATCGGATAGAGCGTTTTCAGCCATCCGAACAAAAGCGCATCCTGCCCGCCAGGCACGGCGCGGGTCAGGGTCTGGTACAGATGGTGGTGCGTGTTCACGAGGCCGGGCGTAACCACACATCCGCTTGCATCATGGATCTCAGCGCTCGCCTGCAACCCATGGCCAATCTGTTCAATCTGTCCATCTCGGATCAGAATATCCGCGCCAGAAAGCTCACCGCGCTGGTCATCCATGGTCAGGATCGTGTCTGCATTTTTGATGAGGATATCAGTCATCTTGCTCTCCTTGCATCGCCCGTTTCATGCATGGAGTGCAAAAGCTGGCGGAAAACGGGCACAAGAACCAGCCGGTTCAAGGCTAATCCGCTCGCCGGGTCGCCGCAACAGTTTTCAGAAGTTGCGCAGAATTTCCAGCGCAGCTGCGTGAATATCCGGGTTTGCCGCCGCCAGAGCCCGACCGCCATTATGGGCGGGGCCGCCTTGCCAGTCTGTGACGATACCGCCAGCCGCATGAATCACGGCGATTGGCGCCTGAATGTCATAGGCGTTCAGACCTGCTTCGATCACCAAATCCACCTGACCCGCTGCAAGCAGAGCATAAGCATAGCAATCCATCCCATAGCGGGTCAGGCGTACGTGCTGTGACACAGCCTCAAACCCGGCACGATCTTCCGACGCGCCGACCTCGGGGAAGGTCGTGAACAGAATTGCCTGGTCCAGAGAAGGTGTTGAACGGGTCTTCAGGGACATATCGCCCGTAGGACCATGGCTTCGCGCGATATCCGCCGAGCCGATGAAGCGTTCCCCGATATACGGCTGGTCGATGATCCCCATGATTGGCCCGTCCTGCGTGCTAAGCGCAATCAGAACCCCCCATGTCGGTGTCCCGCTGATAAACCCTCGGGTGCCGTCGATCGGATCCAGAACCCAGGTTCGGCCACTTTGCCCCTCGTGCTGCCCATATTCCTCGCCAAAGATTCCATCTTGGGGCCGATGTCGGGCCAAAACCGCGCGCATAGCTTTTTCAGCTGCGCGGTCGGCGACAGTGACCGGATCAAATCCCTGATCCAGCTTATTCGAAGTCTCAAGATTAGACTGCCTGAAAAAAGGAAGAATGGCCGCACGCGCCGCGTCGGCCATTTCTTCAGCTACTTCAAGATCACTCAGCGACATCTTATCCATACGCTACCCGTGCGTTCCGTCGGGATCAGAGTCAACCCGTGAAATCAGGCAACATCACTCAGAACGCGCGCAAGCTCGAACAGGCGGCGACGCTGGTTTTCCGGTATGGCATAGTAAGAGCGGACGAGATCCAGGGCCTCTTTGTCGCCCATAAGGTCTGCAGGTACCGATTTCTTATCCGAGCTTCCTTTCTCGACCTCTTCCAGGCCTTCAAAGAAGAAACTGACGGGAACATCCAATGCCTCGGCAATGTCCCAAAGACGAGACGCGCTGATTCGATTGGCACCGGTTTCATATTTCTGGATTTGCTGAAACTTGATACCAACTTGCTGTGCCAACTGCTGTTGGGTCATGCCAATCAGCCAGCGGCGATGCCTGACGCGTTTGCCCACATGGACATCGACGTGATGGGTCATTGGTACTATCCTCCCTTACACACACAACTGATACGGGTGCGCAACATGCTTTGTTACCGCAACATTAGCGAGCCCGACTTAACCACTCCCTAATTTGGAACATGCCCCCCAAATCAGCACCATAGCGCACTATTACGTTTTTTGGCGCTTTTTTCAAGAAGGTTGAATCTGATTCCACAAACAATGGTTTATAGTTGTGTTGTGAATACCGCGCACACGTTGACTCCAATCTGGAAACAATCACCTGATCAACACCGGATTAACGGGGTCTTCAGCAGGGTAACAGATTGACAAGACCACGACAGCACTGACCTATGCCCGAAAAGACGGAGCCAAATCATGCTGGCGTTTCATATCCAGACCAACGGGGCCAAGGCCCAGCTTTGCAATATTGACCCGCCAGAACCCGGCGACAGCCAGGTCTGCATTCAAATCAAAGCCTGCGGTTTGAATTTTGCGGATCTCCTTATGCAGAAGGGGACGTATCAGGACACCCCGGTGGCGCCCTTTTCCTTGGGCATGGAAGTCGCAGGGATTGTTCGCGAAATTGGAAACAATGTACGCCACCTGAACCCGGGTGACCGCGTCGCTGTCTATTCCGGCCAGGGCGGCCTTGCTGAATTCGGAGTGTTCGACGCCGATCGTGCAATCGCAATCCCTGACTCTATGAGCTTTGAAGACGCCGCCGCAATTCAGATCACATATGGCACCAGCCATATTGCTTTGGGTCATCGTGCGCGGCTCAGGCCCGGCGAAACCCTGCTGGTGACCGGTGCGGCAGGTGGCGTCGGCCTGACGGCGGTAGAGATCGGCAAGCTTATGGGCGCCACGGTTATTGCGCAGGCGCGCGGCAGTGAGAAACTCAAGGTGGCACAGAGGGCCGGGGCCGATCATCTGATCGACGCATCCGAAGATCTCCGCGCCCGTGTCCAGGCATTAGGAGGCGCGGATGTCGTATATGACGCGATCGGCGGCGATGTGTTTAAAGCCGCCTTTCGCGCAACCAACCCCGAAGGTCGCATCTTGCCCATTGGCTTTGCGGGCGGTGAGGTGCCGCAAATTCCGGCCAACCACCTACTGGTCAAGAACCTGACAGTCATCGGGCTCTACATCGGAGGCTACTTGAAGTTTCGACCTCAGATTGTGACGGACAGCTTTGAAACGCTGTTTCGCTGGCATAGCGAGGGCCGCATCAAACCGCATATCAGCCATGTTCTGCCCCTGTCCGAAGCCGAACGCGGACTGGCCATGCTGCGCGACAGGACGGCCACCGGGAAAGTCGTCATAACCCCCTGAGGGATGATCAACCGACAACGGCTTTGAGCGGCACCCCCCCAAGCAAACGAAAGTTCTGGCGCACCAGCGTCGCCAACGCCTCAACCACGGCCCCGCGGCCAGTTTCGCCGCCATACAGATTTATCATATGCGCGGGAAGCTCTGGCAGGACGCCACCCGAATCGATCTGGGCAAGATGTGCGGCCTCTGTCCCTTCGAGCATGGCATGAACCGCCAAATCGGCGCTGACCGTTGCCTCGATAGTACGGTCATTTTCGGTTTCCACCGAAAGCTCCCAGGGAATTCCAGCCGCGTCCAGCGCAGCAATGACCTGCGGCCTGAACAGACACCGACGCCCAAGCGCTAGCGGAATGGGGCGTTTTCGCCAGGCAGACCCGCCCGGCGCACCAATCCAGCGCAAAGGAAGCTCGGCAATCGTCTCGGCCCCTTGCCCCACTGTCGCCTCGGTCGTTAGGATCAAATCGCAGTCTCCGCGCTTAAACATATCCTTCAGTTGCAGCGAATAGGAGGAGATAAGCTGCACACGGACGCGTGGGAAATCCGCGTTGAACCGCTGCAGCACCCGGGGGATCGCCGGATAGACGATATCATGCGGCACACCAAGAACGACCTCGCCCTCATAGGCCTGATCCGTCAGCTTGGACATCACCTCGTCATTCAACGAGATCATGCGTCTGGCATAGGCCAAAAGCTGTTCGCCCGACGCTGTCAGCGCGATGGTTCTGCCACTTCGGTCCAGCAGCTCCAGACCTAAAAGCTCTTCCAACCGCTTTAGCTGCATCGATACGGCAGATTGTGTCAGGTGCAGGAAACCGGCTGCCCGCGTCACGCCACCCTGATCGGCAACTGCCACAAAGGAGCGGAGAGTGGTGATGTCCAGATTTCGCATCTTCACGATTCCTTATGGATGTGTTCAATAATATTCATTTTCAAAATGTGTCACAGCCCTCCATATAAATCAAGGAAGTTGATGCAATAGGCACAACACATCAGCAAAACCGAAAGGACAAGGCTATGACGCAAATCACAGCTTCAACATATTGCAAGCCACGGCAGCGCTTTAAGCTCACTTCTGTTCTGGATGCGCTATCGCTACGGCGCCAACGCTGTCAGCTCGCCAGATTGGACGACCGCGCCCTTCTCGATATCGGCATTACCCGTGAAGAGGCCGAAGCCGAAGCAAAACGCCGCATATGGGATGCTCCGGAATTCTGGCAAAAATGAACCTAATCCACTACTTTTACCACTGAATGGCGGCTGACACCTCGAAGCCGCCATTTTTGTTGCGTGTTTTAGCCTGTTTCCCGCGTTAAACCCTTGAAACACAGCCCGCACTTGCCGATATTTGCGAGGAGCGCGGCCTGACATCGGGACGCAAAAAGAATATGTGGAGGGAGACCTTTTAATGGCACAATTTGACACGATCCGGACGGCGACCGGTACGCGCGCTGCCCAGATTGACGAGGGCCTGCGCGCCCATATGAACAAAGTCTACGGCACAATGTCCGTGGGTATGCTGATTACATTCATGGCGGCTTGGGCCATTGCTGGCCTAGCGACCACAACCGACCCTTCGGCGGCTGCGGCACAGCTGAGCTCTGACAAATATCTGACGTCGCTTGGGTATTCGCTGTTCGCCTCGCCGTTGCGCTGGGTCATCATGTTTGCCCCGCTGGCCTTTGTCTTTGGCTTCAGCGCCAGCATCAACCGCCTGTCGGCTGCAACGGCACAAACAGTGTTCTACCTGTTTGCTGCAGTCATGGGCGTTTCGATCAGCTGGATTTTCCTGGTCTTCACCGGCGAGTCGATCATTCAGGTCTTCCTGATCACCTCAATCGCTTTCGCGGGGCTTTCCCTGTACGGCTACACGACCAAGAAAGACCTGTCCGCAATGGGCACCTTCCTGATCATGGGTGTGATCGGGCTGATCGTTGCCTCGGTCGTGAACATCTTCCTGGCCTCGTCTGCAATGACGTTCGCGATTTCGGTTCTGGGTGTTCTGATCTTCGCCGGTCTGACCGCCTATGACACCCAGAAGATCAAAACCACCTACTTGCAGATGGCACATACCGGCGATCAGGAATGGCTGGGCAAAGCAGCCATCATGGGCGCGCTGAGCCTGTATCTGGACTTTATCAACATGTTCATGTTCCTGCTGCAGTTGTTTGGAAGCCGTGAATAGTCCGGACCACCAACCATTTTGAAAATGTCAAAGGCGGGCCGATTGGTCCGCCTTTGTTCTTTCTGGTTAGCGCACTGGCTTTAGGCTCAAATGCCGCAACAAAAAAGGCCTCTCATCCTGACGATAAGAGGCCCTTCAATTCCACAGTAATATGAATCTAGCTGCAGTTCAACTGAACAGCAAATCCGGAACTGCGCTTTTCTGAACCTTTGCGATAAACGTCGCCGACAGGCAAGCAGCCAGTGAATTGTTCAGCGCCAGTACCAAAGTTTGCACCAATCGTATTCGGAACCCTGGTGCGGCTATTTTCAGTACGCACGACGCCGAAAAGCGTTCCGTTCACTTCAACAGTGCTCAGGAACAGGTTTGTATCTGAGCCGGAAACGACTACTGCGCTGGTATCGCTGCGCGCGCCATTTTCTATTGCAACACGTGCAATTTTACCCGGATCGGTCTCGCCCGTTGAAACTCGGACCGGGGGCAGTTCTGCCAACTCTGCCGGAACATTGGTGGACTCTGGAACAAACGCCGCCGCACCCGGCACTTCGCTGATGCTCCGCGGCTCACCATCAATGCCCGTAAAGCCAACACCCTCGCGGTTATAGGGGTCTTCACAGGCTGCGAGAGCCAGAATAGTTGCTGTGGATAACAAGATTTTTTTCATGACGGCCAACATTTTGGAACGATTAGCTCAAGCGTAGTTGCAATACATTCCAAAAAGCAACCCAGCGGGCAAACGAATGCCTCGGCTGCTGATGCTTAGCTGCAACGGCCTCCAAGCGCGCTCCGGCTGCCTTGAGCCGATAGATTCAGGTATGAAACATCGTCGCGCAAACGAAAAAGGCCCTGTCGAAACAGGACCCTTGTCATTCTGTCCAAGCAGGACGGCAGATTACTTGATCTTGCCTTCCTTGTACTCGACATGCTTCCGAACGACCGGATCGTATTTACGAACGGTCATTTTCTCGGTCATGGTGCGCGCGTTCTTTTTGGTCACATAGAAGTGGCCCGTGCCCGCGGTCGAGTTCAGACGGATCTTGATTGTCGTCGGCTTCGCCATGGTTATCTCCTGCGTCCGAAAAGGCAGGGGCCTTTCGGTTGAATTCCTATGAGCGTGCGCTTTTACCCGGTCATGCAGCCGAGTCAACCTGAATTCGGGTAGATCGGCGCAGATTTCATCAAAACACAAGATCGTCCCTGCACCCAGCTTATCGCAGACCTTAACGCGGCCATTTCGGCCACAAGGGATGCCAGCTCAGCAGCCACAGCAAGACCTGTATCAAAGGATGACTCCAGCCGTGACCCACCTGCGGAACAACGCGATTCGTCTTAGCAATATTAACGCGCGGAGGGCCTGTAAGCCGGATCTTGTTCCAGGGTTGCCCCCTTCGATGACCATTCCTCTAGGCCGTGCATTGCTGCATGGCTCAAGCTGCCAACCCGGTCCCTCTCGGCCAAGACGCACTTAGCGGCGGTATCGGCGGACGCCGACCTGCCCGCGTGGGGACCCTATTTGGCATTGCTCCCGGTGGGGCTTGCCGTGCCACCCCTGTTGCCAGGGGCGCGGTGGGCTCTTACCCCACCGTTTCACCCTTACCATGCACGCATGGCGGTCTGATTTCTGTGGCGCTTTCCGTCGGGTTGCCCCGCCCGGGCGTTACCCGGCACCGTTGTCTTGTGGAGTCCGGACTTTCCTCTCGGGCTTACGCCCCAGCAGCCATCCGGCCCTCCGCGCAAAGACCCGACTAAACTTCTGCTCGGATACCGTCAAGATGTTCCATGAACCCTGCCAATCTTTCGATATCACCCATATCCTCCTTGGAAAGCGGGCCGCGCCGCACCGGAGAAAACCGGCTTCTGAACGCTTTCAGTAAATCCTCGGTGCTGGCCTCTGGATAGCCTACTCTCATCGCAATAGATGCGAAGTGTTTCTCATCTGGAGGCATTTGATCCAGGCAAATACCCTTGAGGACAGTAGGCCCTACGGCCAACCCAAGATGCGCAAGGCGATCCCAATCGAACTTGGAACCAGGATCAAGTTTTCGCTGGGGGGCCAAATCCGAATGGCCGATAACATTCCATGGTTGGATTCCCAGACGGTCTTGAATATCCGATAACAAGTTCTCCAAAGCAGCCATTTGCGGCTCCGAAAACGGAACCAGCCCAGTGTTATCCAGTTCTATCCCAATCGAACGCGAATTGATATCGGTTCGCCCGCGCCACTCCCCTGCCCCGGCGTGCCAGGCCCGGTCCTCTTCGCGTACCAATTGCCAAAGCGTGCCATCGGAACCGATCAGGTAGTGCGCAGAGACTTCGAAGGCCGGGTCACACAAGCGATCCAGCGCAGCCTGCGCGCTGTCCATTGCTGTGTAGTGGAGAACCACCAAAGACGGCGTCAGCCCATCCCGGCGATCTCCGAAATTGGGGGATGGGTGCCAGATGGGCTTTGGATCAGTTGTTGACGGCACTGCGGAACGGGCTGGGATCCCAGCCGCAAGCATATCCGTCGCCATCAGGGTCAAGCCCCTTGCGGTCCTTCTGGGGACCGCCATTTGACAGGAACTCGATCTGCGCCTGGTCCGCCGATGGGAATTTCGCGCAATTCCGCTGTGCCTTGGCCTGCAGGTTGAACCCCGCACGGCTGTAAAGCTGGGCACCGACCGGATTGGATGTGCTCAGCGCGTATTGGACGATGTTTGGCTGACCATCCGCTCCGCGTTGCGGAACCGCGGTTGGGGCGACAACCTCATAGGTTTGGCTGTTCTGTTCGATTCGAGCAGCATCGGTTTCGATACTGCGACGTTCAGAAACCGCAGCAAAATCCTGTTCGTCAGAGATGCCGCTGTTGCTCGCAGTCGGCACCGATGCTGAAGCGGCGGTCGCCTGCGTCGAGGTGCTTGCAAGCGCTGCAGCAGTGGCCGTGGCCAGGTCAGCGCCATCCGCGCCGGATGTGGGCGAGCCCAAGGGTTGCTGCGAGACCTCATAAGGTTCCGGCAGAGGGCTTCCGGTGCCGCCCTGCCCTGCCAGCTCAGCTTCTCTTTGCGCCTGATAAGTCGGGGTGTTGAACCCTGTACCCTGAACCGGGGCCACCGTGTTACAGGCGGCCATCAACCCGATTGCGGGGATCAGAATCGAAAAGCGCATCCAGCTGCTCCGTTCTACGTTGTCTTATTGATCTGAGGATTACCACCATTTCCCCGGCTTGGCCACAAAGCCCGCAGCGCTTTCCAGCGCATAGGCCGTGTTCAGCAAATCGCCTTCGTCCCATGGACGGCCAATCAGCTGCAGACCAAGCGGCAAACCCTGAGAATCAAGACCCGCAGGAACCGAAATACCCGGCAAACCAGCAAGGTTGACCGTCACGGTAAAGACGTCGTTCAGATACATCTGAACCGGATCCGCCTCGGTCATTTCACCCAGACCGAACGACGCCGACGGCGTGGCCGGGGTCAGGATGGCGTCGACACCGGCGGCGAAGACGTCCTCGAAATCTTTCTTGATCAACGTGCGGACCTTGCGGGCGCGGTTGTAATAGGCGTCATAGAAACCCGCCGACAGAACATATGTCCCGACCATCACGCGGCGCTGCACCTCGTGCCCGAAGCCTTCGGCGCGGGTCTTTTCGTACATCTCTGTGATGCCGTCGCCCTGCCCTATCTTCGCGCGGCGGCCATAGCGGACACCATCATAACGCGCGAGGTTCGAGGACGCCTCGGCGGGCGCAATCACGTAATAGGCGGGCAGCGCGTATTTGGTATGCGGCAGCGAGATGTCGACGATCTCGGCCCCTGCGTCCTTCAGCATCGCCGCGCCATCTGCCCAGAGTTTTTCGATCTCGGCGGGCATGCCGTCCATCCGGTATTCCTTGGGGATACCGATCTTCTTGCCCTTGATGTCGCCGGTCAGCATAGCCTCGAAATTCGGGACGGCCAACTCGGCGCTGGTGGAATCCTTGGGGTCATGACCGCACATGGTTTCCAGCATGATCGCCGCGTCGCGGACATTCTTGGTCATCGGCCCGGCCTGATCCAGTGAGGATGCAAAGGCCACGATGCCCCAGCGCGAACACCGGCCGTAGGTCGGCTTGATGCCAGTAATCCCGACAAAAGCCGCTGGTTGACGGATCGAGCCGCCAGTATCGGTGCCAGTGGCGGCCAGACACAGATCAGCCGACACCGCCGAAGCCGATCCGCCGGAGGACCCGCCCGGTGTCAGCTGTGCGTCGTCATTGCCACGGCGCCACGGGCTAACCGCATTGCCATAGACCGAAGTTTCGTTGCTGCTGCCCATGGCGAATTCATCCATGTTCAGCTTGCCCAGCATCACGGCACCGGCGTCGGCCAGTTGCTGCGAAACGGTGGATTCATATTCCGGCTTGAAGCCTTCCAGAATCTTCGAGGCCGCCTGCGAGGGCACGCCCTTGGTGCAGAACAGATCCTTGATGCCGATCGGCAGACCGCACATCGACGGGGCATCCCCTGCTTTGATCCGCGTATCCGCAGCCTTGGCGCGTTCCAGCGCAAGCTCTGGCGTTTTGTGGACAAAAGCGTTCAGCGCATCGGCGGCATCAATGGCGGTCAAGCAGGCTTCGGTAAGCTCAACCGAGGTGACATCACCGGCACGCAGCGCGTCGCGGGCCTCGGCCAGGCCCAGTTTGTTCAGTTCGCTCATGTCTTACTCCACCACTTTGGGGACTGCGAAGAAACCCTCGCGTGCGTCGGGGGCATTGGCCAGAACCTTGTCCTGCTGGCTGCCGTCGGTGACCACATCCTCGCGGCGCTTCAGGCGCATCGGTTCGACCGAAACCATCGGCTCGACACCGTCGACATCCACTTCATTCAACTGTTCGATGAACCCAAGAATGGTGTTGAACTCGGATGCCAGCGCAGGCAGCGCGTCATCCTCGACCTTGATCCGGGCCAGTTTGGCCACCTTTGCGGCGGTGCTTTGGTCAATCGACATCGGAAAACCTCATATGCGTCAGGGGGCATTTACCTGTCTGATGCCTCGGTCGCAAGGGTAGCAGGCGGTTGTTCTGCCCCTTCTATGCAAGGAGGTGGCTTAGCCATACAAAAATGCATAGCGCCTATGCACAAAAGTAAACCAATTAGTTCAGAATTCGCCTTGAAAAAGTGAACTGCGCCGTTCACTTCTTACAGCATGGCACAGCCACTAACTGGAGTAAGATGATGAAAACGCTCATGACCGCATTTGTGTTGGCCACTACTGTTCTTGCTGCGCAAGCTCAGGCATTCGGACCCACCATGGGTTCGCTAACCCGCGACCTGTCTTTCCCCGATCAGGTTTCCGAACCAGTTACACAGGACAAAACGAAGCTGGGTAACTGACGCCACAACTTCGTCCGGGTCGGATCCCCCTCTCCGACCCGGAATTTCGCATTTGACTGCTGCGTTTGATTTGCCGACTCGCTACGATGCGTCCGAACACACCGCCGGATTTCCGGCAAGCCCACGGAGCATAGTATGAGCGCGCGAAAACAGGCAGTCCTGGACGCAATCGACGCAGCCAACACCCAAGATCCAACCTTAGAGAACGGCCAACCCGCAGCGTTGCTTTACGGACAACGCATGAGCGCTGAACTGGCCAGGCTTTTTCCCGATGCATCGAACTCGCTTGAGATCGCCGCACGCGGGCAACATGTTGAACGCTGGAAGCTGGCCCGAAGTGAATATCCCGAAGGGCGCGCCGGGTATCTGGCTTGGCGCAAGGCGCAGGGCGAACACCATGCGCAAACCGTCATGACCTTGATGAAGCAGTGCGGATTTGAAGAAAACGAAATCCAAGACGCCGGACGCATGGTGCGCAAGCAGGGTATCAAACGTGACAACGAGGTGCAGGCGCTGGAAGATGTGGCCTGTTTTGTGTTCCTCAAATGGTATTTCGCTCCCTTCGCCGAAAAGCACTCGCAGGAAAAAATCCTCAGCATAGTCGAGAAAACCGCGCGTAAGATGTCATCCGATGCACGCACCAGGGTTCTGGCCGAATTTGACCTGCCCGCAGAACTGGCTGCTGCGTTTCAGGCCTGAGACGCACGGCTTAGGTGCCTGCGGTAGACTTCGATCATCCAGCCCAACATCGTGGCGTTCAGGATGTGCCACAGAAAATGCGTACCAGTCGGGAACTGCATGCAAATCGGTGCGTCCAAAGCGCGAAAGGTAATCGACACGATCAGGATCACTGCGCCGGTCGCCAGCCCGCGGGCGGTATCAGGCCGGCGTTTCGACAACAGGATTGCGTAAATCAGGATCAATAGCGGCACCGGAGCATAGGCGGCCGATCCGCCCAGACCCGGAATCAGTTGGAACACCGGAATCGTCACAGCGGCATATGGCACAAACAGGGCCGCGCCGATCCCCGCGTAAAGCGGCCGCAACTGCCAGACGTCGCGATTCATTGCAAAAATATAGGTCAGAATAAAAAGCAGGATGGGTGCAGTATCCGCCAACGCGGACCAGACCTGTGCATGGGTGTGAAACAAATAACTGCCAATTCCGATGCCGACCAGGATAACCACAAGCATTTTTGCCAATGGCATCCCCGGCCCGCGCACCCGCCGCCACATAATGAAAGCCGCAATCAAAAAGGCGGTATTCGTAACCGCATTTATCGGCTCTGCCCAATAGGCAGGCGATAAACGCTCACAATAGCTGTCAATTTCCCGAAACCAATCCATGAAATTTTACATACCCGATGCTAGTCTGCTGCCAACAGTTCATTTGGGAGTGCTTTTCATGAATATCATCTGGCTTGGGCATGGCAGCTTTCGCATTGAAACAGCAGGACAGGTTCTGCTGATCGACCCTTGGCTGACCGGCAACCCCGTTTTGCCTGAAGATCAGCATGACGCTGCTTTGGAAGGCGCGACACATATCCTGCTGACACACACGCATTTCGATCATGTCGTTGACATTGTCTCATTGGCCAAACATCTGAACGTCCCCGTGGTCGGTCAGTATGACCTGATGGGGTACTGGAGCGAAGCTGAAGGTCTGGAAACAGTCGGCTTCAACAAAGGCGGCACGGTCAACCTGAACGGTGTTATGGTCTCGATGGTACCCGCCTCGCACAGCTCGACATTTTCAACCCCAGACGGGCTGCGCACCGGCGGCAGCGAGGTCGGTTTCATGATCTCATCCGAGGGGCACATGCTCTATGTTTCGGGCGACACCGATATCATGGCCGATATGGACTGGATGGGGGATTACTATAAACCCGATATAGGTATCCTGTCCGCAGGGGGCCACTTTACCATGGACATGAAAGGCGCCGCCTATGCTGCAAAGCGCTATTTCAATTTCAAAACCGTGATTCCCTGCCATTACAAGACCTTCCCGATTCTGGAACAATCCGCGCAGGTGCTGGCGGACGGTTTGCCGGGTGTCGAGGTGATCGAACCGCAGCTGATGCAAGCCATCAAGCTGTAGCCGCTTGATGAGTAACGCGGTAACACCCTCTCCAGAACTGGTCGCCGTCATACGGCGCTGGAATGATGCGGTTCGCCTCAAGGATCGCGCCGCGCTGATGAACCTGCTCTCGTCATCTGAACATCTGCGGTATCAGGGGTCGGCAGATGGCGAAAGCTGGTCCGGACAGGTGTTCCGCCGGGGCTTTGCCGACCACACCCGTGAAATTCCGGATTTCAGCTGGGACGAACATTCGCTCGAGGCGTTTGAATGCGGTGACATAGGATGGGCCCATTGCGAAGCAACACTTGCATTCACATCAAACGGCAAAGCCACGCTCCATAGGTTCACCTTTGTATTGCATCTGGAAAACGGTGTCTGGAAGATGATCCAGATGCATGTCTCCAACCCGACTTCGAACATGGAGAAAATCGGGATCGAGCATGAAGCGCTGAACGCATTGATCGCGGCAGCTCGGCAGGAATTCACTCAGGATCAACAAGAGGGCGCGGCATCGGTCATGTTTACTGATATCGCGGGTTCTTCTGAAATCACGCGTCAGGTCGGAGATCACAAATGGACCGCGCTCATATCCAGCCATTTCGATCTGGCTGAAAACCTGATTCACTCCCATGGCGGCCGACTGGTCAAATCACTTGGGGATGGCACGATGTCGATCTTCTCCTCTGTCCACGACGCGATCCAAGCGGCGACCGAATTCCAAAGGGAAAATGCGGCCCTACAGTCGGATATACCCTTGGGTCTTCGGGTTGGCATTCATACCGGCGATGTCATTCAGCGGGACGAGGATTTCTTTGGATCGGTGGTCAATAAGGCCGCACGGGTAACTGGCCTTTGTGGCGCGAATGAAATTCTTGTCACCGACGTTACCCGATTGCTGCTGGGCGCGACCGCCGGGCTACAGTTCAGCGCTCCGATTTCCGCTCAACTAAAGGGGTTCGGTGGGCCACAGACGGTCTATCGCGTGGACTGGGCCAAACCCTAGCACCGCAGGCCGGTCCCAACCCAGATTATTTACTGTCCCTCTTTTTGGTGAAGAATTCGCGCAGCAGGGCTTCGCAATCCTTGGCGGCAATACCGTCAAACACTTCGGGTTTATGGTGCGACTGTGGATGGGAAAACACCCGCGCCCCGTGAGCTACCCCACCCGATTTGGGATCAGAGGCCCCGTAATAGATCCGCCGAACACGAGCGGCGGCCAAAGCCGCGGCGCACATCGCGCAGGGTTCCAGTGTGACATAGATGTCGTGGTCAATCAGGCGTTCCGATCCGGTCGCAGCACAGGCGGCGCGCAGGGCCAGAATCTCGGCATGTGCGGTTGGGTCGTTCAACTCGCGTGTCTGATTGCCTGCCACGGCGACAACCCGGTCGCCCAGCACGATAGCAGCCCCTACCGGAACTTCGCCGCGTTCACCGGCTTCGCGCGCCTGCTCAAGCGCGATATCCATGTACGATTTGAACTCCATGCCTCTGACTGCATCAGAAACCTGCCTTTCGCAAGGCGGCGGGATGCGCTATGGGCTGCAAATGACTAATACCCCTCCTCCAGGCGACCGGATCGCCAAAGTCCTTGCCCGCGCTGGCGTCGCCTCGCGCCGGGAAGCGGAACGCATGATCGAAGCAGGTCGTGTGGTTGTGAACGGCAAGACGATCGACAGCCCCGCGCTGAACGTTACCGCCAAAGACAAGATCACCGTCGACGGCAAGCCGGTGTCCGAGCCGGAACCGTCACGTCTTTGGCTGTACCACAAGCCACCCGGTCTGGTTACGACGACGAAGGACGAAAAAGGCCGCGCGACGATCTTCGACAAGTTGCCCGAGGACATGCCCCGCGTCATGAGCGTCGGGCGGCTTGACCTGAACTCGGAAGGGTTGCTGTTGCTGACAAATGATGGCGGCATCAAGCGCAAGCTGGAACTTCCTGCCACCGGATGGCTGCGCAGATACCGCGTCCGTGTAAACGGGCGTCCAAAAGACGAGGATTTCGCGCCGCTCCGAAAGGGGCTGGTGATCGAGGGTGAACGGTTCCAACCGATGGACGTAACACTTGATCGACAACAGGGCGCAAACGCCTGGCTGACCATTGGCCTGCGCGAAGGTAAAAACCGCGAAATCCGCCGCGCCATCGAGGATATCGGCTTTACCGTGAACCGGTTGCTGCGCGTCTCGTATGGCCCGTTTCAGTTGGGCAAACTGAAACCCGGAGAGGTCGAGGAAATTCGCCGCCGGGTCATGCGTGATCAGCTTGGTCTTGAGGCTGAGCCCGAGGCTCCGGCCAAACGCCCTGCACGACCACAGCGCAAACGGCCTCCGATCGGCAAGAAATCTCGCAAATGATAAGGGTTAGGTAACCTTCCCCCTAGCGCCGGGGCCGCGCATCCCCTAAGTTTTCCGCAAAGAGAAACTCAGGGAGCATCATGTCCGGGTCCGGAGTACAAAAACTGGCCTACGTGGCCTTATTGGTTCTGTTGTTCGGCGTCTGCACCGGGTTACTGGGAGGGCTGTAAGCACATGGCCAAACGCTTTGGCGGCAAATACAGCCCACACGACTCAGATTCGTCGACAGATCAACCGGCGCGCGGTCAGTTTGATGGCGCGCGCGTCGAACCGGCTGGCGCGCGGGCTAATATCCTGTTTATCCCGGCTGTTCCATTGGTGTTTCTGTCGCTGAACGACGGTGCAATCGGGATGACCATTGGACTTGTTGCCGCTGGTTTGCTAACCGGGGCGGCCTTTCTGCTGCGCGAAGGGTTGCGGGCCGAAGCGGCCTATAACGCGCGGCGCACCGCACGGCGCCCGGCAATTCCCCGCAAGATATTTTCCAGCGTTCTGACCGGCCTTGGCGCCGGGTTGGCCTCATACCGATCCGAGTTTCTCGATGCGGCAACCGTGTCTGACGCCAGTCTCATCGCCCCAGCTTTATTCGGCACCGCCGCTGCTGTGTTGCATTCCGTTTCCTTCGGCCTGGACCCTATGTCAGACAAAGGCATGGAAGGCATCGATACATTTCAGCAGGACCGTGTCGCACGGGTAGTCGAAGACGCTGAGGCGCATCTGACCGAAATGACCGACGCCATCAAACGTGCTGGGGACCGCCGGATCGAAGCGCGGGTCGAGCGATTTCAGGAAACTGCCCGCGATTTGTTTCGCACCGTCGAAGAAGACCCGCGCGATCTGGCCGGAGCAAGAAAATACCTGACCGTCTATCTGCAGGGTGCCCGTGACGCGACGGTCAAGTTCTCGGATGTTTATGCCAGAACACGTGATGCACAGTCGCTGCAGAATTACTCGTCTCTACTGGATGACCTGGAACAGAATTTCTCTGCCAGGACCCGTAAGATGCTATTGGATGACCGCAGCGATCTGACGGTTGAAATTGACGTGCTGCGCGAACGGTTGCAGCGCGAAGGCGTTCGGTTGGACTGACCGGCCCAAAGTATACAGAGAGGATTACCCCATGTCCGAGGAAGTAAAGAACAAGGCGGTCGAAGCCGAAACGCTGGTACAGGAAGTGACCGCCGTAGCCCTGCCCGACCCCACGGCGGAAGTTGTCCTTCTGAAAGAGGCCGACGAGCCTGTAGGTGCTGAAATTCGTAAACGCATGGGCGAGATCGACATGGGGAACACGAACTCGATCGTGTCCTTCGGCTCGGGTGCGCAGGCCGAGTTGCAGGAAATCAGCCAGGCGATGCTGGCGGATGTACGCAACAAGGATGTCGGTCCGGCAGGTGACAGCCTGCGTAATATCGTGACCACGATCCGTGGTTTCTCGGTCAGCGAACTCGACGTGCGGCGCGAGCGTAGCTGGTGGGAAAAACTGTTGGGCAAGGCCGCCCCGTTCGCCAAGTTCACCGCCCAATACGAACAGGTTCAAGGCCAGATCGACCGGATCACGGATGACTTGCTTTCGCATGAACATACGCTGTTGAAGGACATCAAGTCCCTGGACATCCTGTATGAAAAAACCTTGGGCTTTTATGATGAGCTGGCGCTTTACATCGCGGCCGGCGAAGAGAAATTGAACGAACTGGACAGCCGGGACATTCCTCAGAAAGAGGCCGAGGTTCAGGCCGCGCCCGAAGAGGATCAGGTGATGAAAGCGCAGGAGCTGCGCGATTTGCGTGCTGCGCGCGATGATCTGGAACGCCGGGTGCATGATCTGAAGCTGACGCGACAGGTAACCATGCAGTCGCTGCCCTCGATCCGTCTGGTTCAGGAAAATGACAAATCCCTGGTGACCAAGATCAACTCGACCCTAGTGAACACCGTACCGCTCTGGGAAACCCAGCTGGCACAAGCCGTCACCATTCAGCGCAGCGCCGAGGCCGCCGCCGCCGTGCGCGATGCGAATGACCTAACCAACGACCTTCTGACCGCGAATGCCGCCAACCTGCGCGAGTCGAACAAGGTGATCCGTCAGGAAATGGAGCGCGGTGTCTTTGATATCGAGGCCGTAAAACAGGCCAATGCCGATCTGATCGGAACCATCAATGAAAGCCTGGAGATCGCGGATGAAGGCAAGGCCAAACGCGCCGCTGCCGAGCAAGAGCTGCAGAAGATGGAAACCGAACTGCGCGACACTTTGGCCGCAGCCAAAGCGCGCAAGGACGGTATCGGTGACAACGCCGGAACAGCTGTTCCGGGCTAATGGTGGATTGAAGGTGCGGTCACTGGGATATCTGAAGCCCGTATTGGGTCTGGTCGCATTGCTGGCGTTGGCCAACTGCGACGAGGCCCTGACGTCTTCGGTTGCCACTCAACCGCGCCCCGTAGTCCCCCCAGCGCCTGCCCCTAATGCCTATGTACCTCCATCTGCGGCCAGTCAGGATCTGGCGCGGTTCTATCAGCGGGTAGAACGTGACCTGCTAACGCGTGGTATGCTGCGCAGCGATGGCGGCGGGCCGGACACACCCTATGATGCCAGCGATCTGGAGCGCAATTTCGAGACGATTGCCTTTTTCAACGAGTATCCAGATCACGCCGTCACCGCGACCACATACTCGACCGAGGGCCAGCTTAGCCGATGGTCCGCCCCCATCCGTGTTCAGACAGAATTCGCCCCGTCTGTGTCCCCCGAAATGCGGGCAAAGGATGCCGAACAGGTCGAGACCTTTACCGCGCGGCTGTCCAAAGTGACCGGTCATCCGATGTCAGTCGTTACCCGCAAGGCAAATTTCCATGTCTTTTTCGCGGGAAAGGATGACAGTGCATACGTGGTCTCCCGCCTGAAACAGCTTGTACCTGGCATCGATCAGCCATTGCTTGACCTGGTTGCAAACCCGCGTTCAAATATTGACTGTTTTGTCATCGCGTCTCCGACCAACCGGTCCCTGCACCGGTTTGTTCGAGCGGTGGTGCTGATCCGTGCTGAATTGCCTGATATGCTGCGGCGCAGTTGCATCCACGAAGAAATGGCGCAGGGGCTGGGACTCTCCAATGACAGCAACGCTGCGCGACCATCCATCTTTAATGATGACGATGAATTTGCGCTGCTGACCAGCCATGACGAGAAATTACTGACAATGCTCTATGACCCGCGTCTTGAGCCTGGCGTGGCTGTCGAAGACGCGCGTCCTGTGGTGCGGATCATTGCGCGCGAACTGATGGGCCAGCAGCTGTGAGCCCAAGATAAGGAGACCCCAAATGGGTATTTTCGATTTTCTGACCGGCGAGTTCATCGACGTCATCCACTGGGTCGACGACACCCGCGATACGATGGTCTGGAGGTTCGAACGCGAGGGCCATGCGATCAAATACGGTGCCAAACTGACCGTGCGCGAAGGCCAGGCGGCCGTTTTCGTGCATGAGGGGCAGCTGGCGGATGTTTTCACTCCCGGTCTCTATATGCTTGAGACCAACAATATGCCGATCCTGACGACACTGCAGCATTGGGACCATGGCTTTCAGTCTCCGTTCAAATCCGAGATTTATTTCGTCAACACGACTCGCTTCAATGACCTGAAATGGGGCACCAAGAATCCGATCATGCTGCGCGATCCGGAATTCGGACCGACCCGCATTCGCGCTTTCGGTACTTATACAACCCGGGTCAAAGACCCAGCAAAATTCATGATCGAAATCGTCGGCACCGATGGTGAGTTCACGATGGACGAGATCAGCTTTCAGGTGCGCAACATCATCGTGCAGGAATTCAGCCGGGTGATCGCAGGATCGGGCATTCCGGTTCTGGATATGGCCGCCAATACCGCCGATCTGGGCAAGCTGATCGCAGCAGAAGTGACCCCGGTGCTGGATGGCTACGGGCTGGAGATGCCCGAATTCTATATCGAAAACATCTCATTGCCGCCCGCGGTTGAAGCGGCGCTGGACAAGCGGACCTCGATGGGGCTGGCCGGCGATCTGGGCAAATTCACCCAGTATTCGGCTGCCGAGGCGATGACAGCAGCAGCCAACAATCCCGGTCAGGGTGGTGGCATGGGTGCTGGCCTTGGCATGGGATTGGGCATGGCCATGGCACAGCAGATGTCGAACATGGCAGCGGGTCAGCCGAGCGGTCCGTGGGGCGGTTCCGCCCCCGCTGCCCAGCAACCTGCGGCGCATACGGCGCCTCCGCCGCCACCGCCAGTGGAACATGTCTGGCATATCGCCGTTGACGGGCAAACCAGCGGGCCATTTTCCAAGGCCAAGATGGGCCGCATGGCGACAGACGGAGAGATCACCCGAGACACCCATGTCTGGACCGCCGGTCAGGACGGCTGGAAAAAGGCGGGTGAGGTACAGGAACTGGCGCAGTTGTTCACGATCCTGCCGCCACCCCCGCCCGGAACCTGAAGTGACGGAAAGTCTAGGCAGCAACGTTTAACGCGTATCCGCAACCTCTCTGAAAGAGCAAACGAATGTCTACTTTGGACCGCTACTCAATGCCCCAAATCGTATTGCACTGGCTGATCGCTGTGATCATCATCGGCGAATGGATCAGCAGCGATGGCATGGTACGGGCCCTGCACGCCCGGCTCGAGGACAACACGGTCTGGACAGAATGGGCCACCCCTCATGTCTGGCTTGGCTGCATCGTCTTTGCACTGATCCTGGTCCGCATTCTTCTTCGGTGGCGACAGGGCGCGCCTGCCCCGGTCGAGGAAAGCTCGGCCCTGATGGCGACTGCAGCAAAGTTGGGACATCTCTTGCTTTATGCGCTGATGGTGGCGGTGCCAATCTTCGGCATGTTGGCCTGGTTCGGGGGTATCCATGTTGCTGGTGAGGTCCACGAAACCGTGGGCAATGCCCTGTTGTTCGTCGCATTAGGTCACGCTGCTTTTGCCATCTGGCATCATTTCATCAAACGGGACGGGGTGCTGAACCGGATGCGCCTGTCCTCTGGCCGATAACGTAAATTCGAGACTTCAATGGCCCCTACCGACCCTAACATTGTAGACGAACACCGCTTTCCCTGCGATCAATGCGGGGCGGATTATCGGTTCAATCCCGGTGATGGTACGCTCACCTGTGACCATTGCGGTCACTCAGAGGCAATTGGCGCCGGACCGTGGGGCGGTTCCAGCCTAAAAGAGCTGGATTTCAACAGTGCGCTTTCGGATCAGCTGCCTGACGATGAGATCGAGGAAACGCGTGTTCTGACCTGCCCCAACTGTGCGGCTCAAGTTGAATTTGACCCGGCCACGCACGCAGCCGAATGCCCCTTTTGCGCAACCCCAGTAGTAACGGATACCGGCATCAGCCGTCACATCAAACCCCGCGGCGTGCTGCCCTTTGCGCTGGATGAACGCACTGCGCATAAAGCGATGGGAGACTGGCTGGGACGGTTATGGTTCGCCCCAAACGGGTTGAAGGATTATGCCCGCAAAGGGCGCAAGATGCAGGGTATCTATGTTCCATACTGGACCTTCGATGCGGATACGAAATCCACATATCGGGGCGAGCGCGGTATAGTTTACTATGAAACACGCAGTGTCATGCGCGATGGCAAGCGTGTACAGCAAAGGGTCGCCAAGGTGAGATGGTCCCCGAAATCGGGCCAGGTCGCACGGTTCTTTGATGACGTTCTGGTTTTGGCATCGCAGTCTTTGCCCAAGAAGTACACCGACGCGCTGGAACCCTGGGATTTACCCGCGTTGGAACCGTATCAGCCTGAGTACCTCGCCGGTTTCCGGGCCGAGGCCTATACAGTCGAATTGAATGACGGCTACACCGAAGCCCGCACACATATGTCCCGCGTGATAGAACGGGATGTACGCTTTGATATTGGTGGCGATCGGCAGCGCATTCACGCGGTTGAGACCGATGTGCGCGATGTGACCTTCAAGCATATCCTTCTGCCGATCTGGATGGCCGCCTACAAATATCGGGGGCAGACCTACAGGTTTGTGGTCAACGGCCGCACCGGGCGCGTTCAGGGTGAACGTCCCTGGTCAGCGCTCAAAATCTCGGTCGCCGTGTGCCTTGGCCTGCTGGTGGCAGCCGGTGTTGGCTATCTGGTGGCAACCGGTCAACAGTGACCCTGCCGACCGCATCAGCCCTTGAACATCCGCCGGTCTGACATCATCCTGCGCCCTGTCAACGCCGATGGGGAGGCCTGTGTGACACTATCCGCTCTGAACAATCTACTGGATCAACGGCATTCCTGCCGCGCCTTCCTTTCTGACCCGGTGCCAAAGGATCAGATTAATCAGATCCTGACCAGCGCAGCCCGCGTTCCAAGCTGGTGCAATGCGCAGCCCTGGAACGTGACCATCACCAGCGGGCCAGAGACCGATAAGTTTCGGAAGGCACTGCAGGATGAGGTAACCGCGGACACGCCATCCCCGGACCTGCCCTTTCCTGCCTCCTATTCGGGCATCTACCAGGAACGACGCCGTGAATGCGGCTGGGCCCTTTACGAAGCCGTTGGCGTTGAACGCGGAGATCGCGCCGGGTCCACCCGGCAGATGATGGAGAATTTCGCCCTTTTCGGAGCGCCCCATTGTGCAATCATATCCAGCCCAACGGAACTCGGCGCTTATGGCGCCATGGATTGTGGTGGCTTTGTTACGGCCTTCACGCTGGCGGCGCAGGCTCTGGGCATAGCGACAATTCCGCAGGCCGCAGTGGCCAGCTATGGCCCTTTTCTGCACCGATATTTCAAAATCCCGGATGACCGTCTGATCCTATGTGCGATCTCTTTCGGCTATGCAGACAAAGACCACCCGGCCAACGGGTTCAGAACCAGTCGCGCCGCGCCCGACGCGTTTGTCGAGTGGGTCGACTGACCATCAAATGGAGGAACCAAATGCGTGCGCTGTTGCAGAGGGTCTCGCTGGCAAAAGTCTCGGTCGAGGGTACGGTGATCGGACAAACCGGTCCGGGCCTGCTGATACTGGTTTGCGCGATGCAAGGAGACGACGACCAAAAGGCCGAACAGCTTGCTGCCAAGGTCTCGAAGCTGCGGATATTCAAGGATGAGGCCGGCAAGATGAACAGGTCGGTTCTGGATATGGGCGGCTCGGCCCTAGTAATCAGCCAGTTCACACTTGCCGCTGATACCTCGCGCGGGAACCGCCCGGGGTTTTCTGAAGCCGCACCGCCAGAGGTTGGAAAACGCTTGTATGAGGTTTTCGCGCATCGGCTAAGTGGTCTTGGCGTCCCTGTCGAAACCGGCCAGTTCGGGGCGGATATGGCCGTGGAACTGGTCAATGACGGACCGGTCACGATCTGGGTCGAAAGCTGATGGAGCAAAGGCAAAAGGCAACCCGAATATGGCAGGCCGGGGTTGACGCGGTTGGTGGATATGCGGCGACGTTATCCGCCTTGAACGATGTAGAGCAGCCCAACCAAATTCTGGCTGTCGGCAAAGCTGCGGCGGCGATGACCCGCGCAACGCTGGACCATTTCGGCCCCCTCCCCGCTTTGGTTGTCACCAAGGATGGCCACGGGGACGCCCTGCCTGACCATGTCAGGGTGATCGAGGCCTCTCATCCCGTTCCTGATATCCGCAGTCTGCAAGCGGGCCGCGCACTGCGTGAGATGGTCCAGTCGATGGGATCATCTTCGCATTTGCTGCTGCTGGCTTCGGGCGGGGCCTCGTCTTTGGCTGAGGACCTTGTACCCGGCAAAACGCTGGCGAATCTGGAGCAGTTGAACCGAAAACTGCTGTCGGAAGGGTTGAATATCTCTGAAATGAACGCCGAACGGCGCAAACTGTCCCAAATCAAAGGGTCTGGCCTGTTGGCCCAGTTCAAAGGAGCGAAGGCGACTGTTCTGGCGATTTCCGATGTGCCCGGCGATGACCTGAACGTTATCGGATCGGGCATTGGCGCACTTCCTGAGCCGCGCGATTTTCAGGGAGTTGCGCGCATCGTTGCATCGAACAAGCATGCCCGTGCTGCCGCCGTCCGACAGGCCATGGCCGAGGGCGCACCCGTTTTAGCGAATGAGGAATGCCTGCACGATGACCTGAAAAGCATAGCAGCCCGTTTGGGGCCACAGCTGCGCAATATGCCCGAAGGCGTCATGGTTTTCGGTGGAGAGCCAACTGTCGTGCTGCCCAGAAATCCAGGCAAGGGTGGGCGCAATCAGGCCCTCGCTTTAGCGTTGGCCAGAGAAATCGCGGGTATTGCTGGGCTGACGCTGCTTGTCGGGGGCACCGACGGCACCGACGGGCCGACCCAGGCCGCGGGGGCGATTGTTGACGGGACCACCTGGGGCGATGGTGCGGAAATGGCGCTGCGGGATGCTGACAGCGGCAGCTATCTGGAACGCGTAAATGCTCTTTTCGTCACCGGACCGACCGGAACCAACGTAATGGACCTTATTGTCGCAATCCGAGGCTGATTTGACGATTTTCACCTGCACCAAATCCCTTTTGGCCCCGAGACTGACCGAATGAATCCAGCCGACAATTCGCTACTCGACATCGAAGACCTGCCAGATGTCGGCATTCACATGCCGGATGGGTGCCGGCTTTCAGCCCGGATATGGAAGCCGTCGAATGCAGAAAGCCACCCTGTACCTGCCATTCTGGAGTTTCTGCCCTATCGCAAGCGCGACGGCACAGCGACACGAGACGCCCTGACCCATCCTTGGTTTGCCAAGCGCGGCTATGCCTGCATCCGAGTGGACATGCGCGGCAATGGTGACAGCGAAGGGCTGATGGCGGATGAGTATACCCAGCAGGAACTTGACGATGCAGTTGCAACTATCGAGTGGTTGGCGCAGCAACCGTGGTGTTCTGGTTCTGTAGGCATGATGGGGATCAGTTGGGGCGGTTTCAATGCATTGCAGGTGGCAGCACTACAGCCAGAGGCGCTGAAAGCGATTATCACGCTGTGCTCGACCGCCGACCGGTATGCGGACGACATCCACTACAAGGGTGGCTGCCTGCTGAACGAAAATCTCGGCTGGGGTGCGACCATGTGGTCTTATTCATCGCGCGCTCCCGATCCGGCCCTGCGTCCGAACTGGCGCGAGCTGTGGCTGGACCGCCTTGAGAACGAGCCCTTTCTGCCCTCTGTCTGGTTGCGCCATCAGACGCGAGATGACTATTGGCGTCACGGGTCAGTCTGCGAGGATTTCAGCGCTATCCGGGCGGCGACTTTGGCTGTTGGCGGCTGGGGTGACGCCTATAAGAATTCGGTGCCTTTATTGGTTGAACAGCTTGATTCTCCGGTCAAGGGGATCGTCGGACCTTGGGTTCACAAGTATCCGCATTTTGCTGTTCCCGAGCCCCGAATCGGATTTCTGCAAGAGGCCCTGCGTTGGTGGGACCATTGGTTGAAAAGCCAGGATACTGGCATCGACCAGGAACCCGACTATCGCGCATATCTTATGGATGGGGTACGCCCCCAGCGCTGGTACAAGGAACGCCCCGGTTGCTGGATAACCGAGGATAAAGGCGCGACCTCGCATCTTCCTATTCAAACTCTGAATATTTCTAATGCTGGGCTGGACCAACCCGGACCCCTGGACACGTGCATCCGATCCCCCCAGACCTGCGGGATGGAAGGCGGAGAATACTGCGCCATCTGGTTGGGGCCGGATATGCCGGGCGATCAGCGTGTGGATGATGCATTTTCGGCCTGTTTCGACAGCGCCCCACTGGCCAATGATTTGAACATCGTGGGCGCGCCGCAAATATGCCTGCACATCAGTGCCGACCGTCCCTATGCCCAGATGGCCGTGCGCTTGAATCACGTCCATCCCGATGGGGCAACAACACGCATAACATACGGTGTCCTTAACCTGTGCCATCGCGATACCCATTCGCAACCGACCGAATTGGTCCCTGGCAAGGTTTACGAGGTCACGCTGGATCTGGACCATATCGCTTATCGGGTGCCAAAGGGACACCACTTGCGGATTGCGGTATCCAGCGCCTATTGGCCGCTGATCTGGCCTTCGCCCGAGTCTGCAGAACTGCATCTGACCGAGGGCCAAATCAAGCTGCCCATCCGTCACGCGGCTAGCGAGGCATATGTATTCCCTCCCCCGGATGCCGAGGCCGCACACGACATCACGACTGTCCGAGACAGCCGGAACTCTCGACAGGTCGAAACTGACATGAACTCGGGGGAAACTCATCTGATTATAGAAGATGACTTTGGCCTTGTTACAGACAAGCACCACGGCCTGACACATGGCGGAACAGCCTTTGAACGTTGGTCGATTCGCCCTGATGACCCGTTATCTGCGCGCGGATATTGCCATTGGACACAAGAGATAATCCGTGATGGCACAGAGCTGCGTACAGAAACATCTTGCGAAATGTGGTCAGACGCCGGAAACTTCTACCTCTGTGCTGAACTCAAGGCATTTGAAAACGGCAGTTTGGTATTTTCAAAGACTAAGGAGGATACCGTACCGCGTAATCATATGTGAAATTCAAGCAGGTCTGAGCCGGACTTTTTTCTTGCTCGACCAACCGAATTGCGCCTAACTTGACTGGCGCGTCAATAAAAAAACCCGTCAGGGGCTGACGAGATAAATCACTGGGAGATATCTGAATGAACGAACAAATCACTCACATGGCCAAGCAGGTTACAGCCGGCAAGCTGACCCGCCGCGAATTTATGGGGAAAGCTGCAGCACTTGGTGTGTCTGCTGCGATGGCCAGCACAATGTTTGCCGATGCTGCACGCGCGGCCGATCCGAAAAAGGGCGGTGATCTGAAGATTGGCCTGCAGGGCGGGGAATCCACCAACTCGCTGGACCCGGCCACCTATGCCAGCTCGGTCCCGTTCCAGAACGGCAAACAGTTCGGCGACACGCTGGTCGAGGTTGCGCCCGATGGATCGATCGAAGCACGTCTTGCCGAAAGCGTAGAAGGCAGTGCTGACGCCAAGGTCTGGACCTTCAAGCTGCGCCCGGGCGTAGAATTCCACAACGGCAAGACCATGACCAGCGAAGACGTGCTGAAGACCATGGAACGCCACTCGAATGAAGATTCCAAATCGGGTGCCCTGGGCATCATGAAGGGTATCGAGTCGATGAAGGCCGACGGAGACAACTTCCAGGTTACTCTGACCGAGCCGAATGCCGATCTGCCTTATCTGATGGCAGACTATCACCTGATCATTCAGCCGGATGGCGGCATGGACAATCCTGGTGCAGGCATTGGTACCGGCCCATACCAGCTGGAAGTCGACGAACCTGGCGTGCGCCACGTGTTCAAGAAATTCGCTAACCATTGGAGCGACTACGGCAACTTCGACAGTGTCGAAGTGGTTGTCATCAACGATGCAACCGCACGAACCGCCGCGCTTCAATCCGGTCAGGTTCACGCGATCAACCGCGTTGAACCCAAGGTAGCCGATCTGTTAGGCCGCGCGCCAAACCTTACGGTGAATTCGACCGCAGGCCGTGGCCACTATGTGTTCATCATGCATTGTGACACCGCCCCATTCGACAACAACGAACTGCGTCTTGCACTGAAGTACGCTATTAATCGTCAGGAATTGGTCGACAAGGTTCTGCGTGGCTATGGCTCTGTCGGTAACGACATGCCGGTTAACGCAGCCTATCCGCTGTTTGACGGTTCGATCCCGCAGCGTGAGTTCAGCGTCGAAAAAGCTGCCGAGCATTATAAGAAGTCCGGCCATGACGGCTCGCCGATCATTCTGCGCGTTGCGGATGGTGCCTTCCCGGGCGCCGTGGATGCGGCCGCTCTGTTCCAGCAAACCGCCGCTCAGGCTGGTATTCCGCTGGAAATCAAGCGCGAGCCCAACGACGGCTATTGGTCCGAGGTTTGGAACGTTCAGCCGTTCTGCGCCTCGTACTGGGGTGGCCGTCCGGTGCAGGATCAGATGTATTCGACCGCGTATCTGTCGACTGCGGACTGGAACGACACCCGGTTCAAGGTTCCGGCATTTGACGAGATGCTGTTCGCAGCCCGTGCCGAGTTGGATAACGACAAGCGCAAGGACATCTACAAAAAGATGGGCATGATGGTCCGCGACGAAGGCGGCGTAATCTGCCCGATGTTCAATGATTTTGTCGAAGGCGTCAGCAATCAACTTGCTGGTTGGGAAACCGACCCAGGACAAGAGATGATGAACGGCCAGATGTCGCGCAAGATGTGGTTCGCCTGATAAGGGCATCGGATTATGCATCCTATCATCAAACTGGTCTCCCAGCGCCTTGCGCTGGGATTCCTGCTTCTCTTCGGTGCATCGGCTCTGATTTTCGGCCTCACCGAAGCCTTGCCGGGCGACGCTGCACAAGCGGTCCTCGGTCAATCCGCAACCCCAGAAGCGCTGGCGAACCTGCGCGAAGAAATGGGCCTCAACCGCCCTGCCCTAACCCGATATGCTGAATGGCTTGGAGGAATTGCTCAGGGCGATCTCGGTCAATCACTCACCAACAAACTCGACATCGCAGAAAGCATCGGCAAACGACTGGGCAATACACTGTTTTTGGCCTGTGCCGCCGCCGTTGTATCCGTACCGCTAGCCATATTTCTGGGCCTGCTGGCCGTCCGGTTCCGCAATCGCTGGCCGGACAAACTGATTTCTGCCGTTACACTTACTACGGTTTCGATCCCCGAATTCCTGATCGGCTACGTGATTATCTATTTCGTTTCCGTAAAACTGGGCTGGTTTTCCTCGCTTGCGATGATCAACGATTCGATGTCCTTCGGTGAAAAGCTCTATGCAATCGCCTTGCCGGCCTTTGTGCTGACGCTGGTGGTATTGGCACAGATGATGCGGATGACCCGCGCCGCAATCCTAAACCTGATGCAGTCGGCCTATATCGAAACGGCTGAGCTGAAAGGTTTGTCCAGTTTTCAGGTCATCGCGCGACATGCCTTCCCCAACGCGATTTCGCCCATTGTCAACGTTGTTATGCTGAACCTGGCCTATCTGGTCGTGGGCGTCGTCGTGGTCGAAGTGGTGTTCGTTTACCCTGGCATGGGGCAATATCTTGTGGACTCGGTGACCAAGCGTGACGTGCCTGTGGTTCTGGCCTGCGGCGTTGTCTTCGCTGCGGTCTATATCGGGCTGAACATGGTTGCCGATATCGTGTCCATCCTTGCCAATCCAAGACTGAGGCACCCGAAATGATGAAGAATCTTCCTATTTCGGCCATGATCGGTCTGTTTTTCACCGGGCTGTACTTTTTCGTGGCGCTCGCGGCACCCCTGATCGCTCCTTACGGCATGGCTGAGGTGGTCGGTGATGTCTGGGAACCGTCCAGTGCCAAACACCTGTTGGGTACGGACAATATCGGGCGCGATCTGCTAACTCGCATGATCTATGGCGGGCGCACGACCATCTTTATCGCTGCTGCTGCCACAATCCTCAGCTTTGCCACCGGCACCACGCTGGGCTTGCTGGCCGCTGTTCTTGGTGGCTGGGCCGATCAGGTCCTCAGCCGAGCGGTTGACCTGGTCATGTCGATCCCGACACTGATCCTGGCGCTGGTCATTCTGGCGATTGTCCCGGTGACTGTCCCGATCCTGATCCTGGTGATGGGCCTGCTGGATGCCACACGCCCCTATCGCCTGTCGCGATCTGTCGCTGTGGATATCAATGTGATGGACTATGTTGAGGCTGCCAAGCTGCGCGGTGAGGGTCGTATCTGGATCATCTTCCGGGAAATCCTGCCCAATGCTCTGTCGCCTCTGGTGGCCGAGTTCGGATTGCGGTTCATCTTTATGGTTCTGTTTATCTCGACCCTCTCGTTCCTGGGTTTGGGCGTCCAACCGCCGCTGGCGGATTGGGGTGGAATCGTGAAGGAAAACAAAGACGGTATCGTCTATGGCATCGGCGCGGCGCTATATCCGGCTGTTGCCATCGCGACCCTCGCCATCTCGGTCAACCTTGTAGCTGACTGGGTCCTGAACCGTACCACATCGCTGAAAGGAGGCCGGGGATGAGTGATACCCTTCTCAAGGTCCGCGACCTCAAAATCGGCGCGACCGTCTATCCACCGGGTGAAAAACCCCATGATATCGAAATCGTGCACGGGGTCAGCTTTGACCTTGAACGCGGCAAGGTGTTGGGGCTGATCGGTGAATCCGGGGCCGGTAAATCCACCATTGGTCTGGCCTCAATGGCCTATGGCCGAGGTGGTGTTGAACTCACCGGCGGAGAGGTTTGGGTTAACGGGCGCGATATCCTGAAAACCCCGCATAGCGATATCCGCAATCTGCGCGGAGGCGAAGTAGCATATGTTTCGCAATCCGCCGCAGCATCGTTCAACCCAGCCAAGAAGATCATGGATCAGGTGATCGAAGCCGCGGTGGAGCACAAGAAGTTTTCGCGTAAAGAGGCCGAAGCCCGCGCGCGGGAACTGTTCGCCAAGCTGGGGCTTCCCGATCCGGACAATATTGGTGATCGCTATCCGCACCAAGTTTCGGGCGGTCAGCTACAGCGGTGTATGACAGCGCTGGCGCTTTGTCCTGAGCCTGATCTGGTGGTGTTCGACGAACCGACAACTGCGCTGGATGTGACCACCCAGATCGATGTTCTGATGGCCATTAAGGAAGCCATTCGTGATACCGGCGTTGCCGCGCTCTATATCACCCACGATCTGGCAGTCGTTGCGCAAGTCAGCGACGACATCATGGTTCTGCGCATGGGTAACACGGTCGAGTACGGCAACACCGATCAGATCATCAACAACCCGCAGGAAGAGTATACCAAGGCGCTGGTCTCGGTCCGCTCCATCGAACATGAAGAAAAGAAGCCAACTTCCGAACCAGTGCTGACAGTTGACGGGATCACTGCGCGCTATAAGGGGCTGAATTTCGACGTGCTGCACAACGTCAATGTCGAGCTCCATCCGGGCCAAACATTAGCGGTTGTGGGCGAATCCGGTTCTGGCAAGTCCACGCTGGCACGGGTGATCACTGGGCTGCTTCCACCGCGCGATGGCGAGATCAATTTCGCCGGACGCAAGCTCAGTGGCGATCTGAAGGGCCGCAGCCGTGAAGACCTGCGTGAGTTGCAGATGATCTATCAGATGGCAGACGTGGCGATGAACCCGCGTCAGACCGTCGGCACGATCATCGGGCGCCCGCTGGAGTTCTACTTCGGTATGCGCGGCGCCGAAAAGCGCAAGCGGATCGTGGAACTGCTGGATGAGATCGAGCTGGGCGAGAAGTACATGGATCGCTATCCGGCGGAACTGTCTGGCGGCCAGAAACAGCGTGTTTGCATTGCGCGTTCATTGGCGGCCAAGCCCAAGATGATCATCTGTGACGAGGTCACCTCGGCGCTGGATCCGCTAGTCGCGGATGGTATCCTCAAACTGCTGCTGGACCTGCAAAAGATCGAGGATGTGGCCTATCTGTTCATCACCCACGATCTGGCAACAGTGCGCGCGATCAGCGACAGTATTGCGGTGATGTATCAGGGCCGAGTCGTCCGCTACGGCCCCAAGTCGCAGGTGCTGAGCCCACCGTTTGACGACTATACCGACCTACTGCTCAGCTCTGTCCCCGAAATGCATCTGGGCTGGCTGGAAGAGGTCGTCGCCCACCGCAAAATGGAAAGCGCCGGGAACTGATCCCGGCCCTTCCTGTAAGTTTATGAAATCCCGGCGCCATTCGATCAAGGTGTCGGGATTTTGCCATTTGGGGCGGGATCAGGCAGCCAGACCGCACCGAATCTTTTAGGGTCGGCTGAAGCAATCTGAAAAAGGGTCAGAGCATGGACCGCAAACTTCTCCTCATCATTCTGGACGGTGTTCCATGGCGCAATTTCCGTCGTTTGTTCGGCAATCTGGAAGGCTGGGTCGACACCGGCGAGGCGCGCGTTTGGAAGAAGCGCGCTGTGCTGCCGTCAATCTCGGCAAGCTGCTATGCCTCGATCCATACCGGTGTTACACCGCAGGAGCATGGCTGTACCGGCAATGGCAACGTGTTCCGCCTGAGTCAGAAGGACATCTTCAGCCAAGTGCGCGAAGCCGGCGGCGTGACTGGGGCTGTGGCCCACAGCTTCTGGTCGCAATTTTTTAACCGCCATCCATTCGACTATGTCCGCGATGTTGAATACGACGAGCCCAACAGCAAAACGATCAATCATGGTCGGTTCCACACGATGACAGGCTATGGCAAAGCCAACCAGATGACGCCCTGTGACGTCGATCTGTTCGCGACGCTGACAAATCTCTGCCTACGCCATGGCTTGGACTATGGATTGCTGCATACCAGCACTTTGGACAGCATGGGTCACAGATTCTTTCATGAATGTGAAGAGATGGACCATGCCTGTTTCGTGATGGACGAAATGCTGGCCCCGTTTATCCCGCGCTGGCGGCAGTTGGGTTACGACGTCATCGTTACCGCAGATCACGGCCAGGACGATCGTGGCCATCACGGTGGGCGTGGCGCATTGCAGCAGGAAACCGCGCTGTATTACTTCGGTGACGCCGAAGGCCCCGATGCGGACGCTGTGATCGACCAGCTACAACTGGCGCCCACGATTCTGGGCCGTTTGGGTGCCCCGGTTGCCGAAACCATGAAGGGTCAGCCCTTCTTGAAGTAGGGAATCAGTCGTAGGGCCAGATCTGCTGGCCCAACGCCTCTATCGCCACCGAGATCCTCTCGAAGCTGTCCGCCGCACGTTTGACCATGGTGCGCGCCCGCAGATAGCCGTGCACAAGGCCGGGTTCATTGATGCAATGAGCTTGCCCACCTGCAGCCCTGATCTGCTCGCAATAGATCGCACCATCATCACGTAAGGGATCACAATCTGCAGTTACCACCACGGTTGGGGGCAGCCCCGAGAAATCCGTGTCATGCAATGGAGCGAATGTCGGGTCGTTTTCCGGCACATCTCCACCACAGCGCATCTTCTCGTAAAAACTTACATCCTCCAGCGTCAGCAAAGGCGCATGGGCATGTTCCTTATAGGAACCACGGGATGAATCTCCGCCCAAGCCTGGATAGATGAGGACCTGACCAAGAAGATTGTCGAACTGCGTCCGTCCGTGCTGTGAAACTGCGGCGGCCAGATTTCCACCCGCGCTGTCGCCCGCCAGAACGAAAGGGTCCTGGAACTCTTGCACCGCCCAGTTGGTTGCCGCCCAGCTATCGTGAAACTGGGCAGGATGAATATGTTCGGGGCTCAGGCGGTAATCCACGGCAATCACCCGATACCCAGTTTGTGCACAAAGTTCGGCACAGACATCGTCGTGACTGTCCAGTCCGCCGACGACAAACCCGCCTCCGTGGAAATAGATCACCGTCCGGCTTGGATTGCCTGCGGTGTAAATGCGAACAGGCACGCCATCGGCGCGCCTGTCTTCTGTTTCAACACCCATTGGGCGAGGTTGGCGAAAATCCTTGCACATTACGTCATAGACGCCGCGCTGATCTTCGATCGACAATTCGACCGCGTCATCAGGATAGCTTTCAGCCGTTCGTCTTATGAACGCCCAGGTTTCTTCATCAATCAGACGTTCATAGTTCATAGCCCCTCCGCGATCAGGCAGCCCACTCCCATGGCCGGGTGAACGATCCCAGCAATTTGCTGACATCGTCGTCCGAGGAACCGTTGGCGTCAAGCTGCGCGACAAGCCCGCGCTTTTTATCATCCAGAACCGAAACCACACGCGCAGCAACGCCTGCGTCTTCAAGCGCACCATTGTAGATGCGTGTGATCGCCTGCTTACGTAGCTCGGGCTTAAAGACTTTACCCACTGCCGTCTTGGGAAGTTCGTCCAGAATGGTCATGTGCTTAGGTTGCGCGGCACGCTCGTGAACGTGAACCCTGCAGTATTCCATCAGCTCCTGCTCTGTCACACTGGCCCCAGAGACCAGTTCGACAAAGGCACAGGGCACTTCGCCCGCATGGGCGTCTGGTTGACCGATCGCACCGGCAAATGCCACGGCCTCATGCCCCAACAGCGCCTCTTCGATCTCGGCCGGGTCGATATTGTGCCCGCCGCGAATGATCAAATCCTTGGCACGACCGGTGATCCACAAATAGCCATCATCGTCAAACCGGCCCAAATCACCGGTGCGCAGATATTTGTCATAGTGGAACAGGCCCACGTTCTTTTCGACCTCTGTATACGTGTTGCCCGCAAATACGCCGGGGTTCGAGATACAGATCTCACCAATCTGATCAGTTCCACATTCGGTCGGACCGTCGGGTCCATCCTGCAGGATTTTCACATCCGTATAAGGGAACGGAACGCCAATCGAACCGATCTTCTTTTCGCCATCCACCGGATTGCACGACACAAGGCAGGTGGCTTCGGTCAGGCCATAGCCTTCGACTATAGTGACGCCGGTGGCCTCTTCAAAGCGACGGAACAGTTCAACCGGCAAAGGAGCCGAGCCTGAGAAGGCTGTTTTCACTGACGAGATATCAGCGTCGACAGGGCGCTGCATTTTGGCGGAGATCGCTGTCGGAACCGTGATGATAAAGCTGACTTTCCAACGCTCGATCAGTTTCCAGAAATTGTCGAAAACGCCATCCCCGCGATATCCTTGAGGCGTCGGGAAGACCACATGTGCACCCGAACTCACCGCAGCCATGACGATCACATGCACAGCAAAGACGTGGAACATGGGCAGTGGGCACATGACCACATCGTTTTCGTCGAACAACAAGGTGCCACCACACCAGCCATTATAGATCAGGCCGGAATATTTGTGTTGTGCAACCTTGGGCATGCCGGTTGTACCACCAGTATGGAAATAGCACGCAACACGGTCTGATTTACTGTCTTCGAATGTCAGTGTCTTGGGCTGTTTCGCCAGCTCTTTGCTGAAATTCAAATAATCCGCATGAGCCAATTTAGCCTTGTCGCCCATTTTGGGACGCACAAGGGGCACGATCCACGATTTCGGAGGCGTCAGATAGCGATTCAGGTCGATTTCCAGAATTGTGTTCACACCGGGCGCGTGGCGTACGGCCTCTTCCACCTTCTGTGCAACATCGGCTTTGGGAAATGACTTTAGCGTCACAACAACCTTGGCTTTCGTCTCGCGCAAAATTGCTGCGATTTGCTCGGGCTCCAACAACGGGTTGATCGGGTTCACGATCCCTGCGACGGCCCCTCCCATAAGGGTCACCAGAGTTTCGTTGCAGTTGGGCAGAACATAGGCCACCACATCGTTTTCACCGATACCCAGAGATCTGAAAAGATTGGCGGCCTGATTGACCTTACCCAGCAGATCAGACCACGTCAGTGTCTCGGCCTTATCGGCTGGGCCGGAAAACAGCTGAAAGCTAATGGCCTTGTGGTCGGGGAACTTGGCCGCCGTTCGAGAAAGTAACTGATGAAAGGTTACCGGTACGTCTCGATCCTCCCACGGCATTTCATTTTCTATTCTTGCCTTATCGTCTAATCCCGCGAATGCCATTAGTTCCTCCCTGTACTTTTACTGCGTCACGCGCAGGCTCTCATCTAGGATGAAAGTAAAACCCGCTCATGTGCAAGTAAGGGCTTAACGGCAGAACAACTTAGAATGTAGAATGACGCTGGGGCGCAAAACAAAATATCTCGCCATCAGGTTACTCTGCTGCAACACCATCGGTAAATTGCAACCGTGCCAAACGCGCGTACAGCCCATCCTGCGATACCAGATCGTCATGCGTTCCCTGCGCAACGATCTGCCCGTTCTCCAGGACGATGATGCGGTCGGCTTTTTTCACGGTTGCCAATCTGTGCGCAACAATCAGCGTCGTCCGCCCTGCACGCAACCTGTCGACAGCCCCTTGCACAGCGCGCTCGCTTTCAGCGTCCAATGCCGATGTCGCCTCATCCAACAACAGGATCGGAGCATCGCGCAGAATGGCGCGGGCGATGGCGATCCGCTGTTTTTGTCCCCCGGACAGCATGACGCCTCGCTCTCCTACAAAGCTGTCATAGCCTTCGGGCAGCGTCGAGATGAATTCGTGGGCCGCAGCTGCGCGAGCTGCGTCTTCAACCTCGGCATCCGTCGCATCGAGCCGCCCAAATCGGATATTTTCGCGCGCCGATGCTGCGAATATCGTGGGATCCTGAGGCACAAGTGCCATATGACGGCGGAAATTGGAACGATCCAAATCTCGCAGGTCAATGCCATCCAAACAAACGCGTCCCGAGTCAGGATCATAGAATCGCTGAATCATCTGGATCACGGTTGTTTTTCCAGCCCCCGAGGGGCCGACAAATGCGACGGTTTCCCCGGGGTTGACTGTCAGCGACAGTTCATTCAATGCCACGACATCCGGACGCGCCGGGTAGCGGAAAGTCACATCGTCGAACTGAATCTCGCCGCGCACGGGCGCGGGGAAAGCTTGCGCTTGGCCGGGATCGTTCACGGTGTCCTGAGCATTCAACAACTCGACCAACCGCTCGGTCGCACCGGCCGCACGCTGCAATTCGCTCCAGATTTCGGACAGGGCCGCGACCGAACCGGCCATGATGATCGAATAGATCACGAACTGGATCAGAACGCCCTCGGTCATGACACCGTTGCGGACATCATTCGCCCCCATCCACAACACGCCGACGATTCCGGAAAACACCAGGAATATAACGATAACGGTCAACACGGCCCGGGTCTGAATTCGGCGCAGCGAGACAGTATAGGACGTTTCGGTCATCTCACCGAACTGATTTCGGCTGGCCTGCTCATGGGTAAAGGCCTGAACGGTTTGAACTGCGCTCAGCGCTTCACCGGCGTTGCCCGATGAGGCTGCGATCCAGTCTTGGTTTTCCCGGCTAATAACCCGCAGGCGCCGCCCCAATACCAGTATCGGAACCACAACCAGCGGAATCAGCAACAAGACCATCCCGGTCAGCTTGGCCGAGGTCAGCAGCATCAGCACAAGCCCGCCCAGAAACATCAACATATTGCGTAGAGCGATCGAGACTGACGAGCCCAGCACGGATTGAATCAGCGTGGTGTCGGTCGTGATCCGGCTCAGCACCTCACCCGTCATGATACGTTCATAGAATTCGGGGCTCATCCCGATGACGCGATCAAAAACGGCTTTGCGGATATCGGCGACAACGCGTTCGCCCAGGCGCGTAACAAGCGCGTAGCGGATACCTGTTCCGACGGCCAGAATCGCGGCGATGCCCAGCGCCGCCAGAAAGTACCAATCCAGTAGCTCTCCGTCTTCGATCCGAAAGTTGTCGACCACACGGCGGACAGCCAAAGGCAATGTCAGCGTCATGCTGGCGGTCAGAACCAAGGCCAAAGAGGCCCCAATCATTTGCAATCGATAAGGCTTCATGAATGGCCAGAGCGAAGCCAGAACACCGATCTTCCTGGACCTGGCCCGTTCCTCAGCCGCACCGGGTGCGGGTTTTGCTGCTGGACTGGCTGAGACGGGTTTTGCCATGTCAGGCCCTTACTTCGTGTTCGAATTCCGGTATCCCGCTTCTTGGCGTCTACAACCCGCCGGGTCAAGCGGTGCAGCCGAATGGCCCAAACGAAAGGCTATTTGACGCAGATTTTTGGGGCTGATTTGGAGCGGGCGGCGGGAATCGAACCCGCTTCATCAGCTTGGAAGGCTGAGGTAATAGCCAGTATACGACGCCCGCTCAGCGGTGGCTGGTTTATGCCATGCCCAAGGTGTCGTCAAGCACAGTTCGCACGTGAAATACAAAATCATATGACACCCGGGGACGGACCCCGGTGCATCGGTATTCCCGGGGTCGTTTCGGCAGCGCGCGGCTTATTCAGCGCGCGGTATTCGCCCAATCGCAAGATTCAAGATCCGCCGAAATACGGATCATGGATGCCAGATTCATACTGGAAGATTCGGCCAAGCCAATCAGCTTCGCAGGATAGGTCGTTGCGGCGCTCAGCGCATCCTTCAGCGGGACACCGACAATTTTGACAAGGATGCGAACAGCCGTCGTCAAATCCAGATCAGCCCCTGCCAGCGTTCCATTTTCAAGCGTCAGGCGGCCATCCGTTCTGGTAATACGGCGCCCTTCAAGGTTGAATTCGGCATCCTCTGTTCCGGCAACAGCCATGGCATCGCTGACCAGAAATATCCGGGCCGGCCCGGTCTTTGCCGCCCATGCCGCCCTCATGACCTCAGGGTGTACGTGTATACTGTCGGCAATCAGACCCGCAGACAAACCCGCATTGGCCAGCGCCGCCCCTACAAGTCCAGGCTCGCGGTTTCCAAGCTGGCTCATGGCGTTGAACAGATGTGTGACACAGCGCGCGCCCGCCGCAGCATAACGTTGACAGGTCGCAAAATCCGCATTGCTATGACCCAGAGACACCAGAATTCCGGCCTCAGCCAAAGAGGTAACCTGTCGCTCAGACACAGCTTCTGGCGCCAGGGTTACTTTGAGGCAAGGCAATCGGCTGGCCGCGGCTATCAGGGTGGTCAGATCATCTTCATCCATCGGGCGGATCAGCGCCGCGTCATGCGCCCCTTTTCGCGCCAACGAAAGATGCGGTCCCTCCAGATGCAATCCAGCGACACCGGGAACACCGACATCCACAGCCTTGATCGCGGCCTCTATTGCCTGCTGGGTCTTAGCCGCAGTGTCGGTAATCAGGGTGGGCAAAAAGGATGCGACGCCAAGCTTTCTATGCGCTTGAGAAATGCGCTGGATAGTCTCGACAGAAGGATCATCGTTGAACATGACACTACCGCCGCCATTGACCTGTAGGTCCACAAATCCGGGGCAGAGAATATCACCGTTCAGATCGACCTGCTGCCCGGCGATTTCGGTTCCGTCTGCCGGGGTGATCTCGGACAAATTACCTTGGCGAAACACAACCGCCTGCCCCTCCAGCAGGCGTGTGCCGTCGAAATAGGTGCCGTTTCTGAATACAACCGTCTCAGAGGTCATACAGTTTCCGTAACTTTCTTAAGGTGACGCGGGGCATCTGGGTCAATTCCGCGATTGCAGGCGACCGATTCAACCATGCTGTAGAACGATGTGATGGTGCTGATGGGATCGGTCAGCCAATGGTCCGTTCTGACGACCGGCAGAGGCTGCGCCCGTTTCACCGCCGAGGTTGCGGCAAAAACGGTAGCCCCTTTTGCCGCCAAAGCATCAGCCGCTTCTGCCGTTGTTTGTTCAGCGGCATCACCGGCGGCGAACACAATGGTTGGAAACCCTTCTTCAACGATTGAGACCGGCCCGTGCAGAACTTCGGCAGTCGAATAGCTCTCGGCGTGGATCTGGCAGGTCTCTTTGATCTTCAGCGCCGCTTCATTCGAGATCGCCAGCGATGGACCGCGACCTAAGGTAAACAGGGACCGGCCGGAAATCGCATTGGCGGCCGGGGTCCAGTCGCATCGTGCAGCCTTCCCAAGATACCCGGGCAATGACCATATGGCCTGCTTCAGCTCAGCCTCATCCGCGATTTCCGCCAGCAACCACAGCCCCGCCACCAGAGACGTCACAAAGGTCTTGGTTGCTGCCACACTCAATTCCGGTCCGGCATGAAGATGCAGGACGGCATCCGTGGCATTTGCAAGGTGGGATTCCGTATTGTTCGTAATGGCGACCGTCACGGCACCAGATCGTTTCAGCGCGCGCGTCATGCCAACGATGTCCGGGCTTTGACCAGATTGCGACACCGATATGCTCAACGAACCCTGCGCCCGAAGCTCGGCACCATAGATCGAGTTGACCGAGGGCCCGACCGAGGCAACAGGAAGGTTCAGCAACAGTTCGCATGCATATTTCAGATAGGTGCAGGCGTGATCCGAAGATCCTCGCGCCACCGTGACCAGAAAACGCGGATCAGCATCGCGCGCCAACTGCGCGGCGTGGCGGATATTGTCAGCCCCATTGCTGAGCAATCGGTCTACGGCATCAGGAATTTCCAGAATTTCCTGACGCATCTTCGAGATTTCTACGGACATCTAGTTCCGTCCTTTCAGGTTACAACCGCAATTCAGCGACAAAATCATACGCATCGCCGCGATAAAGTGAGCGTGTCAGTTCGGCGACGCGTCCGTTTCTGAGAAAAGAAACACGTTCAATATTCAGCCCAGCGGCTCCCTCGGGAACATCAAGCAGTTCAGCCTCACGCGCGGCCAAATTCAGGGCCGAGATCTTCTGAACCGCCCGAACAGGACGGCGGCCCAACTGCTCCAAGACCTCGTACAGAGAGGTGGTCACTTCGATCGGGTTCGGCAGGATATCCAAAGGTAGCGCCGCTTTTTCCAGCGCCAGTGGACGGCCATCGGCTTCGCGCAATCGGTAGATACGAGAAATTTGCTCACCCTCGGACAAGCTCAAGGCGGCAATCTCTTCCTGTGTCGGGGCAAAAACCCCCCGCTCCAGCCATTTCGAGGCGGTCTTCATTCCGCGGCTGGTCATGTCTTCGGTGAAGGATGTCAGATGCGTCAGCGATTGTTCGACCCGCGCCATACGCTCGCGGATGAACGAGCCCGAGCCCTGACGCTGTTCGATCACGCCCTCTTGGACAAGCTCTTGAATCGCCTTGCGCACAGTGACGCGCGACAGGTCGGTGATCTCGACAAGTTCCCTCTCGGACGGCAGCGACGAATTGGGGGGCAGAACGCCGGTATCAATGCCCTCCTGCAGCCTGCGCCGCAGCTGCACATATCGCGGGCCGTTGTCAGCGGTCAGCCAGGATTCCGAGCGCAGAAAATCAGCGATGCTCATGTTCTACCTCCTTCGCCAGGGCAAGCGCCCCGTCGAGCGGTTCTCCTAACGGCGCGCGCAGGTCGGATTGCATGTTTTCGGGCAGATACGACGCGTATTGACCACCAATACCGCCCGTCAGGCACAGCGCGGTGCCCGGGCTCCACCCCAGACGCGCGGCTGTATCGGCCAGGTAAGCAGCACCTGCCTGCATGATGTGTTGCGCGGCCTCGTCTTCATTCTGAGCCGCCAAGGTCACTTTTGGTGCAATGGCACCAAACTGCGCAGGGTCTGCAGCCCCCGCAAAGCGAACGATCCCGGCAGGTCCGTCATGCTCGGACAGCAAAGTGGTCAAAAGGTCCGAACGGGTCTGCGTTCCATCAAACGCACGCAATGCCAAGGACAATGCCATCCTTCCAACCCACTGGGCCGAGGCTTCATCCCCCAAGACCGAGCCCCAGCCACCGGCAAAGCGCATGTCTCTACCAGTTTGTCTGGCCAGAAATGAGCCTGTACCACAATGGGCAATCAGCCCGTCCTGCGCACCCAGCGCCCCGCGCAAGGCTGCGGGACGATCATCCTCTATCCGGGCGTGCTTTAGACCAAGCGCATCCCTCAGGCGGGTTGCGATTGTCTGATCCGTGACCCCAGCCAAACCAACAAAGGCAGGACTTGCCAACAAGCCCTCAACCCCGATGCCAAGCTTGCCAGACAGCTGGTCTAACCCAAGTTTTATCTGTGAAACACCGGCCTCAAAATCAGTCGAGACATTCGCAGCACCGACCTCAACACCGTGAAAAACTCCGGCAACCTCGCAGGCAACGCGACACCGCGTTCCACCGCCATCAATGGCCAGCACAGCATTATTCAGGGACTCAGTCATGACAATACCAATACAATACCTATTTCGATTAGAAAAGCCTCGTTTTATACTATTTTCGCCAATATCTTGATTTTTCCTTTAAAATCAGCACTTAAATAATATCGAAAAGAAAATGTTGGACAGGTGGTATTAAATAGGTATTGTAATCGGGAAACCTGGGAGGGGATTCTCTTGACGCTGCCGTCAACCGAACAACTGCACCGCGACGCCGCCAGCCTGAGCCGCGAAGACCTGACAGGGTCGGCGCTGTTGCTGGCCGAGGGGCAGATCGCTGCTGCAGCGGCGGTGCGTTCGGCCACGCAGGCTATTGCATTGGGCGCCGCTGCGATGGCCGAGACACTCCGGTCGGGCGGCATGCTGCACTATGTTGCGGCGGGCTCGTCCGGTTTGATGGCGGCGGCTGACGCGCAAGAGCTGGGCGGGACCTTCTCGATCACGCCGGATCAGTTGCGGATTCACATGGCTGGTGGTCTTCCGACGGGTGTCGAGATGCCGGGTGATTCCGAAGACGCCGACGGTGACCTGCGTGAAGCGCTGAACAGTTTGTCAGCCCGGGACACGGTGATCGCCGTATCCGCAAGCGGGTCGACCCCCTACACGATGACAGCCGCAGGCATCGCCCGTGCAAAAGGCGCGACCTTGATCGGCATCGCCAATAACGCCAACAGTCCCCTGCTGACACAGACCAACATCCCGATCCTGCTAGCCACCCCGCCCGAACTGATTTCGGGATCAACGCGGATGGGCGCGGGAACGGCGCAAAAGATCGCTTTGAATATGCTGTCGTCGCTGATGGCGCTGGACCTTGGCCACGTACATGGCGGCATGATGGTCAACCTGCGCGCAGACAATGACAAACTGCGCGCCCGCGCGGCCGGAATCGTCACCCGCATTGCCGAGGTGGACACAGACGCAGCAAAGCGCGCACTGGAAGCAACGCGCGGTGATGTGAAGCCCGCCGTGCTTGTCGCCGCAAAAGGTGTTTCGGCATCCGAAGCCACCGAACGCCTACGAACATCAGACGGAATCCTAACGGCCGCACTGGCCATAGAATAATAACCATCAATCGGGAGAATATGGATGACTAAGAATAGCTTGAAACTTGCTCTGCTAGGCACGACGCTGATGGCGTCGGCTGCCTATGCGGATGATGTGACCCTGACCATCGAGAGCTGGCGAAATGACGACCTGACCCTATGGCAGGACCAGATCATCCCTGCGTTTGAGGCCAAACACCCCGGCATCAAAGTGCAATTTACACCCTCGGCCCCGGCAGAATACAACGCTGTCCTGAACTCGAAACTGGATGCGGGCTCGGCTGGCGATCTGATCACCTGCCGTCCTTTCGATGCATCACTGGCCCTCTATGAGGCCGGCCACCTGAGCGACCTGTCGGGTGTCGAAGCGATGAACAACTTCTCGGATGTCGCCAAGTCGGCCTGGCAAACGGATGACGGCTCGGCCAGTTTCTGCGTTCCGATGGCGTCGGTGATCCACGGGTTCATCTATAACAAGGACGCGTTTGCCGAACTGGGTATCGAAGTTCCCACAACCGAGGACGAGTTCTTTGCCGCCCTCGACAAGATCAAGGAAGACGGCACTTATATCCCGATGGCGATGGGCACCAACGACCAGTGGGAAGCCGCCACTATGGGTTATAACAACATCGGCCCGAACTATTGGAAAGGCGAAGAGGGCCGCCAGGCGCTGATCGCGGGCGAGCAAAAGCTGACCGATGAAGCCTGGACCGCCCCCTATGCCACCCTGGCCCGTTGGGGCGCTTATCTGGGTGATGGATATGAGGCGCAGACCTATCCCGACAGCCAGAACATCTTTACCTTGGGTCGCGCAGCCGTCTACCCTGCGGGATCCTGGGAAATTTCGGGCTTCAATGCGCAGGCCGATTTCGAAATGGGCGCCTTTAAGCCGCCAGTCCAGAATGCGGGCGATACCTGCTATATCTCGGACCACACCGACATTGGCATTGGTATGAATGCGGCCACCGCGAATCCCGAAGCTGCCGAGACGTTCCTGGCATGGGTCGCAAGCCCGGAATTCGCCGAAATCTTCGGCAACGCCCTGCCTGGCTTCTTCCCGCTCTCGAACACTCCGGTCGAGCTGCAGGACCCGCTGGCCAAGGAAATCGTAGGCTGGCGCGAAGAGTGTGAATCGACCATCCGCTCGACCTATCAAATCCTGTCGCGTGGCACACCGAACCTTGAAAACGATACCTGGGGCGCTTCGGTTGCCGCCATCAAAGGCGCAAAATCCCCCGAGGAACTGGGTGCCGAACTGCAGGAAGGCCTGGCCTCCTGGTACGCTCCGCATCAGTAAGCTGATCCATACCCGGGCGGTGCCGACCGCCCGGGTAACTCCGACACCCCTTTGAAAGCAATCCCATGACCCGCCCCCGCATCCGCTGGCATATCGTTGTATTTCTGGCACCTGCCGTACTCGTCTATACCGCTGTGATGATTTTCCCGCTGTTCAACACACTGCGCCTTGCACTGTATACAGAGGTTGATCAGGCTCGCGTGTTTGTCGGATTGCAGAATTTCCAGACGCTGTTTTTCGATCCCAACTGGTCGGATCAGTTCTGGAATGCTCTGGGTAATAATTTTTGGTTCTTCCTGATCCATATGTTGGTTCAGAACCCGATCGGCATCGCGCTGGCCGCCCTTCTCAGCCACCCCCGCCTACGGTTTGCGGCCCTCTATCGCTCGGCCATCTTCATTCCAACGATCCTCAGCTTTGTGATCGTGGGCTTTGCCTGGAAACTGATCCTGTCACCGATCTGGGGCATAGCGCCCTCGATGCTGGACGCGGTTGGGCTAAAGTCGCTCTTTGCGCCATGGTTGGGCAAAGAGGAATACGCGCTGACCACGCTGGCGCTGATCTCGGTCTGGCAGTTCGTAGGCATCCCGATGATGCTGATCTATGCCGCCCTGCTGACCATCCCCGAAGAAATCCTTGAGGCCGGAGAGATCGACGGCATCACCGGGGCCTCGGCCTTCTGGAAGATCAAACTACCGCTGATCCTGCCCTCGATCGGGATCATCTCGATCCTGACCTTTGTAGGAAATTTCAACGCATTCGACCTGATCTATGCCTCACAAGGCGCGCTGGCGGGGCCGGATTTCTCAACCGATATTCTAGGTACTTTCATGTATCGCACATTCTTCGGCTTCCAGTTGCAACTAGGCGACCCGCATATGGGGTCCGCCATCGCCGGGGCCATGTTCGCAATCATCCTGGTGGGCGTCTGCATCTATCTGTTCGGCATCCAGACCCGGATGCGCCGGTATCAACTGTGAGGGCCAAGTGATGAACAAAGCACGCCAAAACCCCCTCAACACCGCAGCAATGCATGCCGGGTTGATCCTGTACACGCTGATCGCGCTGTTCCCGGTCTTTGTGATCCTGATCAACAGCTTCAAAACCCGCCGGTCGATCTTTCGCGAACCGCTGGCCCTGCCCAACGCAGACAGTTTTTCGCTGATCGGCTATGAGACGGTGATGAAGCAGGGAGATTTCTTCCTCTACTTTCAGAACTCGATGATCGTCACCGTGGCGTCGTTGTTCTTTATCCTGCTGTTCGGTGCCATGGCGGCCTATGCGCTGTCCGAATACCAGTTCAAAGGCAACCTGCTGATGGGCCTGTATCTGGCACTGGGGATCATGATTCCGATCCGCATCGGCACTGTCGCAATCCTTGAGATGATGGTGGCGACCGGGTTGGTGAACTCACTTTGGGCGCTGATCCTGGTCTATACGGCACAGGGTTTGCCGCTGGCTGTGTTCATCCTGTCCGAATTCATGCGACAGGTCAGTGATGATCTTAAGAATGCCGGGCGCATTGATGGGCTGTCGGAATATACGATCTTCTTCCGCCTGGTGCTGCCACTGGTGCGGCCCGCCATGGCGACGGTGGCGGTGTTCAACATGATCCCGATCTGGAACGACCTTTGGTTCCCGCTGATCCTGGCCCCCGCCGAAGAGACCAAGACCCTGACGCTGGGCAGCCAGGTCTTTATCGGTCAATTTGTCACCGACTGGAACGCGGTCCTGTCAGCCTTGTCGATGGCAATCCTGCCGGTCCTGGTTCTCTATGTCATATTCTCACGCCAGCTGATCCGCGGCATCACGTCAGGGGCTGTCAAATGACACGTGTTCTGATCGCAGGTCTTGGCAATATGGGGTTCAGCCACGCGCTGGCCCATCACCATCACCCGGACGTGCAAATTGCTGGGCTGGTGAACCGATCCGGGCGCGTGGATGACCCCGATCTGGCGGATTATCCTGCCTATTCGGATTTCGAAACCGCGCTGGCCGAAACAAACCCGGATCTGGTCGTGATCGCCACCTATTCCGACAGCCATGCGGATTATGCCTGTGCGGCGATGGAAGCCGGGGCGCATGTCTTTGTAGAGAAACCGCTGGCCACCAATGTCGCTGATGCGCGGCGCGTGGTCGAAACCGCCACCCGACTGAACCGCAAATTGGTTGTTGGCTACATCCTGCGCCACCACCCCTCGTGGGTGCGGCTGATTGCCGAGGCCCGCAACCTGGGTGGGCCTTATGTATTCCGCCTGAACCTGAACCAGCAATCCAGCGGCGCGGAATGGGAGACGCATAAAGCGTTGATGCAGACCACCTCGCCCATCGTGGATTGCGGCGTTCACTATGTCGATGTGATGTGTCAGATCACCGATGCCCGGCCCGTCCGTGTCCACGGAATGGGTCTGCGCCTGTCAGATGAGATCGCGCCCGACATGTACAATTACGGGCAGTTTCAGGTGGTTTTCAATGACGGCTCGGTCGGCTGGTATGAGGCCGGCTGGGGCCCGATGATGTCGGAAACCGCGTTCTTCGTGAAAGATATAGTGTCGCCCAACGGTTCGGTCTCGATCACCGACGGGAACAAGGGCGCCTCGGCGGATATTGACGGCCACACAAAGGTTGGCGGTCTGCTAGTCCACACACCGCAAGGCGACCACACAATCGACATGCCCGGTGAACCCGGTCACCAGGAACTCTGCGATGCCGAACAGGGCTATATGCTGCGCGCCATCGCCGAAGACATAGACCTGACGCGTCATATGAATGACGCTGTCCAATCCCTTGCCATTTGCCTGGCCGCAGATGAAAGCATCCGCACTGGCCAGCCCGTTTCCTTTGAGGAGCAAGCGACATGACCGCCCTGACGCTGAACAAAATCAATAAATCCTTCGGCAATGTGCATGTCCTAAAAGACATCACGCTTGAAGTCGAAGACGGCGAGTTTGTCGTCTTTGTCGGCCCTTCGGGCTGTGGCAAGTCCACCCTGCTGCGGGTGATTGCGGGGCTCGAGGATGCATCGTCCGGTGAGATCAACATTGGAGGTCAGCAAGTCAATCTGGTGCCGCCGTCCAAGCGTGGGATCGCGATGGTGTTCCAAAGCTATGCGCTCTATCCGCATCTCAGCGTGCGGGGCAACATGACCCTGGCGCTGAAACAGGAAAAACAATCCAAGTCAGTGATCGAAGACCGAGTCGCCATTGCCAGTCGAATGCTGAACCTGGAACCCTATCTGGACCGCTTCCCGTCCGAACTCTCAGGCGGTCAGCGTCAGCGGGTTGCCATTGGCCGCGCCATCGTGCGCGAACCCAAACTGTTCCTGTTTGATGAGCCTCTGTCCAACCTGGACGCGGCTTTGCGGATGAACACACGGATCGAGATCGCCAACCTGCACCGCGCGCTGGACGCCTCGATGATCTATGTCACCCATGACCAGACCGAGGCCATGACATTGGCCGACAAGATCGTCGTTCTGCGTGACGGCCAGGTAGAACAGATCGGCAGCCCGATGGAGCTGTATAACAACCCCGCCAACCAGTTCGTGGCAGGGTTCCTCGGCTCGCCGTCAATGAATTTTCTGCCTCAAGGATTGCTCAACGAAAGCGGTCAGAACACGATCGGCATTCGGCCCGAGGATCTGTTCCTTGCAGATGACGGCCCGCTCACTGCACGCGTCAGCCATGTTGAGAAGCTGGGCGGAGACACAAATGTCATCGCGCAGATCAACGAACACGCCATAACCGCCCGGCTGTTTGGCCAGCATGCGATATCCGAAGGGCAGGAATTGCGTTTCGCCTATTCTCCGGACAAGGCCTATCGGTTCAATGCGGACGGTCAGCGCCTTACCTGACCGCTTTTCCTGTCAAAAAGCCAATAATAACAAGATGTGATCAGCCCGTTTTGACGGGCTAATCCAATCGGCGTATCCTAACGCATCCTAAGTTTATCTGTTTCCTGAGTATCCCGGCGCCATCGTTATTGGCGCTGTTATCACCCTGTCACAAATGCCCCCTAAATCCGTTTCATCGACTTTTCACAGACAGCCAGGAGCAATCCATGAAAGACGTTGACCCTACCACACTTTCCGCCGACGACTGGGACGAGCTGCATTTCCCCCGCCCCGAAGAAAACGACTTTGACCGTGTCGTCGAAAGCGCCATTTCCCGCCGCGGATTTCTGTCCGGTGTCGTGGCTTTCGGCTCTGGCGCGGCTGCGTTGGGAACCGGCCTGTTTGGCTCGACCTCGGCGCAGGCACAGGCTGCATCCCGCTTTGCCTTCACGCCAATCGCCGCACAGACCGACGGCACCGTCCATGTGCCCGAAGGGTACGACTGGCAGATCCTGATGCGCTGGGGCGACCCGCTGTTTTCGGATGCCGATGGCTATGACCTAGCCGAGGGCGGCCCAGTCGAGAACTCGGACCGCATCTTTGGCGAGAATACCGACGGAATGGAGACCTTTATCTTCCAGGGTCATGAGCTGATTGCGATCAATCACGAATATCCGAACGGTAAGATCAACCTGCCCGCCGCGCAGGAAGGCGTTCCAGCCAGTGCTGACGACGTGCGCAAACTGCAAAACCTGCAGGGTGTGACCGTGATGGAAATCACCGAAGGCCCCGAAGGCTGGTCCGTGGTTAAAGACAGCCCGTTCAACCGGCGCATTCACCACAACACTGAGATGAACATCGTCGGCCCCGCCGCTGGCCACGATCTGCTGAAGACCGAGGCCGACCCGACCGGCACAACCTCGCTGGGCACCATGAACAACTGCGGTGCAGGCAAGACGCCTTGGGGCACGTATCTGACCTGTGAAGAGAACTTTAACGGCTATTTCGGCTCCAGCGACGAAAACGCCAGCTACGATCAGAAGGTTGCGGACGGCTTCAAGCGCTATGGTGTCAAAGCCGAAAGCTGGAACGGCTACGAGCTGTTCGACCCACGGTTCGATACCTCCAAAAACCCCAATGAGCCGCACCGGGTGGGCTGGATCGTCGAAATCGACCCGACCAAACCGGACAGCACCCCGGTCAAACACACTGGTCTGGGTCGCTTCAAGCATGAGAATGCCGAGGTGACTCTGGCCGCTGATGGCCGCGTGGTTGTCTATATGGGCGATGATGAGCGGGGCGAGTATCTGTACAAATTCGTCTCGAACGGAACCTATCAGCCCGGCGGCGAAACCCAGAGCCTGTTGAACGACGGCACGCTTTATGTGGCGAAATTCGATGACGACATGACAGGCACCTGGCTGCCGCTGACGCCGGATGCAACAGGCATGGATGCGGCGGATATTGCGATCTTTACCCGAATGGCGGCGTCCAAAGTAGGTGGCACCACAATGGACCGTCCTGAATGGGTGGCCTCCAGCCCGGTAGCGGTTGAAGCCTATTGCTGTCTGACCAACAACAAGAACCGCGGCGTGAAACCAAATGCCGGGGGCGACGACACGTCGACCAACGGACCCAACCCGCGTGAGGCCAATAAATATGGCCAGATCGTTCGCTGGAAGCCGGACAACGACGACCACGCAGTCGACGCGTTCGTTTGGGATCTCTATGTCATGGCGGGCAATCCGACAGTGCATTCTGACGCCCGCGCCGGGTCGGCCAATGTGAACGAGGGCAACCTGTTCAACTCACCCGACGGGATGACCATCGACTCGACCGGTCTGGTCTGGATCCAGACCGACGGCAATGACGACAATGAAGAAGACTTCGCAGGCCACGGCAACAACCAGATGCTGGTCGGCGATCCGGTCACAGGCGAAATCGCCCGTTTCATGACCGGTCCAAACGGGTGTGAGGTCACGGGTCTGGCCTGGTCCAGCGATCTGCGCACCATGTTTGTCGGCATCCAGCATCCCGGCAGCGAATGGCCGGATGGTGGCACACCGCGCTCGTCGGTGATCACGATCAAGCGCACCGATAACGGGCTGGTCGGTTAAGCTGTTCCAGATTGTCCCCGGTCCTATGGGTCGGGGACGTCTATTCCTCAGATATCCTCACCGGGCGGCTCCAACGGTCCGCCTGGAGCCATCAAGTGGCGCTCGGACAGCCAGGGATTAAGCTCCAAAGCATGTGACAGTGCCGCACGGGCTTCATCTATCCGATGCAAGCCAAGCAGCGTCAGGGCGCGCCCGCTGATCGCCGCGACATGGTTCGGAGACAGCTCGATCGCCTTGTCCAGATCCGGCAACGCAGATGCGAAATCCTGGCTAAGATAATATGCAAAGGCGCGCTGATTGTACCCCTCGGCATAGTGCGGGCAGTATTCGATGAGCTTGTCAAACTCCTCGATGGCGCCCCGAAGGTCCCAGCCACTGCGGCGGGTCATGCCCCGGTCCAGCACGGCCTGCGCAACAGCGTCGGGCGCATCGGTCCAGAACTCCCATAACTGATTGGAAAATGTCTGGGCTTCGGCCTCGTTTCCAACATCCTGAATTTGCGCGATTACGGCCGAGATGCTTTCGGTATGATCCGGCGAGGACGGGCATTCTTCAGACCAGGCGACACCCGGAGGGGCCGCCAACACTAGCAGAGGGAACACAAAACGCTTCATACGCGTATGGTGACGCGCTTGCGCAATTCGTCAACCCACCCTGTCCAAAGCGCCTGAAACAACGGTTTCCTTAACTGCCTCCATCGCCACAAAGGTCGAGGTATTCGCCACATGCGGAAGCGAGGATATCTTCTCAGCCAAAACGGCGCGGTATTCCGACATTGAACCAGTGCGGATTTTCAGCAGATAGTCGAAATTCGACGCGATCATATGAGCTTGCTCGATTTCGGGCACCTTGCGGACTGCGGCGTTAAACTCGGCCAGTGCCTTCTCTCTCGTGTCGGTCAGGCGCACCTCGACAAAAGCCACATGGTCCAGCCCCAGTCGGATCGGGTCCAGTAGGGCGCGATACCCGGTGATCACCCCGCTAGCCTCAAGTCGCTTTAGACGCGCCTGGGTTGGGGATTTCGACAGCCCGATCCGCCGCGCTAGGTCGGCAACTGATATGCGCCCATCCTCTGAGAGAATCGCCAAGATCGCTCGATCAAACCGATCCAAATCCGGAAAGTTCATTTGCACGGCATTATCCCCTAAATACAGTCCATCCGACCAGATGAATTAAAAAATACGGCAATCGTCCTGAGAAATCGACATTATATTCAACAAAAGCCTGGAGGATTCATGTCACACAGCCTGAGCACCCATATCGACAGCCAAACCTACGCTGATCAAACCGCCGTTCTCGACAATCTTATCGATCATGCCGCGCTGTCTGAAACTGATCGAGCCCAAATCTGTGCGGCAGCCGCCCAGCTTGTGCGTGATATTCGATCCAGTACATCGCCGGGCATGATGGAGGTGTTTCTGGCCGAATATGGCCTGTCCACCGATGAGGGCGTGGCGCTGATGTGTCTGGCCGAAGCGCTGCTGCGCGTGCCGGATGCCGACACGATCGATGCTCTGATCGAAGACAAGATCGCGCCGTCCGACTGGGGCAAGCATCTTGGGCAATCCTCCTCGCCGCTGGTGAATGCCTCGACCTGGGCGCTGATGCTGACCGGTAAAGTTCTCGACGACGGCAAGCCCTCGCCTGTCAGTGCCCTGCGTGGCGCGATCAAAAGACTGGGTGAACCGGTTATCCGCACGGCCGTCGGGCGCGCGATGAAGGAAATGGGTCGTCAGTTCGTGCTGGGCGAGACCATCCAGTCGGCCATGGAACGTGCCAGCGGGATGGAGGCCAAGGGCTATACCTATTCCTACGATATGCTGGGTGAAGCCGCACGGACCGAGGCCGACGCGGCCCGATATCATTTGTCTTATTCCCGTGCCATCACCGCCATTGCAGAGGCCTGCACCCATGATGACATTCGCGCCAATCCAGGCATCTCGGTAAAGCTGTCAGCGCTGCACCCTCGGTATGAGTTAGCACAGGAACAGCGTGTGATGGCCGAGCTTGTTCCCCGCCTGCGCGCCCTGTGCCTTTTGGCCAAAGCCGCTGGCATGGGCCTGAATATCGACGCCGAAGAGGCCGACCGCCTGTCGCTGTCCCTGCAGGTCATCGAAGCGGTGATGGCTGAACCTGCGCTGGCAGGATGGGACGGGTTCGGAATTGTGGTTCAGGCCTATGGTCCGCGTGCCGGAATCGCTCTGGACGCGCTCTATGGAATGGCCGAGCGCTATGACCGCAAACTGATGGTGCGGCTGGTCAAAGGCGCCTATTGGGATACCGAGATCAAGCGCGCTCAGGTAGAAGGCGTCGAGGGTTTTCCGGTGTTTACCAGCAAGGCCGTGACCGATGTTTCCTATATTGCTAATGCGCGAAAATTGCTGGGCATGACCGACCGGATTTATCCGCAGTTTGCCACCCATAACGCTCATACGGTCAGTGCAATTCTGCAGATGGCAACTGATCAGCCTTTCGAATTCCAGCGGCTGCACGGGATGGGGGAAACCCTGCACCATCTGGTTAAGGACGCAAACAAGACACGCTGCCGCATATATGCGCCTGTCGGGGCCCATCGTGACTTGCTGGCCTATCTGGTGCGGCGACTGCTTGAAAATGGTGCGAACTCTTCATTCGTGAACCAAATCGTGGATGATACTGTTCCCCCGGAGGAGGTTGCGGCCGATCCGTTTCTGACTCTCCTCGAACCGGCGCGCGCCATCCCAACCGGACCCGAACTGTATCAACCCGAGCGGCCCAATTCGCAGGGGTTTGACCTGCGGCACATTCCCACTTTGGACCGGGTCAATGCCGCGCGGGACGCGTTTCGAACGCATCACTGGTATGCGCGCCCGTTGTTGTCCGGCGATGCGCGGCCCGATGACGATCAGCCCATCGTCAACCCCGCACAGTCGCGGGATCGCCCCGGTGCCGTTGCCCCGGCCAGCGCACAGGATGTCGAGCTTGCTTTGACTGCAGCCACCCCCTGGCAGGTAGTGGCAGATCAACGCTCGCAGGTTCTGAATGCCGCCGCCGACCTTTACGAGACCCATTTCGGTGAGCTTTTCGCCCTGCTGGCCCGTGAGGCTGGTAAGTCCCTGCCCGATGCAGTCGCCGAACTGCGCGAGGCGGTAGATTTCCTGCGCTATTATGCGGCGAATATACCCGACGCAGAACCAGCGGGTGTGTTCACCTGTATCAGCCCGTGGAACTTTCCGCTGGCCATTTTCACCGGTCAAATATCCGCCGCTTTGGCCACTGGGAATGCGGTGTTGGCAAAGCCCGCACCGCAGACACCATTGATCGCGCATCGCGCCGTTGAATTGCTGCACGAGGCCGGAGTGCCACGCAGCGCGCTACAGTTGCTGCCGGGCGGTCCATCGGTGGGCGCAGCCCTGACCTCGGACCCGAGGGTGTCGGGAGTGGCCTTTACCGGCTCGACCGGGACCGCCCTGAAAATCCGTGCGGCCATGGCCGGAAACTTGCGGCCGGGAACGCCTCTGATCGCGGAAACTGGTGGCTTGAATGCGATGATCGTGGACAGCACCGCCCTGCCCGAACAGGCGGTTCAGTCGATCATCGAAAGCGCATTCCAATCAGCGGGACAAAGGTGCTCGGCGTTGCGCTGTCTTTATGTCCAAGAAGACATTGCCGATGATCTTCTGACCATGCTGACAGGGGCCATGGACGCGCTGCTGGTTGGCGATCCCTGGTTGATTTCAACCGATTGCGGCCCCGTGATCGACGAAGATGCCCGCCTTGGAATCGCTGATCACATCGCATTGGCACGGTCCGAAGGGCGTGTCCTGAAAGAGATGTCCGTCCCTGGTGACGGCACGTTCATCGCCCCAACCCTTATCGAAATCCCCGGCATTGCCGAGTTGGAGCGCGAGGTGTTTGGCCCCGTCCTGCATGTAGTGCGGTTCAATTCCTCGGAGTTGGATCAGATCATCGCCGATATCAACGCCACAGGATACGGGCTGACCTTTGGCCTACACACACGGATCGACGACCGCGTTCAGCACATCACCGAAGCTGTTCATGCCGGAAACATCTACGTCAATCGCAACCAGATCGGCGCCATAGTTGGATCGCAACCCTTTGGCGGCGAGGGCCTGTCGGGGACCGGCCCAAAGGCGGGCGGGCCGAACTACCTGACCCGTTTCTGCGCCCCGGACCGGAAGGTCAGTCCCGAGCAATGGTCCACCGATATGACCGATCTACCATTGCCAGAAGGAAAATCTGCTGAGATCAAAGCGCGGTTGCTGCCCGGTCCGACGGGTGAATCGAACCGCCTGAGTGAATTCTCACGCGCACCGCTATTGTGTATGGGCCCCGGAGTTGAAGCCGCACAAGCGCAGGCCAACGCGGTCAAAGCACTGGGCGGGCGGGCTATCACTGCTATCGGCGCGTTAGACCTGCACCGGCTTGAAAACCTGACTGGCCTCTCGGGCGTATTGTGGTGGGGCGACGATGCTACTGGTCAGGAAATCGAGCGTCATCTGTCCCGGCGTGCAGGCCCAATCATCCCTCTGATCCCCGGCCTGCCAGATCGCACCCGCGTTCTGGGAGAACGACATGTCTGTGTCGATACCACTGCTGCGGGTGGGAATGCCGCATTGCTGGGGGGTGCGGCCTAAACAGGCCTTGACGCTGGGCAGCCAACCGCCCAGCGTCGCACTATGTTTCCAATTCGTGACCATAACCCTTCGGGACGCACACCGTATGTCATCTATCTGTTGATGGCTGCAAATATCCTGATTTTCCTCAGCTATGCGGGAAGCATGGAGAACCAGCGACTGATCACCCAGCTGTATACCGACTATGCGGTGGTGCCCGCCCGGATTACGGACGGCTATACGCTTGAGACCCTTGTGACCTCGATGTTCCTGCATGGCGGCTGGATGCATCTGGCAGGAAACATGCTGTTCCTGTGGATCTTCGGCGACAACCTCGAAGACGAAATGGGCCACCTGCCCTTTCTGCTGTTCTATCTTGCCGCGGGTATCGGGGCCGGTCTGATCCACGTCGTCACAGCGCCACAATCTCTGGTTCCTACGATTGGTGCGTCTGGCGCAATAGCTGGCGTCATGGGTGGCTATTTGTTGATGTTCCCCAAAGCGCGCGTGGACATCCTGCTTGTTCTGGTGATCTATTTCCGTGTCTTCTCGATCCCGGCGTTTGTCATGCTAGGCGTGTGGCTGGGTATGCAGTTCATTGGGAGCCTGTCCAGCAACCCCGACGAGGGCGGCGTCGCCTATTGGGCCCATACCGGGGGCTTCCTTGTTGGTTTGCTCTTGTGCATACCCCTTTGGTTGCGGCGCGGCGCGAGTGACTATTGGAACCGCACCCATGGGCATCCGCCCCATCCAGAGCACGAATACAAGCTGTCACATTCCCGCATCCCCCGCATCCCGCGCCGGTAAGCGCCCACCGCTGAGCAAGGTAACCTCTTGCGCGGCGGCTTGTACCAATCGGCCCAATTCCGGCGCGCGTTCAGTGCTGAACCGGGCGGTAGGGCCAGATACGGAAATGCCCGCACAGGGTTCCCCCCGGTCGTTGAAGATGGCAGCACCGATGCATGACATCCCCTCGTATCGTTCCTCCCGATCATGCGACCACCCGCGGGCCCGGGTCTGATCCAGATCGCTTTGCAGTGCATCGCCGGGCACCAGTGTTTGAGGCGTGAAGACCTTTGTGTCCAACGTGCCCAGCGCTTTGATCAATGCAGCCTCGTTCAACGCGGCCAAGATCGCCTTACCGGTGCCCGAGGCATACATCGGTGTTCGCGCGCCCGGTGGAAAAAAGGCCCGGATCGGATTGGCCGTTTCGACCTGCCCCACAAACACCACTTCGGCCCCGTCCGGAACGGCCAGATTCGCCGTTTCGCCGCTATCCTGCATCAGCCGGCGTAAAATGGGCCTTCCGATTTCGATAACACCATTACGGCGTAGAAAGGACGCTCCGGTGCGATAAGTCTCGATCCCGATCATCCATTCTTGACGCTCTTCATCAAAGGCGACGAAACCGTGCTTCTGCAGCGTCACCAGAATTCGGTGTGTTGTGGCCGTGGGCACATCAACTTCGCGCGCCAAATCGCTGAGTGCTGCGCGTTCCAGACGGGCCACTGTGGTCAAAACGCTAAGCGCCCGATCCAGCGATTGCATGGTCCCGGCCGAGCTTTCCTTGAACAGCGATTTTGGTCTGCCGCGTGGCCTTTTCTGCGTTTCCATCCCAGGCATTTCCTTTCATCTGTCCAAAGTTTCTCGCGTCCGGATTTCTTGCATGTAAAAATGAAAAACGGAAAAGTTTAATATATCAGTAGCTTAATATTTATCTTCAATAAATGAAAATATTTTTCAAGAAAATTGCGTAATGCAGCTTTTTCCCGGACACTTATCTCCAAAGCAGAGGAACAAGCCATGTCGAACCAAAACCCGGTTTTCATTCCCGGCCCGACCAACATACCTGATAGATTGCGCCTGGCCATGCAGGTCCAGACGCAGGATCATCGCGCGCCGGACTTTGTCCAGACATTTGCACCCGTACTGGAAGACACCAAGAAGGTCTTTGATACCGTTGCGGCCCAGATCGTTACCTTTCCCGCCAGCGGCACAGGTGGATGGGAGGCTGCAATCACCAACACGCTCAGCCCCGGTGATAAGGTCCTGATTGCGCGCTATGGCGTTTTCAGCCACCGCTGGATTGATCTGTGCACACGTCACGGGCTTGACGTTCAGGTCATCGACTGCCCTTGGGGCAGCGGCGCTCCCGCTGACCAATTTCAGACGGTTCTGACTGGGGACAAAGCGCATGAAATTCGCGCCGTCCTGGTCACTCATAATGAGACGGCGACAGGGGTGCTTTCGGATATCGGGGCTGTAAGGCGGGCGATGGATGCCGCCAATCATCCGGCGCTTTTGATGGTGGACTGCGTCAGCTCTTTGGCCTCTGTACCGTTCGAGTTCGACCGCTGGGGCGTCGACATCGCGGTTTCGGGATCGCAGAAGGGATTCATGCTGGCCACTGGCATGGCCATCCTTTGCGTCAGCCAGAAAGCGCTGGACGCGATGGAAACCGCAGAGCTGCACCGGACCTTTTTCGATTTCCGGGATATGATGGCGGCCAATGCGACCGGAGGGTTTCCCTATACACCACCTCTGCAACTGATCTACGGGCTGCGTGAAAGCCTGAAGATGCTGTTTGAAGAAGGCTTACCGAATGTTTACGCCCGTCATCATCGGCTTGCCGAGGGCGTCCGGCGCGCCGTCGATGCTTGGGGGCTGGAACTGGTTGCTCAATCGCCAGACCTTTACTCGGACACGGTCAGCGCAATCTACGTGCCCGAAGGGTTCGACAGCAACATTCTGACCGACCATGCCTTTAACACCTACGGGATGTCCTTTGGTGTTGGCTTGGGCCAGTTGCACGGCAAGGCGTTCCGTATTGGGCATCTGGGCAGTCTGACAGATGCGATGGTCCTGTCCGGGCTCTGTACGATCGAGATGGCAATGGCCGATCTACGCTATCCGATCACGTTGGGCTCTGGCGTCGCCGCAGCCCAGGAACACTTTCGCGCCACACCCGGCAACCGAACCGAGGCCGCGGCGTAAGGAGAATGACAATGTTGGATCACCCCTCTGCCGCGGATCTGACGATCGAGGACATGCGTGTCGCGCATGATCGGATCAAACCGCATATCCGCCGAACTCCGGTCATGGTTTCGGACCACCTGAATGACCTGACCGGCGCGCAGCTGTTCTTCAAGTGCGAAAATTTCCAAGAAGCCGGGGCCTTTAAGGTGCGTGGGGCCTGCAACGCTGTATTCGGCCTTGCAGACCATTTGATGCCCAAGGGTGTCTGCACGCATTCCAGCGGCAACCACGCCTTGTCTTTGTCTTATGCGGCCGGCCGCCGCGGTATTCCGTGCAACGTGGTCATGCCGCGCACAGCCCCGCAGGCCAAGAAGGATGCAGTTCGCCGATATGGCGGTACAATCACCGAATGTGACCCTTCGACAAGCTCGCGCGAAGCAACATTTGCCGAGGTTCAGGCCCGAACCGGTGGCGAATTTGTTCACCCCTATAACGACCCGCGTGTGATTACCGGTCAGGCCACCTGCTCCGCCGAACTGCTGGAACAGACTGGTGGTATGGACGCCGTTATCGCGCCCATCGGCGGTGGCGGCATGATTTCAGGCACCTGTCTGACGGTTTCGAACCTTGCGCCCGAGACCGCAATTTATGCAGCGGAACCGGAACAGGCGGATGACGCTTACCGGTCCTTCAAGGCCGGTCATATCATCGCAGATGACGCCCCCAAGACAGTCGCGGATGGGCTGCTGGTGCCCCTGAAAGAAAACACCTGGCATTTCGTATCCAACCACGTGACCGATATTTTTACCGCCTCGGAAGAGGAAATCATCGAAGCTATGAAACTGACCTGGAAGCACCTGCGCGTGGTGATGGAGCCGTCTTCGGCGGTTCCTTTGGCAACCATTTTGAAGAACCCAGAGGTTTTCCGAGGCAAGCGCATTGGCGTCATCGTGACCGGTGGCAATGTAGACTTGGACAAACTGCCCTGGCTGAAAGGGTAAGGAGAAACAACATGAACAAGACCGTAAATTTTGAAGACCTCGAGGTCGGCTTCGACATCCCTGCCGCGATCGGCATGGACGAAAGCGAGATACAGACGCCTTGCCTGATCCTTGATCTGGACGCGCTAGAGAGCAACATCCGAAAGATGGGCGATTTCGCAAAGACCCATGGGATGCGCCATCGTGTTCATGGCAAGATGCACAAATCGGTCGATGTGGCCAAGCTGCAGGAACGGTTGGGCGGTTCGGTCGGCGTCTGCTGTCAGAAAGTGTCGGAAGCCGAGGTATTTGCCCGTGGCGGCATTACGGACATCCTTGTATCCAACCAGGTGCGCGACCCGGCCAAGATTGACCGACTGGCACGGCTGCCCAATTTCGGCGCGCGTATCATTGTCTGCGTGGACGATATCGACAATATCTCCGACCTGTCGGCTGCCGCTTCGCGTCACGGCACAGAACTGGAAGTGTTCATCGAGATCGACTGCGGCGCAGGGCGCTGTGGTGTAACCACGACACCGGCGGTCATCGAGATTGCCAAAGCTGTGCAAGCAGCGCCAAATCTGAAATTCACCGGCATTCAGGCCTATCAGGGTGCGATGCAACATCTCGACACCTATGAGGCCCGTAAAGAGAAGCTGGATGTTGCCATTGCAATGGTCAAAGACGCTGTCGCCGGGTTGAAAGCAGAAGGGATCGAGTGCGAACTGGTTTCGGGCGGCGGCACCGGTTCCTATTATTTCGAAAGTAACTCGGGCGTTTACAACGAATTGCAATGCGGCTCTTACGCCTTCATGGACGCGGATTATGGGCGGATTCTGGATCAGAACGGCCAGCGGATTGATCAGGGAGAATGGGAAAATGCGCTGTTCATCCTGACCAGCATCATGAGCCACGCCAAAGCAGACAAGGCCATCTGCGACGCCGGCCTCAAGGCGCAGTCGGTCGATAGCGGCCTGCCCTTTGTGTTCGGGCGTGATGATGTCGAATACCTCAAGTGCTCGGACGAGCATGGGGTTATCGGGGATCCAGACGGCGTACTGAAGGTCAATGACAAGCTGCGGTTGGTGCCGGGCCACTGTGACCCCACATGCAATGTCCATGATTGGTATGTGGGCGTACGGGGCGGCAAAGTCGAAGCCCTGTGGCCGGTCTCGGCCCGCGGGAAAGCCTATTGAGATGAGGGATGTTATGAAAAGCGACGGCCTGCTGATTGTAGGCGAAGATCTGTGTGAGAAACTGGTAGGACGCCAGCAGGCCTTTGACGCTGTACAAGCTGTGTTCGGTGCGATGGCTAAAGGTGGCGCGTGGAACTTTCCCGTTATCCGCGAGGCTTTGGGCCATGCCGACGCACTCTATGGGTTCAAATCGGGATTTGACCGCGACGGTCAGGTGCTGGGCCTCAAATCCGGTGGATACTGGCCGGGCAATGCGGCGAAGGGCCTGACCAACCACCAATCCACGGTGTTTCTGTTCGACCCCGATACCGGGCGATTGTCCGCGCTTGTCGGGGGCAATTACCTGACAGCGGTGCGCACAGCGGCCTCTTCGGCGGTTTCGATCGCGCATCTGGCGCGGCAAGACGCAAGAGTACTTGGCATGGTCGGGGCCGGACATCAGTCAACTTTCCAGCTGCGGGCGGCGGCGGAACAGCGCGACTTCGAAAAGGTCATTGCCTGGAACCCGCATCCCGACATGCTGCCCCGCCTTGCAGCTGTGGCCACTGAGGTTGGGTTGGAATTCGAGGCCGTCAGCCAACAGGAGCTGGGCGCACAGGCGGATGTGATCATCACCATCACCTCGGCTTTTGAGCCGCTCTTGATGAAAGACTGGATCAAGCCCGGCACGCATCTAGCTTGCATGGGCACCGACACCAAAGGCAAACAGGAGGTTGACGCGGATCTCGTCGCTGCGGCGACTGTCTTTACCGACGAGGTCGCCCAGTCCGTGACAATCGGCGAGGCCCAACATGCCATCAGCCTTGGCGCCTTGACCGAGGATGCAATCGCGCCCATCGGCGCCGTCATCAATGGCGACCACCCCGGTCGGACAAGCGACGATCAGATCACTCTGTTTGATGGAACCGGGGTCGGGTTGCAGGATCTTGCAGTCGCCTCAGTCGCTGCACGATTGGCTGAAGAGGCCGATCTAGCCCAGCGCGCGACCCTCTGAAACGAAAAAGCGCGCCTCAATCGGGCGCGCTTGCTTGACCTGTCTGTTGGTGGCTCAGCTCCGGATGACCTTGGAAAACTGATCAAAGATGGGCTCGTTGGAACAGATGACCTCGCCGTCCTCCAGCACGTTACCTTCCGGGTTCAAAGCCTGCACAAAGCCACCAGCCTCTTTCACGATGATGATCCCGGCGGCAACATCCCAGGCATTCAGACGGCGTTCCCAAAAGCCTTCATACCGGCCAGCAGCAACATAAGCCATGTCCAGCGCTGCTGCGCCCCACCGACGTACACCGGCGCAGACTGGCATCAGACGTGCCAGATCCTGCAGGGTCGCAGGCAAGTCAGACCGTCCGCCAAAAGGCAGCCCGGTCGAAAAGATCGACTCGATCATGCGGTGACGACCCGAAACGCGGATACGGGTGTCGTTCATCCATGCGCCTTCGCCATTTTCTGCAAAGAACATCTCGTCCTTGGCGGCGTCATAGATCACACCGGCAACAATTTTGCCTTTATGTTCCAACGCGATCGAGATCGCCCAGTGCGGCAGGCCGTGCAGAAAATTTGTGGTGCCATCCAGCGGATCCACAATCCAGCGGCGGGTGGGATCTTCGCCGGCAATCTCGCCGCCCTCTTCGGCCAGCCAGCCATAGGTCGGGCGCGCGCCAAGCAGTTCCTCTTTCAGGATCGCCTCGGCTGCAATGTCTGCCTTGGACACAAAATCCCCGGCGCCTTTCATCGACACCTGAAGGTTCTCGACTTCACGAAAATCCTTGACCAGTGAACGCCCCGCTTTGCGCGCGGCTTTGATCATGATGTTGAGGTTTGCACTGCCAACCATTGTCCAAAGGCTCCTGTCCGGTCAAACCGCGCGTATACTGGGGCAATGCGCCCTTGCCAAGAGGAATGATACGCATAGCAGACCCGCGTTTTGTGCCTATTGCTCCTGCAGCTTACGCGCCTCGGTTTTGGCCAGCTTGATCAGCTCTTGTACAAAGGGTTTCTCAAGGTCCTCGGTGCGCACTGCGGCGTACAGCCTGCGCGTAATTCCGTCTTTGGTCAGCGGGCGGGTAACATAGTCAGAATTATACTTCACCTCACGCACGACCCAGTCCGGCAGCACAGATATCCCCCGGTTCGACGCGACCAGCAATAGGATCACAGCGGTCAGCTCAACCTGCCGGATTGCGGCCGGTTCAACCCGCGCAGGGATCAGCAGCTGGCTGAATACATCCAACCGTGTACGTTCGACCGGATAGGTAATCAGGGTCTGGCCCCGAAAATCTTCGGCCTCAATGAACTCTTTCTGGGCAAGCGGGTGTGTCGAAGCCGCGACAAACACCGCGTCATAGTCAAAGAGTTCGATGAATTCGACACCGGGCAGATCTTCTGGGTCCGAGGAAACGACCAGATCGACCTCTTCTTTTTGCAAAGCCGGCAAGGCATCAAAGGCCAGGCCGGGCCGGATATCGACATCCACATCGCCCCAGGATTTACGAAAGGATTCCAGCACCGGGAACAGCCACTCAAAACAGGCGTGGCATTCAATGGCGATATGCATACGGCCCGTGCGCCCGTCGCGCAAAGAAGAGAACTCCTGCTGTGTCGCCTCGACCTGCGGCAGGATCTGCTCGGCCAGGCGTAACAGCCGCAAACCGGCCGCCGAAAGTTTCATCGGTTTGGACCGGCGCAAGAACAATTCGACCCCGGCCTGATCCTCTAGGCCTTTGATTTGATGGCTCAACGCGGATTGAGTGATGTTCAGTTGATCTGCGGCACGGGCAAGCCCGCCACATTCATGGATCGCCTTGATCGTACGCAGGTGGCGGAATTCGATATGCATTGCGTGGAACTCATGTTGTTCTTGAATAATATGAGTTTGTCTCACAATGCGTAAGCTGGCACAAGGGTCAGAGATTTCACCCGTGAGGCCGAGATGACAAGACCAGAAGTTTCATTTGAATTTTTCCCGCCACAGACACTTGAGGCTTCATTCCGCCTTTGGGATACGGTGCAAACACTGGCACCGCTTGAACCGCGCTTTGTTTCTGTCACGTATGGCGCGGGGGGCACCACGCGCGAGCTGACGCGCGATGCGGTGGCCACATTGCACAAGTCCTCTGGCCTGCCTGTTGCTGCACATCTGACTTGTGTGGATGCGTCACGTCAGGAAACACTGGAAATCGCAGATACCTTTGCTCGGGCGGGCGTGGAGAACATCGTCGCTTTGCGCGGCGATCCACCCAAGGGTCAGGATCGGTTCGCGCCGCACCCGGAAGGGTTCGCGGACTCGGTCGAATTGATCGAAGCGCTGGCAGAAACCGAGATGTTCAGCATCCGTGTTGGCGCCTATCCGGACAAACACCCGGAAGCACAGGATTTTGCCGCTGATATCGACTGGCTAAAGGCCAAGCTGGACGCGGGTGCCGACGAAGCGCTGACACAGTTCTTCTTTGAGGCCGAGACCTTTTTCCGCTTCCGCGATGCCTGTGAAAAGGCAGGGATCGACAAGCCCATCGTTCCGGGCATCCTGCCAATCGAAAACTGGAAAGGGGCGCGCAACTTTGCACGCAGATGCGGGACACATATTCCGGATTGGATCGAGAATGCCTTTGAGAAGGCCATTCGTGACGACCGCGAAGACCTGCTGGCCACCGCGTTGTGCACAGAACTTTGTTCAGACCTGATCGAGGGCGGAGTAGACAAGCTCCACTTTTACACCCTGAACCGGCCGGAACTGACCCGGGATGTGTGCTTTGCCCTTGGAGTCACACCAAAGGCCGAGCTTCAGAACGTCGCTTGATATCCGCTTGTTTCAGACTGTGCACCCGGGGCCAAAACCCCGGGTGTTTTTGTGGAACAAGTTGGGATTGCCCTGCCTAACAGGGGCCACTTGAACAATCCAACTGAAGCCTTATTCATTGTCGCGGTAAACCGTTCAATTCTGTTACAAATTTGACTTTAGCAGCCGCCCATTCATTGTGGGGCCGTATAGTTTGTTTATGAGTGAATTTAGTATGGAACCTTTTGACAAGGTTAGTGCCCGCGCCAATGCATTCGGCACACTTGGTCTGGCTCAAAGCGCCAGTTCAGATGACATTCGAGAAGCGTGGCGCGACATCGCATTCGAAGCCCACCCCGATAAGAATGGCGGAGACGGTGCGGCCTTGGCCAACGCCAAGGCGGCCTATGATTTGCTGCGCAGCGAGGGGCTGGCCGGGAAAGGTCTGGCGGGCTCGGCGGCGGGGAAACCACGCCGCCCCCGGTTGCGCAAACGCGTTATTCAGCTGGAAACCCAAGATATTGATGCCTGTCGTGCAATGTTGAATACGGCGCTGCCCCACTTGCAGGACTCCCCGGACACCCCAGTGGACAGTCAAGATGCGGATCGCCTGCAAGATGCTGACCACATTCCGGACGCTGTCGGCTTGCATGGCCGCAACCTGACTTATTTCATTTCCGCACCTGTCTGCGAAGGTGCTAACCGCGTCGCATTGCCGACGAGTGTTCTTGCTGGCACCAAGCGCGTCAAGACAGAGATTCTGAGCTTTCAGTCCAAAGATGCGGGCACGGGCGAAGTTGTCGTACCCGTTGCGCTTGCGACCAAGAAATTTCCGGGCGCCCGCAGCGTCCGGATCAGATTCAACGCCGACCAGCAAACGCAGGATGAGTACTGGTTGACCGGATGACAAACAAAAGCCCGGCAAATCAATGCCGGGCTTTGCATCCGTTGCAGAAATCTCAGTTTGCGACCGGGCCTTCGGAGGTAAACTTCGGGATCACGCTGCTGGAGGCCCCGTCGGCCTCGATGCCCGGCCAGTTTCCTTCAGCCAGATTGATATTGCCGGGAATATCTTCTTCAAAGAACCCGACAACCACATCAGTAATGTTCAGATACAGCTTGTCATCAACAATCCGCCACAGGTTCGGGTTCGCAGGCACCTTGCCGCCGCGTGACACGCCATAGGCGCAGTGACCGTCATATTGCGGCGCATAATAAGCAGGGTTTTCCAAGAACTTGTCCCGGTTCTCTTCGGTCGAGAATGCCCAGGTAACGCCGTTGTATTCGGCCGTAATATCTGACCTTCCGCGGACGGCTTCGGGCTGTGATTGACCGACAGCAACCTGATCCAGACTGCGATAGGCAACCACGTCATATCCTGACACCGCATAGCCGGTGCCGTCCACATACTGATCACCTGCAAGGGCAGGCATGGCAAATGCCAAGGTCGCAGCTAAGGTCCAGGCAAGTCGTTTCATAAGGGCGGTCCTTTTTTATTGGATGGGTGATCGGCCCGGAATACGGGGCTGTGCAGAGAATAGGTGATTCCTCGATCGAACGCAGTCCCGCTCGCGTCGCTGTGACATCGAATGAGAAAACGTGAAGTCTTTTGCACTGAATGTTACAAAATCTTCCCAACGGGCAGGGTTGGACTTTGCCCTTTGCAATATTAGCTGTTGCAGCGAACGGATAATTCACCCGAACTTTGCTGAGAAAGGCAAGAAATGAGCGAGCAATCGACCTATACGCCCCCGATGGTCTGGACATGGGACAGCCAAAACGGCGGACAATTCGCTAATATCAACCGCCCGATTGCGGGGGCAACTCATGACAAGGATTTGCCTGCTGGACGCCATCCTCTGCAGCTCTATTCGCTTGCCACTCCGAACGGGGTAAAAGTAACCGTCATGCTGGAAGAGCTTCTGGCGCTAGGCCATGAAGAGGCCGAGTATAACGCTTGGCTGATCAACATCGGCGAGGGAGATCAGTTTAGTTCGGGCTTTGTAGAGGCCAACCCGAACTCGAAGATCCCTGCCCTGTGGGATCGGTCCGGTGAAAAACCAGTGCGCGTGTTCGAAAGTGCCTCGATTCTGTTTCACCTAGCTGAAAGGTTCAACGCATTCCTACCCGAATCCGGGCCAGAACGGACAGAGGTGATGAACTGGGTTTTCTGGCAAATGGGCAGTGCACCATATCTGGGTGGCGGGTTTGGCCATTTCTACGCCTATGCGCCCGAGAAATGGGAATATCCCATCAACCGCTTTGCCATGGAAACCAAGCGGCAGCTGGATGTTCTGGATCGGGAGTTGTCCGAGAAAACCTATATCGCAGGCGAGGATTACTCTATCGCCGATATCGCGATCTGGCCCTGGTACGGACAACTGGTTCTTGGGCGCCTATACAGCGCAGCCGAGTTCCTGGACGTCGAATCCTACAAGAACGTTATGCGCTGGGCCAAGGAGATTGACGCCCGTCCCGCCGTGAAACGCGGTCGCATGGTCAATCGTGCCTTCGGCGAAAAGCATACACAGCTTCACGAACGCCACGAGGCCGGCGACTTTGAAACGCGTACACAGGACAAGCTGGAGCCGGCAGCCGAGTAAACAAACCGGGCTTCGCGGATCAATCTGCGAAGCCCCATTCTGCCATTACTTAAGCAAAGGCGGTTTGTCCGGATCGCGCCCAGGAGCGATATGCGCATTCACACGCGCCTCAGGCTGCGGCAGATCGTACCGCAAACCCACCCGCGCCAAAGACGCTGCGGCCGTGTCACTTGATTTGAAAAAACCTACGTCCATTGCCCCAGCTTCGACCCCGGAAAAGGTAAGCGCTTCGGATGCGGCCTTGGCCAGAGCTGCCTCTGCCCCTTCGACGGCATCGACAAAACCCAGCAAATGCCCGAACCCACCTTCAGCCGTTTTGGTGCTGACCAGATAGGCGGCTTGCGCCAACCCAATGGCCGTAGCCAGCTTGGCGTCCAAAGCTGTCAGCAGTTCGTCGGGCAACCCCGATGGAGCCAGGAACTCGGACAGGTGCTGTTGCACCTCTTCGGGACCATGCTGCAAAGTTTCCACCAACCAGCCCAATGCCTCGGGCGGGATCAACATCGAGGACGGGGCAACCTCAAGGTTCAACCCCAGCCCGATCCCCTGCCCCGACAACATAGACGATAAAACCCGCCCCGACAGCGCAACATAGGGCACCGGGCGGTCTGCGAAGCGGGCCAGCCGGTCTTCGCGATCGAATGCCAGCACAAAACGCCCGTCTGCCACATCGAACAATTCGGGCGAAATATTCTCGTTCTTTGCCTCTTCCGTCAGCATCAGGAACAGCTCACTGTCAGCCAGCCGTTCAAAGAAACGCAGACGGGCCGCATCATCCTGCGGAGCGGCCTCAGCCGCGGCATGGGCGGCGTCCAGAGCCGAAATCTCAGTCATTCAGAACCTCTTGCACCCGTGCACGCAAAACCGGCAACAGATCGGCTTCGAACCACGGATTTTTCTTCATCCATGCCGTATTCCGCCAGGACGGATGAGGCAAGGCAAAGACCCGCGGCGCATAGTCCCGCCAGTTGCGCACGGTTTCGGTGACTGACCCACGTGACTTCAGGTGATATCTATGGGCGTGCCCCCCGACAAGAATGGTCAACGGCACAGGCCCAAGATCCGCCATGACCCGATCATGCCAAGTCTGACCGCATACTGGCGGAGGAGGCAAATCCGCCTTGCGCGCATCATAGCCGGGAAAGCAAAACGCCATTGGAACGATCGAGACACGTGAACGGTCATAAAACAGCTCCTCATCAACACCCAACCACGCCCGAAGCCGATCACCGGAAGGGTCGGTAAAAGGGCGACCCGACGCATGCACTCGTGCCCCCGGAGCCTGACCACAGACCAAAATGGGCGTGTCTTTGCGGAACCAGACAATGGGTCTTGGTTCATGCGCGGTTTCGGTTGCCGCAAATCGGTCGGCACAAATACGGCAGGCCTCTATTTCTTTTTCGAGTGGGTTCATGAGATCGCAATCAGTGCCGCATCAGGTGGTTGGTGTTCTGAAAGCAAGATAGGTAACACACATCCAGACGCCAACAGATGCAAAAGTCACATCACCAAAAACGACCCCCGGAACGCATTGATCATTTGTTTCATAATTCGACATAATGTGGCCTATATGGCGCCGTAGAGATACCGTTCTTTCGCCGATCCGAACGGCGCAACAACAAGATAAACCCGCAGGCCTTGGATGCTTGAGTTTGAAAATGTCAGCAAGTCCTTTTGGACCGGGACGCGCCGAAAGGTGATTCTGGACAGGGTGTCTTTTCGCGTCGAACTTGGCACATCCATCGGCATTCTGGCCCCGAACGGTACCGGAAAAACCACCCTGATCAACATGATGGCCGGACTAGAGAAACCCGACGAAGGGGTCATCCGCAAATCCTGCCGCGTCTCTTTTCCGATGGGATTTACCGGCGGAGTTTCAAACAAGCTGTCGGCTCTGGAGAACTCGCGCTATATCGCCAAGATCTATGGTATGGACCCGGACTATGTCGAGGCATATTGCAGTTGGCTGTGTGGCCTGGGTGAATATTTCAATCAACCGCTGGCGACCTATTCATCCGGTATGCGGTCGCGGTTCACATTTGCGTTGATGCTGGCTCTGGATTTCGACATGTACCTCATCGACGAAGGGATGCCGGCCACAACGGATGTTGAATTCAACAAAAAGGCAGGCGACATTCTGCAGGAACGGCTGCGCACGACAACACTGGTCATCGTCTCTCACAACCCGGCCCTGCTTGAAAAATTCGCGCGTCAGGCGGCGGTATTAGTGGATGGTCAGCTTCACTTGTTCGAAACCTTGGAAGAGGCAAAGCAGTTATATGACTACCAAACCCAGGGCTGATAAATACAACTGGCGCCGCAAACGGCGGTCTGCGGGAAATGCCGAAACGCGCGAAGACGCGATCTCGCGCATTCGCCAGGCCACACAGGCGCCCGGCCCAGAAAATGAACCGCCAGTAGGGACCGAGATCGACGCTATCAAACGCGAAGGACTGACCGGCCGCCAACTGCGGGTGGCACGTCGTCTTGCCCAGAAAAACGGTCTTGCGGCGACTTCGGACTATGATGCAGTTCGGTTGTTGCGCAAAAAGGGAATTGATCCGTTTGAACGCTCCAGTCTGCTGAACCTTGCCTCGGAAAAGAAAACTTCGGACGAGCAGACGAATGATCGCATCACGATCCACCTGCCCCAGACCGTGAAAGATGCACCGGAGAACTTGCCCGGACCGGAGATGAGCCCGGCCGAGCGGCGTGAACGTGAAATCGGACAGATTCAGAGGGACATCGCCCGCCGCCGCCGTCGCAAACTGTTCGCTCTGTTTGCGCGGCTTGCGGCCTTTGTCCTGCTACCTACCTTTGTCGTGGGTCTCTATTTCTATCGGATCGCGACCCCAATGTACGCCAGCAACTCTGCCTTTCTGATCCTTCAGGCGGACGGGGGCGCGGGCTCTATTGGAGGGCTTCTGGCAGGGACCCAATTTGCGACCACGCAGGATTCGGTTGCCACCCAGGAGTTTCTGGAATCGAAAGATGCGCTTGAACTTTTGGACACAGAGGCCGGTTTCGCTGATGTGTTCAAACAGGACTGGATCGACCCCATTCAGCGATTGTCCCCGGACGCCAGTCTCGAAGAGGCTTACAAGCTGTACAAACGCATGATCACGGTCGGATATGACCCGACCGATGGCCTGATCCGGATGGAGGTGGCGACACCTGACCCCCAGACTTCGGCCGCGTTTTCCCGAGAACTGATTTCCTATGCCGAGCAACGGGTAAACGCGCTGACCGAAAAGAAACGCGAAGACCAGATGAAAGATGCCCGGGAAGGGTTTGTAAGCGCTCAGGAAGAACGTAAGAAAGCTCAGGAAGACCTGATCGAGCTTCAGCTGCAAGGCGCAATCCTTGACCCTGAAAGCGTCATTGCTGGGTTGCGGGGCCGCATAAACGAAATCGAGACGCTTATTCAGGACAAAGAACTGCAGCTTGCAGCCTTGTTGGACAATCGCCGCCCAAACAAAGCCAAGGTGGATGGCGCGCAGGCCGATATCGCACGGCTTACGGTTGTGCTGGAGGAATTGAACGCCGAAATGCTGGATGTCTCTGCGGGCGAGAATTCGCTGGCTAGGCTGAGTGTTCGGATTCAGATGGCACAGGCCGATCTGGCCGCTCGGGATATGATCCTGCAATCAGCTATGCAGCATATGGAGACAACCAGGACCGAAGCCAATCGTCAGGTTCGGTATCTGACGGTTTCCGTCAATCCTGTTCCCAGTCAGGAACCCAGCTATCCGCGCAAGTTCGAAAATACGATTTTGGCTTTCCTGTTGTTTGCTGGTATCTACCTGATGATCTCGCTTACCGCGTCGGTCCTTCGTGAACAGGTATCCTCGTAAGACACATGAAACATGTAAAAATCTCCGATCTCACGGTCGGCAATGATCTTCCCCTGACGATCATCGCCGGTCCCTGCCAACTGGAAACTGCCGATCATGCCCAAATGATCGCAGGAAAAATGAAAGAGGCCTGCGACGCGGCCGGGGCGCAGTACGTCTTTAAAGCCTCATACGACAAGGCGAACCGGACTTCTCTGTCGGGTGCGCGTGGTATGGGAATAGACACAGGGCTCAAGGTTCTGGATGACATCCGCAAAACCTTGGGTATTCCAGTGCTGACAGACGTACATACCGAAGCCCAGTGCGCGATTGCGGCCGAGGCTGTGGACGTGCTGCAGATTCCCGCGTTCTTGTGCCGTCAGACCGATATGTTGATGGCCGCTGGCAACACCGGCGCTGTGATCAATGTAAAAAAAGGCCAATTTCTCGCCCCTTGGGAAATGCCCAACATCGTGGCCAAGATCGAAAGCACCGGGAACACAAACATCCTGCTGACCGAGCGTGGCACGTCTTTTGGCTATAACGCCTTGGTCGCAGACATGCGTTCACTGCCCCAAATGGCGCAAACGGGCTATCCGGTTGTGATGGACGCCACCCATTCCGTTCAGCAGCCAGGAGGGCATGGTGGCTCATCTGGAGGACAACGTGAATTCGCACCGGTTATGGCGCGAGCTGCCGTCGCCGTCGGTACCGGGGCAGTCTTTATGGAAACGCATCAGGATCCGGACAATGCGCCATGCGACGGACCCAACATGATCTATCTGGATCAGATGCCCCGATTGATCGACACATTGATGCGCTTTGATGCGTTGGCCAAGGCCAACCCTATCCAGATCTGAACAAGAGTATTCCCATGACCAAACCCAACCCCGAGGTGACTCCGAACACCTGGAGCTTTCTGCGCGACGCAATGATCAAGCCAACCGGCTTTCGCGAATATGATGCCCGCTGGAAATATCCAGAAGAGATCAACCTGCCGGGCATGACCGCACTGGGGTTGGGTCTGGGCACACAGATGCGCAAGCGTGGGATTGAACCCGTGATTGCTGTAGCCAATGATTATCGTGATTATTCTCTGGCCATTAAAAATGCCCTGATCCTTGGCCTGATGCAGGCGGGAATTCAGGTAAAGGATATCGGTCCGGCGCTTAGCCCGATGGCCTATTTCGCTCAGTTCCATCTGGACGTTCCAGCCGTGGCCATGGTCACGGCCAGCCACAATCCAAATGGCTGGACCGGGGTCAAGATGGGGTTCGAACGTCCCCTGACCCATGGCCCGGACGAGATGTCAGAGCTGCGAGACATTGTTCTGAATGGCGAAGGGCAGACCCACGCTGGCGGGTCCTACGAATTCGTTGATGGCGTGAAAGAGGCCTATATCGACGATCTGGTCGGCGATTTCAGAATATCCCGACCTCTCAAAGTGGTCTGTGCCACAGGGAACGGCACCGCATCCGCCTTTGCCCCGGAAATCTTTGAACGCATGGGGGTAGAAGTCGTGCCCAGCCATAACCAGCTGGACTATACTTTCCCACATTACAACCCGAACCCAGAAGCGATGGAAATGCTGCACGACATGTCCGATACCGTGAAAGCCAGCGGTGCCGACATGGCGCTGGGGTTCGATGGTGACGGTGACCGCTGTGGCGTTGTGGATGACGAGGGGGAGGAGATTTTTGCTGATAAGGTCGGCGTGATCATGGCCCGAGATCTGGCCAAGATTTACCCCAATGCCACCTTTGTCGCCGACGTGAAATCAACCGGCCTTTTTGCCAGCGACCCCGAGTTGAAGGCCCGCGGGGTCAAGGCAGATTACTGGAAAACCGGCCACAGCCACATGAAGCGGCGAGTCAAAGAGATCAACGCGCTGGCCGGGTTCGAAAAGTCGGGGCATTACTTTTTGGCCGAACCGATTGGCCGTGGCTATGATTGCGGCATGCGCGTCGCGGTTGAGATCTGTAAACTGATGGACCGCAACCCGGACCAAAGCATGTCCGACCTGCGAAAGGCGCTACCGAAAACATGGTCGACACCGACCATGTCCCCCTATGCAGCGGATACCGAAAAATACGACATACTCGACCGTTTGGTCGCAAAGCTGGTCGCCAAATCCGAAGCCGGAGAGACGCTTGCAGGCCGCCCGATCAAGGAAGTGGTCACTGTCAACGGTGCCCGAGTCATTCTGGACAATGGCAGCTGGGGTTTGGTGCGCGCCTCGTCGAATACGCCCAATCTGGTGGTCGTCTGCGAAAGCAGCGAAAGCGAAGAAGAGATGCGTGCCATTTTTGCGGATATCGACGCGGTCATCCGAACCGAACCGGGTGTCGGAGATTACGACCAGACCATCTGAGCGTTGATGTCGGGGCGCTGGCCCCGACACTTCAATTGCCGCCAAACAGCTTAAGCAGTCCTTTCTTGGCCTCGTCCTCAAGCTTGTTCTTCAGCGCATCCTCGACGCTGTCACCGTCAGTCCCGGCCGCACCGGTATCGCCACCTATCTTGTCGATGACTTTCTTTTTGACATCATCCTCAAGCTCTTTGACTTTTCCTCCGGCGGCCGCTTCGATCACCTTGGTCAGGTCCGGCTTGATCGACGGATTGCTCCATGGTCCAACGATACGCACCGGAACCGACAGGCCCTCTCCCGAATTCGCACGCAGAGCGACCGGCGTGAACAGATAGTCGATATTGCGCGCTCCGATCCCGACTTTTCCTTTGCCATCCGCGCGGAAATTGTCCAGCGACATCAACAGATCGTTGTTCTGCAAAACGCCCTTATCAATGGTGAAGCTAGCCGTCAGGCTGTTGAACACGGTGGTGCCACCCGATCCTTTGCCTCGTCCCATCAGACGATCAAGGTCAAAACCCGATATCAGCCCCTTTCCTACATCCAAGCGGCCCTTACCGCTGAGCGAGCGCATGATCTGATTCTCGTTCTGGCCAACGCCCAGAAACTCGAATGATCCCGACCCGGTCCCGGACAGCCGCTCGACCCCGACCAAGGCTGTCAGAGCTTGTTTGAGGTCAATGCCCTTGGCCTTTATCTTGCCGCCAACGGACAACCCATTCCGATTATTGGCCACCACCTGCCCGTTCAGCGTTCCGGAAAACAAGGTTGCCGGGTTCATCTCCAATGCAGCCCGAGACCGGTCCAGCCGCATTGTCAGGTCGCTGGGGCCAAGCGTCAGCTCGGGCAGCGCGATAGATTTGGCTGTCAGTCGAATTTCACCATTGGCCAAAGCCAGCGCCGAGGCGTCGATCGGTTCCCTTGACCACCCCTCCGAGGCAGCACCCGAGCCGGAACCGCCGGAACTGGACGAGACCGTCTGACCACTTTGATTATAGCGAGAAAGATCAAGATCACTGGCATCCAACCGAGCAGTGATCTGTGGCGGGTTGGAAATGACAATATCAACTTCGCCTGTAAAACGGTTACTGTCGAGTGAAGCCACCAGATCGCGCACAGATATGCGACCATCTCTGGTATAAGTCATCTGCCCCGACACGTTCGCAGCGCGGCCCAACCCGTGCGGCACTCCAACGCCCTCCTGACCGAACGCGGCCAGCATTTTTTCCGTGTCTTTGGTTTTCAACTGCAGCTTGCCGTCCATCTCTCCGGCAAGGTTGACGCGCCCGTCAAATCCGATGTCACCACCAGGGGCCGCAAGTGCAAGTTCAATCTCGGATGCCGCGCCCGTGGCATAAGCCGGCAAGTCGGGTATCTTGATATCCACGCGGGCCTCACCACCCGGAACCGGCATTTGTGCATCCAGAACCATGGGGGCCGAGACTGCTGGCCAACTAGCAGACAAATCCACATCTGCGACATCAAATCGGGCCGATCCATTTTCAACAAAGATCAGACGCGCCTGAGTCAGTTTCAGATGCTCCAGTGTCACCGCACGCGATGCATCGGCCGGTTTTGATCCACCCGAGCCGCTGGCTGTCGGGGCGACGGCCGTGTCAAACTCCCAGTTTCCGCGCCCGTCTGACAGTTCAAGTCTGAGGGTCGGATTCTCGGCAATAATCCGTTTGATCAGCACATCGCCGGACAAAATGGCCAAGGTATCGACCCCAACCGCCAGGCTTTCGGCGCTCAGCATCGGCTCAGACCCCGCCCACGAGGCATTTCCGAAGGAAACCGCCCCGGTTTCCATGCCCAGCACAGGCCAGAAGGACAGCTTAACGCCCCCCGACAGTTTCAGATCACGCCCGGTTTGTGCCTTGACCTGCTCGGCCAGAATGGTCGCCAACTTGTCGCCCGGCATCAGCAGCAACGCGCCGATGACAAGACCGACCACAGCCACCAAAAGGAACAGGATGCGCATTAGCCATTTCATTTTCTGCTCTCCGACTTATTTGGCACGCTATAAAAAGATCATTCAAAGACGGCAGCGCATTTGCAAGGGGAAGCTTTCCCCACTATATGCCGCGCCATGACCACAAACCCGCCAAACCTCCGCCCCGACCTGGCACCTGCTGCCCGGATCACTGATACACCACGTCCGAACCAGCCGACCATCGGCATGGTATCGCTGGGTTGCCCCAAGGCTTTGGTCGACAGCGAGCGGATTCTGACGCGCCTGAGGGCCGAAGGATACGGCATCTCGCCGGACTATTCAGGCGCAGATGCCGTGATTGTGAATACCTGCGGATTTCTGGACAGCGCCAAGGCGGAGTCTCTGGATGCCATCGGCGAGGCTTTGGTAGAAAACGGCAAGGTTATCGTAACCGGATGCCTGGGGGCCGAACCCGATTACATCCGCGAGCATCACCCGCGTATCATGGCCGTCACGGGACCACATCAATACGAACAGGTGCTGGACGCGGTACACAAGGCCGTGCCGCCTGATCCCGACCCCTTCGTGGATCTGCTGCCTGCGGCCAACGTTCAACTGACGCCGCGCCACTACAGCTATCTCAAGATATCCGAGGGCTGTAACCACAAATGCAAGTTTTGCATCATCCCGGACATGCGCGGCAAACTGGCCAGCCGTCCGGCGCATGCTGTTCTGCGCGAGGCGGAAAAGCTGGTCGATAACGGTGTGCGCGAATTGCTGGTGATCTCTCAGGACACCTCGGCCTATGGGTTGGACCGGAAATACGATGTGAATCCCTGGAAAGACCGTGAGGTCCGCAGCCATATCACCGATCTGGCGCGTGAATTGGGTCAGTTGGATGCCTGGATTCGTCTGCACTATGTCTATCCCTACCCGCATGTACGTGAACTGATCCCGCTGATGGCGGATGCGGGCAGCAACGTGCTGCCCTATCTGGATATCCCTTTTCAACACGCACATCCGGATGTTTTGAAACGAATGGCCCGCCCCGCTGCAGCTGCCAGAACATTGGACGAGATCGCTGCCTGGCGCGCGACCTGTCCTGACATCACTCTGCGATCCACCTTTATCGTGGGCTATCCCGGCGAGACCGAGGCTGAGTTCCAGACCCTTCTGGACTGGATGGACGAGGCGCAACTGGATCGCGTCGGCTGCTTTCAGTACGAGAACGTCGAAGGAGCCCGATCCAACGACCTTCCTGACCATGTGCCCGCCGATGTCAAACAAGACCGATGGGAAAGGTTCATGGAAAAGGCTCAGGCGATTTCCGAGGCCAAACTGGCCGCCAAGGTCGGCCATACCCTGCAAGTCATCGTGGATGATATCGACGATGAGGCCGCGACCTGTCGCACCACCGCAGATGCGCCCGAGATTGACGGCAATCTGTTCATCGACGAGGGGTTTGAGGCCCTGAAGCCGGGCGACATTGTCTCGGTCGAGGTGGACGAGGCCGGGGAATATGATCTATGGGGCAAGCTTCGCTAACCACACCTACCTGAATTGACCGACCCAGCGGCAGTCAAAAAAGGCTCAACAGCCCGATAACCCAGGCCAATCCGCCAGCCAAAGCAGTCAGTGCCACCGCAGCGCTGGCGGCGTCTTTGGCTTGCCCGGCCAATAGATTGTGTTCGGTCGAAGTATGATCCACCGCCCGTTCGATCGCCGTGTTGAACAGTTCAGCCACCAGAACCAACAGACCGATCACCAGTATCAGAGCCCGAACGCCGTCGCTCAGGGGCAGCCACAGGGCCAGACCCGCAGAAACAAGATTGGTGCAGACCCAAGCGCGGAACGAGTATTCACTGTGCCAAGTGGCAGCCAATCCCTGCCAGCTCCAGCGGATGCGGTCCTTTAGATGGGTGACAAGTTTTCTCATGCGACCTCGGTAATTCAATAGGTCAAACAGAAACCCTAACACCGTATGACAGGCAATAAAAAAGCCACCCATAGGGCGGCTTTTTTGTTCGATTGTGCGGGCGGCTATGTCGGAATCCGCCCGCGAAAATCTTATTGAGCAGTCGGATTACATACGGTCTGACCTGCTTCGGTCGTCGCCAGATCTGTCCCTGCCGGGCAGCTCGGCGTGCCGTATTTGTCATAATCTGGGGTAATGTATACCGGTGTCGGCTCTTCCTGTTGCGAGCAAGCAGCCAGAACCAGGGCAAACGCACTAACGGCAGCAAATTTGAGTTTCATGTCCGTCATTCCTCTAATTAATTTCTGTTATTGCCCTGAACATGGGGCCGACTTCACAATACGGTGTGGTTGGTAATTTTGCAATAAAATCAACAGCGCGTTTGCGAAAGCAGGCAAAACCATGCCGGGGGGATTGCCCATGGAATGGGTGCCGCGTGGCAGCTACTGCTTTCGGCACATCTGTTCAGGCGATAGACTGGGGAAAGTCAGCGAACGGAGAAATCAGATGCCAGAAGGTCCTGTCATTGCGCAAAAAGCGCCCTATCCAATCGAAGTAACCGAAGGAAAAAGCTATTTCTGGTGCTCGTGCGGCCGGTCCAATCGGCAGCCATTTTGTGATGGATCTCACAAAGGAACCGGCTTTGAACCGGTCAAGTTCACGGCTGATACCAGCAAGAAACTGTTCTTCTGCGGCTGTAAAAACTGCGCTAACCCACCGTTTTGCGACGGGACACATTCCAAGATCTGATCACTTCAGCCGGTTGAAAACCTGGCTATTTACGCAGAACCCGGGCGCTGAACGAGGATCAGATTGCTGTGCGGCCAGCCATATCGTGCATTTCTCGTGACAGTCCGAGGCCCGGCAACGCGTTACCATCTCGGCGTATTCATCCGGACTCAACCGCCCGTCGGACATGGCTTCGGTCAACGAGATCTTAAGGCATCGGGCAACAGATCGAGTCAGCCAAAAGTGCTTTTCCACGTCGCCCAGTACAGCGTGTTTCATCCCAATTCCTGCATTTGTATTACTTTCAACGCGGCGAATTGATGTTTGTTCGGGCAGGTTTGTGGTGCTCCTGCAACATCTGGATGTCTTTCCATCCAATCCGGACAGGCAGCCGCCCAGCCACATCCCTGACACAGGCGGATCATTTCAGCCCAGTCTTCCTGACTTAGCCGACCTTTATTGTGGGCCCGCACAATATCCGTACCCGTAGTTTGCCCCATCCTCAACACAAGGCGCAAATGAGTCATGAGGTGTCCAAGGCGCGGCATTGCGGCCCCCCTAAGGGATCAACTTGCTTAACAAATCCTGGTTCCGGCAATATTCGGGGGTCTGCGCTGCCAGAACCGGTTGATTCAAAAAAGATTGGCAATGGCCCGGGTTCGGGCAATCGGTGCATCGCAGAACCGCATCGGTAATCTGATCCACCGATATATGTCCAGCGATTGCAGATTCCTGCAGATCCACCCCCAGCTTGCCAGCCATACGGTCAACAAGACCAGCATGATGCCTAAGCGTTTCGCGATCGGGCATTGGCATTCCTTTCCGTTTCGCTTTGTCCGATCAGACTAGCAATACGAAACAGCCCAAGCCTTGACGCAGGTCAAAGTCCCAATTCCAGTTCGTCCAGATAAGCCCGTGTTGCATCCTGCACCCGTCGGAATCGATCACCGCCCAGCTTTTTTCCGCCATACCATCGAGTGACAATGACGATATGACCGCTCAGTTCGGCCCTTTCCAGCATGCGCAGAATCACCATTCCGGCACCGCTTTCCCCGTCATCCGCCTTGAGCGCACCAGTAGGCAGGATTGCGGCCCAGGTATTGTGCGTGGCCTTGGCATAGCTTTTGTTAGATTTCAGGTCCTGCAGGACAGCAGCCACCTCGTCACGGGAACTGACCAAAGCGCCGGACACGGCATATTTCGATCCGCGGTCCGTCAAGACAACCCCCAACCGTTTCAGTCCCGTCATTGTGTCAGCCCAAGCTGCCGCGAGGTTTCCAAAACAATTTCGACGCGCTGAGCATTCGGTGGATGGGTGCCTAGAAAACGATCGCCCGGGTCAGGAATTCGGGCAAAATAGCGGGCTCCTAACAAGGGATTATAACCTGCCCGGTGCGTGATGATCGTTCCCAACCGGTCCGCTTCCAGTTCAAAGTCCTTGACATATATCTGGGCACCCACCTGCGCGCCCAGCTTCTGCGCCTGTTCAAGATCGGCGTCATTTGCCCCCGCTATGCGTGCAAGCTCGCCAAAAATCGCGGCACTTTCTCGTGAGTTTTCGGACTGGCGGGGAATATGGCGCAGGATGTGATGAGCAGATTCATGCCCCATCACAAAGGCCAGTTCATCGGCGTTTTCCACCGATTGAATCATCGCACGGGTGAAGATTATGACTGGTTGATTGTCGTCATCCAAGGTTTGAAAAGCATTTGCTGGTGCGCGAGGGTTCAGATCAACCACGATCGAAAAATCGCAGTTGCTGACATTACTGCGCCGCTTGCACTCTGCGCGCGCCACATCCCCGACCCTTTGACTGATTTCGCGAAAGGTCAGCACATCGACCTGAAAATCAGTTGAAGGTTGTTGCCATTCCTCTACCGGCTGAACGCGTAACGAACCGGTGTCACAGGCCGACAGAACCAGACCAAATATCATCAAGATCAGGCGACGCATACTATTTCCTTTGGTCCGGTCATGCCTTTTCGTCGAACATAGCCCGACACAAGGCGGTTCGCCACCGGACGATTTCCCAAGAACGGGTTGCATTGCAATGTTCCGCCCGGCAAGCTGGAAACATGTTTTCGATTGAGCATGAATTCGACTCGACGGTCATAACCCTGGTGGACGAAGGCGAGAAGCCTCTGAACGAGGATGTGGTTATTAACAATTTTGCAGAATGCGTAACGCTGGAACAACTGGATCCGCGCACTGACCAGGTTCAGAAGATTACGCTTTCGCCCGAACAGGTTCGTGATCTGGCTGCGGCACTGGATCTGCCCGAAGGTGTTTACCAAATTCGCGAAACCCCCGGTCAGGCCTGACACACAAAGACTTTCTCGCGCGATGTCTGGCCGCGCTTCAGGATGAGTGCGGACGGAGCAACCCCCAGCGCCACCGCCAGAATCTCCCGTGTGGCTTCATTTGCCCTGCCGTTTTCGGGCGGTGCAGTGATATATATTCTGATCGTTCCGTCCTGAACCAAAATCCTGTCTGCTGCGGCTTTCGGGGTAACCCTGACCGCAATCTCAGCATTCGGTGCTACACGGTCGCTCAGGTCTGGAAGATTTCTTAGTTTCGGTTTTCCCATTGGCACCTTCTGTTAACAAAGACCCTTGCACGGTTGGGCGGGGAATGAAATTGATCCAACTGGTCCAGCCGATTGCACTTGAAACTCGCCAGACGTTCAACCAGATACAGACAGCCTATGTAAAGGAAGTTAACATATGTCCTTGAAGAATCCGGCCGCTTTTGAGTTCCTGCAGACCCGTCGGTCGCGCCCAGCCAAAACGTTGATTGAACCGGCCCCCGACCGTGTGCAGCTGATGCCCCTGCTGACCGCAGCAGCCCGCAGCCCGGATCACGGAAAACTGGAACCTTGGCGGTTCATCGTGCTTGAAAAAGGCGCAATGGGGCGCCTGTCGGGGCTGACGCAGGAATGCGGTGAGGCGCTTGGCAAATCCCCTCAAGACATTGAAAAAGCGCGCGGACAGTTTGATTTAGGCCATCTCGCCGTCGCTGTGATCGAGGTTCAGAAGCCTTCGGAAAAGATTCCAGCCATCGAGCAGACCTATTCAGCTGGGGCTGTTTGCCTTGCTTTGCTGAACGCTGCTTTGACCGCAGGATGGGGCGCGAATTGGTTGTCTGGCTGGCAAACCCACGATCCAGAATTCTGTCGCAAGGCGTTTGGATTGCGGGATAACGAGAGTGTTGCCGGATTGATCCATATCGCGACCGAGGGCTCGACCCCTCCCGACCGCCCTCGCCCGGATGTTGATGCCCTGACCGAATGGGTCACAGAATGATCATCCTCAACGCCTTTTTTTCAGCGCTTGGCCAGATCGGAGACCCGAAATTCCGCGGGGTCCTGCTTCGGGGCATTGGTCTGACCATTCTTATGCTGATCGCAGCCTGCGCCGGTGCAATTTGGCTGATCAACCGGCTGTCAGGGGACGAGATATCGCTGCCATTCATTGGTGCAGTTCCCTGGCTGAATGACGTCCTCAGCTATTCCGGCATTTTCCTGGTGCTGATCCTGCCAGTGTTTCTGATGATTCCCGTCGCCTCAGCCATCACGTCTGTGTTTCTGGACGATGTCGCGCAAGCTGTAGAGGACAGGCATTATCCGAGCCTGCCCACGGTTCCACGCATCCCGATAGGCGATGCGATCACTGACGCGCTTGGCTTTATGGGCGTGTTGATCCTGGCCAACCTTCTGGCGCTGATCCTTTATGCGATCTTCACGCCACTGGCCCCGTTTATCTTTTGGGCGATGAACGGATTTCTGCTGGGGCGTGAGTATTTTACGCTGGCAGCCATGCGCCGTATCGGGCGTGAGGGCGCGCGAAAACTGCGAGCACAACATTCGTCAACAATTTGGCTTGCGGGCACGTTGATGGCCATCCCACTGTCTATTCCGCTGGTGAACCTTGTGATCCCGATTATTGGAGCTGCTACATTCACGCATATCTTTCATAAGCTGTCAGGGCCAACGCCCTGAAGCTTAGTTTCGCGGTTCCATTTGATTTAGCCAATCGAAATCCCGTACCGAAATCACGCCCGAAATAATGATCCCTGCAATGATAACCCAGAGCACGACCGACACCCCGGTGGTGATCCATAACTTTTTCTTCATGTGATGCACTTCCGGGGCCCCTGAATGGGTGCCGGGAACGACCTCGCCCAAATCACCCTGGGTCTTGATGCGGATCGGCAGAATCACCAGAAGCGTCATGAACCAGATGACGGCAAACAGAACCAGTCCTGCAGTGATCGTCATGTGTACACCTCCGGTGTTTATACTTGTTCCAACTCGACCAGACAGCCGTTGAAATCTTTGGGATGCAGGAAAAGAACCGGTTTCCCGTGCGCGCCGATCTTGGGTTCACCGCTACCCAGCACCCGGGCGCCGGTTTCTTTCAGGTGATCACGCGCGGCAATGATATCTTCCACCTCATAGCAGACATGATGGATTCCGCCGGCGGGGTTCTTCTCTAGAAAACCGTTGATCGGGCTGTCATCGCCCAGAGGATAAAGCAACTCGATCTTGGTGTTGGGCAATTCAATGAACACCACAGTAACGCCGTGATCAGGTTCATCCTGCGGCGCGCCAACCTTGGCACCTAAAGCGCTGCGGTACTGTTCAGACGCCGCCACAAGATCAGGGACGGCAATGGCAACGTGGTTTAAGCGGCCAATCATGGAACTCTCCTACCTTCTGCGTTGCAGCGGTTATGGGGACAGATCAGGCAAAGGACAAGTGCGCCAAATTGCCGTTAACCCCGTGTTAGCCAGAAGTTCCTAGCGTGAAGCATCTGCTGAATAGGAGTTCTGCCATGGACGATTCGAGCCCCTTCACCGCACCCGCACAGCCAACGGCCACGCGGCCGCTGCTGGGACAAACCATTTTGGTTGTTGAGGACAGCCGCTATGCCTGCGACGCTATCCGGTTAATGTGTTTGCATTCGGGGGCGCGGATCAGGCGGGCCGATTGCCTGAAGTCCGCCCGGCGCCATCTTCAGATCTATCGACCTTCGGTGATCTTGGTGGATATGGGACTACCCGATGGCTCTGGCGCTGATCTGATTGCCGAGCTGGCCATGACTACGCCCCGGATCGGAGCGATTCTGGGCATGTCAGGCGACGACAATTCAAAAACCCTTGCGACAGAGGTTGGTGCGGACGGGTTTCTTGCCAAACCGCTTAACTCACTGTCCTATTTCCAATCGTCTATTCTGAATTGCCTACCTGAAGACCGCCGCCCCTGCACGCTCCACGCCGTTCGGGATGAGGTGATATGCCCCGATCCTATGGCCTATCAGGACGACATGGCACATATTGCCGATGTTCTGGCCGGACCGAATGACCATCGGTCACTGGACTATGCTGCCCAATTCCTGCGCGGAGTTGCCCGTGATGCGGAAGATACGGTTCTGGCCGAAGCCGCCCAGCAGTTGGCAGCCTCACTCGCCGCAGGTATGCCCATCACCGCTCTGACAGCCCAGGTTGCGGGAATAGTGCAGGCCCGTCTGGAACAGCGCGAGGCTATCTGAAGTGACAACCGCATATCTAATTACCGCATCGCTCCTTTGTCTGTGGGCATACAGACAGACACGCGTCAGCGCGCGTGACATTCGGAACAGCCGCGAGAGGAAAAAGGACCATTTCCTGTAAACCCGCTAACAGCGAATTGGGAATGGGTTGAAAACAGAAAAAAAAACCGCCACAGGCGACTGTGGCGGGTTTTCTATCAGTCCTGAGGGATAATCCGCAGGCCCAACTCCATCAGCTGGTCCGAGGCCGGGTCGGACGGTGCCTGCATCATCAGATCCTCGGCGCGCTGGTTCATCGGGAACATCATGACCTCGCGGATATTGGCTTCATCGGCCAAAAGCATCACGATCCGGTCGATACCAGCTGCACAGCCACCGTGCGGCGGGGCGCCATAGTGGAAGGCGTTGAACAGCGCGCCAAAGCGGGATTTCACCTCATCCGCGCCATAGCCAGCCAGCTCAAAGGCCTTCAGCATGATCTCGGGCTTGTGGTTCCGGATCGCGCCCGAGACCAGCTCGTATCCGTTACAGGCCAAGTCATATTGATAACCGCGCACGTCCAGAGGATTGCCGTTCAGCGCCTCCATCCCGCCCTGCGGCATCGAGAAGGGGTTGTGTTCAAAGTCGATCGCACCGGTTTCTTCGTCTTGCTCATAGATCGGGAAATCGACGATCCAGGCAAAGGCAAAGCGGTCTTTCTCGGTCAGGTTCAGTTCATCACCGATCACATCGCGCGCCCTGCCGGCCACCTTTTCAAAGGCTTTCGGTTTGCCACCCAGGAAGAACGCCGCGTCTCCGACGCCCAGACCCAACTGCTGGCGGATCGCCTCGGTCCGTTCAGGGCCAATGTTTTTGGCCAGTGGACCGGCGGCCTCCATCCCTTCGCCCTGATCGCGCCAGAAGATATAGCCCATACCGGGCAGACCCTCTTTCTGGGCAAAGGCGTTCATGCGGTCGCAGAACTTGCGGCTGCCACCCGTCGGCGCAGGGATAGCGCGGATTTGGGTGCCATCCTGCTCCAACAGCTTCGCGAAAATCGCGAACCCAGACCCGCGGAAGTGGTCGGAGACCACTTGCATTTTAATAGGATTCCGCAGGTCGGGCTTATCGCTGCCATACCACAGTGCCGCGTCCTTGTAGGAAATCTGCGGCCAGTCCTGATCGACTTTACGGCCGCCGCCGAACTCTTCAAACACGCCGGTCAGAACGGGCTGAATCGTGTCGAATACGTCCTGCTGCTCAACAAACGACATCTCAAGGTCAAGCTGGTAGAAATCGGTGGGGGAGCGGTCGGCACGCGGATCTTCGTCGCGGAAACAGGGCGCAATCTGGAAATACTTGTCAAAGCCCGACACCATGATCAGCTGTTTGAACTGTTGAGGAGCCTGCGGTAGGGCATAAAACTTACCCGGGTGAAGACGTGACGGAACGAGGAAATCGCGCGCGCCTTCGGGCGAAGACGCCGTGATGATTGGCGTCTGATACTCGCGGAAGCCCTGATCCCACATCCGGCGGCGCATCGAAGCAACAACGTCCGAGCGCAAGGTCATATTCTGCTGCATCACTTCGCGGCGCAGGTCCAGATAGCGATAGCGCAGGCGCGTTTCCTCAGGGTATTCCTGATCGCCGAACACCATCAGCGGCAGCTCGTCAGCGGCGCCCAGTACTTCCAACTCGCGCACGTAAACTTCGATCTCGCCCGTGGGCAATTTCGCGTTCACCAGATCGGCGGCGCGCGCTTTGACTGTGCCATCGATACGGATACACCATTCCGAGCGGACTTTTTCCAGTTCGGCGAATGCCGCGCTGTCGCCGTCGCACAAGATCTGTGTGACGCCGAAATGATCGCGAAGGTCGATGAATAGAACGCCGCCGTGATCTCGGACCCGATGCACCCAGCCAGACAGGCGAACGGTTTCACCGACATTGGCGGCGGTCAGAGCGGCGCAGGTGTGGCTGCGATAGGCGTGCATGGATCATATCCCTTCGGGCGCAGAATTGGTCGGGCCGATACACCGCGTCAGACTGGGAAAGTCAAGGCAAGTCGCACCGTCAAAACGGCCTTTGCACGTTGCCTGAGTAGAAATAGATGCCCAGACCCACCGCAAAGATGATGTTCCCCGCGATGGCATGCAGCAGAACCGCATAGAAAAACGATCCGCGTTTGCGATAGGCCCAGGTAAACAGCAACCCTCCGGCAAATGTCATCAGAGCTACGATCCAGCTCCAATACATCAAATGCGCAAGCGAGAAGAGCGATGCATTCAGCAGATAAGCTGTGCGTCCATTGGGCAGGATTGCGTGGTAGCGACGAAAGAACAGCGACCGGAACAGCAGCTCTTGCGGCAGGGCGGAAACGAATGGGTAAAACACCCAAATCATCGCCAGCAGCTCGGGTTGGTTGTGCAACAGGAAAAAGGCAGCTTCGGGACGGGTCAGTCGTACTAGCGCAACACAAAACAGGGTCATTCCCACAGCAAAGCCGGCGACTTCCGGCCAGGACCAGTTGCGCCAGTTATATCTCAATTCCGCCCAGGCAAATCCGTGCGTGAAATGCAACAACACGATCCCGATGGCCGTAAAGGTAAACAGCGATGGAAACATCCAGTTGGGTCGGAAAAGTACGGCGATCAGCACAGGTATGGCGACGAAGAACAAACCGAATTCCAGTCGCAACCAACGGGAAGGTGCTGCGGCTTCAGTCCAATCGGTTTGCCTGTTCACAGTACCGCCAGTTCCGCCCAGATCAGGCCTCGCAAGGAATTGCCCATCCAGAAGCTTTCCGCGCTTTGCAGGTCGGTCATGGTCAGCACCGCCTCGCTGACTTTATTATTTTCCAGCAATTCTTCGCGCAAAATTCCTGGAAGCAAGCCGGAGGACAAAGGCGGCGTCAGGCAACGACCATCGGGCATGTCTAGAAAGATGTTAGTGATGGTGCCCTCGCACACTTCGTCACGCTCATTCAGAAACAGCCACTCATCTACGCCCTCGGGCAGTGCCGCCCGGGCCCGGTCATAAACATCGCGCTGCGTCGTCTTGTGCTGCAACCAGATATCAGAGGCGGCAAGCCTCGTATTGGGAACTGCGACCCGCCAGACGGACGGGTTATCCGCCAGTGCACCAGTTGTCACGCCAAACCCGCCACTGATGTCCATCGTCAATCGACAGCGCAACGAGTTTGAACCCGCAACTTGGTCGAGCGTTGCAATCGCGCGCCCTGCATCAAAAGGAAGCCCCAATGCCCGTGCCGAACGTTCCATCCGGGCCAGGTGTTTTCCAACACGCACAAACCCGCTCTCTGGCCGGAATGCCAGCGTTTCGATCAGACGGAAGTCAGGGTCAGCTGGTGGGCGAAACGTGCCTTCCATAGCGCTTCCTCATATTCGGATGGGGCTGTGCTGTCCCAGACAACGCCCCCACCCACATTCAGCGTGGCCTTGTTGCCCTCGACCATCAGCGTGCGAATAGCCACGTTGAACTCGGATCGCCCGTCTGGCGCGGCCCAACCGATAGCACCACAATAGATATCGCGTGGCCAGGGTTCGAGATCGGTCAAAATCTCCATCGCGCGAATTTTGGGCGCGCCTGTGATCGAGCCGCAGGGAAACAACGCGTTTAGGATATCGGAAAGTTCTGCCCCAAGATGCAGCTGTGCCTGCACCAGCGAGATCATCTGATGCACGGTTGCATATGTTTCGACCTTGAATAGCTCGGGTACCTTTACGGACCCCGGCAGCGCAACCCGGCTGATGTCATTGCGCAGAAGGTCAACGATCATGAGGTTTTCAGCGCGGTTCTTCTCGTCTCTCGACAAGAAATCGCGGCGGCGCGCGTCCTCGGCCATGTCTTCGCTGCGGGGTTGTGTGCCCTTCATCGGGCGGGTTTCGATCGTCCGATCTGCACCGGTGCGAAAGAACAACTCTGGCGAGCGGCTGAGCAAATCGGGCAAATCATCCTGCTGAACCAGCGCTCCGTGACCGACCGGCTGGCCCACAGCCAACGCCGCATAAAGCGCGGCGCTATCCCCTTGCAATGTCAGGTCAATGGGGAACGTCAGGTTGGCCTGATAGATATCCCCTGCCCCGATCGCATCGTGGACCAGCTGAAAGGCGCTTGCATATCTTGCCTCGTCCCAGCGCGGTGTGAATTCGGCGACACCGCCTAGGGGTGCGGGCAGATCGCACTGGCCTGGCGCATCATAGGCACCGAAACACAGCAGTGGCAGGCGGCGGTCAGTAGGCATCCGGTCCAACAGGCGGGGTTCCAACGCATATCCAAGCTCATAGCTTGCATAACCGGCCAGCCAGGCCCCATCCGCGCGTGCCTCATCCAGCGCCGCCAAAGCCTGTGGCACGTCTTCCGCTTTGTCTGCGCGGATCACCCGGTCTGGCCGTTCGAAATAAGTTCCCGATCCGGCCGGCCCCTGATCAAAACGAATACGCACGTGCATCCTCATTTGTCGTGCTGCGCGGTATAGACAATACGGCGGTAAGGGAAAGAGGGGAAAGCGGCAATTTCGCCCCTGTTTCCGATACCTCTTGAACCTTTTGGCGCGGTCCCTATAACGCAGAACAATTTGGGCACGCGGGCGGTGCCCTGACTCGCAGTTAACCGAAGGAAACAGGCTATGCCGAGAAGAACCGACATCCAGTCGATCATGATCATCGGGGCGGGCCCCATTGTCATCGGTCAGGCCTGCGAATTCGACTATTCAGGCGCACAGGCCTGTAAAGCCCTGCGCGAAGAAGGATACCGGGTCATTCTGGTAAACTCAAACCCAGCTACAATCATGACCGATCCCGGTCTGGCCGATGCCACTTATATCGAGCCGATCACGCCCGAAGTTGTCGCCAAGATCATCGAGAAAGAACGCCCCGACGCCTTGTTGCCCACAATGGGTGGGCAGACCGGACTGAACACCTCACTTGCACTGGAAGAGATGGGCGTACTGGACGAGTTCGGTGTCGAGATGATCGGTGCGACCCGCGACGCCATCGAAATGGCCGAAGACCGCAAACTATTCCGCGAAGCGATGGATCGGCTGGGCATCGAAAACCCCAAGGCCACCATCGTTACCGCCCCCAAGCGCGACGACGGCTCCACCGATCTTGATGCTGGCGTCCAGATTGCCTTGGGCGATCTGGAAGACATCGGCCTGCCTGCCATCATTCGCCCCGCCTTTACCATGGGCGGCACCGGCGGCGGTGTGGCTTATAACCGCGAGGATTATATTCACTTCTGCCGCTCGGGCATGGATGCCTCGCCGGTAAACCAAATCCTCGTCGATGAGAGCCTGCTGGGTTGGAAAGAGTATGAGATGGAGGTGGTACGCGACACGGCCGACAACGCCATCATCGTCTGTTCCATTGAGAATATCGACCCGATGGGTGTGCATACCGGCGACTCGATCACTGTGGCCCCTGCCCTGACACTGACCGACAAAGAATACCAGATCATGCGCAACGGCTCCATCGCCGTTCTGCGCGAGATTGGGGTCGAGACTGGCGGTTCGAACGTACAATGGGCGATCAACCCCGAAGACGGCCGAATGGTCGTGATCGAGATGAACCCCCGCGTGTCGCGTTCGTCCGCGCTGGCGTCCAAGGCGACCGGGTTCCCGATTGCGAAGATCGCGGCCAAGCTGGCTGTTGGCTATACGCTGGACGAGCTGGACAATGACATCACCAAGGTCACGCCCGCCTCCTTCGAGCCAACCATCGACTATGTCGTGACAAAAATTCCGAAATTTGCGTTCGAAAAGTTCCCCGGCTCTGAACCTTACCTGACCACGGCGATGAAATCGGTGGGTGAGGCCATGTCCATTGGCCGCACGATCCACGAATCGATGCAAAAGGCGCTGGCTTCGATGGAATCCGGCCTGACTGGCTTTGATGAAGTAGAAATCCCCGGCCTGAACGTTGGTGTCTGGGACGAGGTCAGTGACAAAGTCGCGGTGATCAAAGCGATCAGCAAGCAAACCCCCGACCGTCTGCGCACCATCGCGCAGGCCATGCGTCACGGATTGACCGATGATGAGATATTTGGGGTCACCAAATTTGACCCTTGGTTCCTGGCCCGCATCCGCGAGATCATCGAGGCCGAGCGTCAGTTGCGCAAAGACGGCCTGCCGGTGACCGAAGAAGGCATCCGCAGGCTGAAAATGCTTGGCTTTACCGATGCGCGCCTGGGCAACCTGACAGGCCGTGACGAAGGCAATGTACGCCGCGCCCGCCGCAATCTGGGTGTTAACGCAGTATTCAAGCGCATCGACACTTGCGCTGCCGAGTTTGAGGCGCAGACGCCCTATATGTACTCGACCTACGAAGCCCCTATGATGGGTGATGTTGAGTGCGAGGCGCGCCCGAGTGACCGCAAGAAGGTTGTTATCCTGGGCGGCGGACCCAACCGGATCGGTCAGGGGATCGAATTCGACTATTGCTGTTGTCACGCCTGCTTCGCACTGACCGATGCGGGCTATGAGACCATCATGATCAACTGTAACCCCGAAACGGTTTCGACCGACTATGACACTTCAGACCGGTTGTATTTCGAACCGCTAACTTTTGAACACGTGATGGAAATCCTGACGAAAGAACAGGAAAACGGCACGCTGCACGGTGTTATCGTTCAGTTCGGTGGTCAGACCCCGCTAAAACTGGCCAACGCGCTGGAAGAAGAAGGCATTCCGATCCTCGGCACTACACCCGACGCCATCGACCTCGCCGAAGACCGCGAAAGGTTTCAGGCGCTGGTCAATGAACTGGACCTGAAACAGCCCAATAACGGCATCGCATCGACCGACGAGCAGGCGCTGAAAATCGCCGAGGATATCGGCTTTCCGCTGGTGATCCGTCCCTCCTATGTTCTGGGTGGCCGCGCGATGGAAATCGTGCGCGATATGGACCAGCTGCGGCGCTATATCAACGAGGCCGTGGTGGTCTCGGGCGACAGCCCTGTGCTGCTAGACAGCTATCTGGCGGGCGCGGTTGAACTGGATGTCGACGCCCTGTGCGACGGCACGGACGTACATGTCGCAGGCATCATGCAGCATATCGAAGAGGCTGGCGTGCATTCGGGCGATAGCGCCTGTTCGCTGCCGCCCTACTCGCTGTCGAAAGAGGTGATTGGCCGGATCAAGGAACAGACCTTCAAGCTGGCCAAGGCGCTGAACGTTGTCGGCCTGATGAACATTCAGTTCGCGATCAAGGATGATGATATCTACCTGATCGAAGTCAACCCGCGCGCCTCACGCACCGTCCCATTCGTGGCCAAAGCCACGGACAGCGCCATTGCCTCCATCGCCGCGCGTGTGATGGCGGGCGAGAAGCTGGCGGATTTCCCGTTGCGCCCGGCTTACAAGACCGTGGACGACACCAAGATCGCCGACCAGATGACACTGGCAGACCCGGATATGCCGTGGTTCTCGGTGAAAGAGGCGGTGCTGCCCTTCGCCCGGTTCCCCGGCGTCGACACTATTCTGGGGCCTGAGATGCGCTCGACCGGAGAAGTCATGGGCTGGGACCGCGACTTCCCCCGCGCCTTCCTCAAAGCACAGATGGGTGCGGGAATGGTGCTGCCATCCTCGGGACGTGCGTTTATTTCGATCAAGGATGCCGACAAGACGCCTGCCATGCTTGAGGCTGCACAGGTTCTGGCCGCGCAGGGCTTTGCCCTTGTCGCCACCCGCGGAACGCAAAGCTGGCTGGCCGAGCACGGTATTGCCTGTGATCTGGTCAACAAGGTCTATGAGGGCCGTCCTGACGTGGCTGACATGCTTAAAGATGGTCAGGTACAGTTGGTGATGAATACCACCGAAGGTGCACAGGCGGTCGAGGACAGCAAGGCCATCCGGTCCATCGCGCTTTATGACAAGATCCCATATTTCACCACCGCCGCCGCCAGCCACGCTGCCGCGTTGGCGATAAAGGCGCAGGCCGAAGGTGATGTCGAGGTCAGGTCCCTGCAAGGCTGACCTTCCCCCACTACACCAGAATAAAGCAAAACCCCCGGTCCATGACCGGGGGTTTTTCATTTAGACAACCGGCTGCGGTGGTTTCTTGCGCCGTTCCTCCGGCAGGAAGAATACCATGTAAAACACGGGGGCCGCCACCATGGTAAGGACCGTGGCAAAGGCCAGACCTCCCATGATAGTCACCGCCATCGACCTGAAGAACGCATCCGTCAACAACGGAGCCATACCCAAAATCGTCGTGATTGCGGCCAGCATCACCGGGCGCAAACGCGAGACCGAAGCCTCGATGATCGATTCACGCAGCCCCTGACCGGTTGCACGTACCAAGTCGATCTCTTCGACCAAAACGATGCCATTCTTGATCAGCATCCCCGATAGGCTAAGCAGTCCCAGTAGCGCCGTAAATGTGAACGGCAGACCCGTGCCCAGCAGACCGATCACCACTCCGTTTACCGACATCGGTACCAACAGCCAGATAATGATCGGCTGACGAATGGCGTTGAATATCAGCACCGAAATCAGAACCATGATCAACAGGCTCAACGGCAACTGACGACCCAGGCTTTTATTTGCATCGCCAGCATTCTCGAACTCTCCACCCCATTCCAGTCGATAGCCCGCTGGCAGCTCCATGCTTTCGATGGCTGTGCGGACTTCGGAATGAACCTGCGCAGCTGTCAAATCCGGCGGGATGTCGGCCCCTACCGTAATGGTCAGCACACGATCCCGGCGGTGAACCAGCGTATTGAGTGCCTTATATTCGAACCTGTCGACCATCTGCTCGATCGGCACGAATTTCTGCGACTGGTCCGAGAATACAACCTGATCCACGATCGAATAATCCCCGTCCACTGGGCGGCGCAAGATGATCGGAATCAGGCGGTCGCGTTCGCGGAACACACCACCAGTGATCCCATCGGTCGAGAATTGCAGAGTCGCCGCGATATCTTCGCGCGACACCCCTGCGGTCTGCGCCCGTTCGGTCGCATAAATTGGCTGGACAGCCAGCCCTTGTTCGCGCCAGTCGTGATAGACGTTCAGCGCATTGGGCGAGGCCGCGCGCATCGTCTGCACAGCCTCATTCGCAAGTTGCCGAAGCACCGCCGGATCGCTTCCCGAGAAACGGGCCTGAATTGGATCACCGCCGCCAGGACCAAAGACCAGCCGCTTGGTGCGGAACTTGCCTTCGGGGAACTGCGCCGAGCCAAACGCCTCGAGATCCGCCCGCAAAGCCGGAATGTCATCCAATGTTTCCGTCCGGATGATCATGTGACCGTAGCTGGGGTTCGGTTTTTCCGAAGAGTAGGTCAACAAAAAACGAGTTGCTCCTTGCCCAACAAATGTCGTGACAGATACCACATCGTCCCGATCCGCCAGCCAGTTTTCGAAAACAGCCATATCCTCGGCGGTGCGCGCAATGGGTGTGCCCTGCGGCAGGTTGTAATGCACGAAAAACAGCGGTGTATTCGAGTCTGGAAAGAACTGTTGTTTGACCAAACCAAATCCTGCGAAACAGACCACGGTAATGCCCACCAGCATTGCAATCACCATCCAACGGAACCGCAGCGCCCAGTTTAGGATCGCGCCATAAACACGGAACATGATCCCGCCATAGGCATCAATTTCACCTTCTTTGCCCTGCTTGAAGAAATAGTGCCCAAGCATCGGAGTCACCGTCAGCGCCAGGGTCCAGCTCAGCAGCAGCGATATCCCGATAACAGCAAATAGCGAAAACAAGAACTCGCCCGTCGCATCAGGGCTAAGACCAATCCCGGCAAAAGCCATGATGCCAATCACCGTTGCTCCCAACAGCGGAATTTGCGTTTTGGCCGCAGCCTCATCCGCCGCATCACGCGAATTCTTGCCGCGCAGCATTGCAATCTGCATTCCTTCGGCCACCACAATGGCGTTGTCCACCAACATACCCATCGCGATGATCAAAGCGCCCAACGAAATTCGTTCCATCTCGATCGAGAACAATGCCATGAACAACAACGTGCCAACCACGGTCAGCAACAGAGTTGTTCCCACAACCACAGCCGCGCGCCAACCCATGAACAGGGCCAAAACCGCAACAACAATAGAGACCGACAGCGCGAGGTTCACCAGAAAGTCGTTCGATGCCTGCTCAACAACGACGTGCTGCTGGTAAATCGGCAGGATCTCGACACCATAGGGGATCTGAGAATCCAACTCGGCAAATTTCGCGTCAGCACGCTTGCCGACCTCAACGATATTATCAGTCGAAAGCCCAGCGATACCCAGAGTGAAAGCTTCGGTCCCGTTGAACCGGATGATGACATTAGGATCGGTTAGGCGACCACGATGTACATTCGACATATCGAACAGGTTGATAACCTGGCCCTGCGATCCAACAGAAAGGCCAGCAATGGCGGAAACCGTATCGGATCCTTCGGCGGTTAATATCGCGGTCCGGCCATCTTCTGATCGCAATGACCCCGACGAGTTTACCGAGTCCGCATTTGTAATCGCGTCGGTAAGTGCCTGCAGAGGCACGTTCTGGTTCACCGAAATAGACAGGTCGGGTTCGATAAAGATCGCCTCTTGCGGCAGGCCCATCACCTCGACATCCGCGACACCGTCAACCGTCAGTAGTTCGCGCCGAAGAAATGTGGAAAGCTCATGTTTTTCAGCGTCCGAGAAGCCCTCGGCCGTGACCGCATAAAACAAGCCAAACACATCGCCAAACCCGTCATTGACCAGCGGATCACCCACCCCGGATGGCAGTTCCCGTGAGGCGTCACGGACCTTGGCGCGCAATTTGGTCCAGATCTCCGGCAGCTCGGTCCCATCATAGGCTGAGTTAATCTCGACCTCGATCAGCGAAAAACCGGGCTGGTTCACTGATGTGATTGTCTTGACCTCGCCCATCTGCTGGATAGCGGATTCCAGTGGCTCTGAAACCTCCAGCGCCACTTGTTCAGCCGTTGCCCCCGGATACTGGGTTGCGATGACGGCGTTTTTGATTGTGAAGGCTGGATCTTCCAGACGGCCAAGCGACAGAAATCCCCAGATACCGCCGAACAAGGCGATCAGGATGACCAGCCATGTATAGATAGGGCGATCAATGGATGCGCGTGCGATGTTCATCAATCCGCCCCTTAGTTGGCAAGACCGGTAAAGCGGCGCACCACCTGACCGTCAATCAAAACGTCGCCGCCGGCGACAACGATTTCTTCCCCGTCACTTAGGCCGTCCAGTACGTTGACATCACCGGTTTCCGTGGGCTCGATGGTAACGGGGACGCGGCGCAGTGTCCCTTGGTCAGCCCCAGTCGGAGAAAACACCATTACGCCCAGCGCCCCTTCGACATCGGCTACAATGGCTGTAGGCGGAACAAAGATTCCCCGTTTCTGGTCCTTGACCCGAACGGTCACAGTAGCCGACGAACCAGGCAGAATTTGCAGCCCTTCAGGCGGTGTCAGGCCAAATTGGATGCGGAAGGTTTGACCGACGCTTGAAGATTCAGCATCAAACTCGCGGATTTGCAGCGGGAAGACCTCGTCGCTCACCGGGAATTTCGCGGTGATGGTGATGTCTTCCTGCTGGCCCGAGCGTTGAAACAGAATTTCAGGCACGTCGACCTCGATCCGCAGCTCAGACATGTCGTGAATACGTACGATCGGGGTGCCCGCGGAAACGGTGGTAAAGGACTCGACCGCGCGGCTGGAAACAAGCGCGTCGAACGGCGCGGTCAGTGTCGCATGTTCAAGATCATAAAGCGCGTCGCGCACCGCGATATCAGCCAGTTGGGCGGCAGTTTCGGCGTCATCTACCGCCACCTGGCTGGCCGCTGTTCCCCGCAGGCGCTCCAAACGGGCCGACGTGCGATCCGCCTGTTCTTTTTGCAAAACAGCCCGGTCATAACGACGCTGGAAGGGTTCACGATCCAGCTCGGCGATCAGCTCACCCTTGGGGATCACAAACCCTTCGGCCACCGGCATTTCGACAATCTGCCCGGCCACCTGAAAGGCCAGATCGACCGTCTGCCGCGCGGCGACGCGACCAAAGAACTGGCGCGAGAAGCCGGGGGTCGTTTCCTTGACCACCATCAGCTTTACCGGCTTGGCAGCTTCTTCAGCCATGATTGAGCTGGAGAGAAAGATCAGGGCCACGCCCAAAGCAGAGATCAGTTTCATTTCTTCAGTCCCTCGGGAATTCCAGTTTTCAGTATGTTTTCCCGGATCTTCCGGGCCAGTCTCGCGAATTCTGCGGTTTCATCTTTGTTCAGTCCGGACGCGCGCTGAAACAGGGCGCCCGCTTGGGCCACAAGCATCTGGCGTGTTTCTGTGCCTTTTTCGGTCAAAACCAAAAGCCATGCACGGCGATCCTCTGGATCGCGTTCGCGTCTCAGATAGCCCGCTTTTTCCAAGGCATCGGCGGTCGACGTGATTGTCGAAGGAACTGACAGCATGTCAGCCGCTAAAACGCCCATGCGCCTGGGCTGATCCAATTTGATCACCATATGGCATTCCTGATGGCTCAGCTCTATTTCGATGGCATCGAAGCTCTCCTCGAGCTTCCAATAGAGCGCATACACACCCATCATCGCCTGCATCTCGGGGCTTAAGCGATGCAACAGAGTGTTATGATCATGGGCCATGGGTTGATTCCTTGCAGAATTTGACGCGTATATACTTCGAAAAACGAACTATTCAAGAACTGAAGCTCAATTTCCAACCAAGCTTAACATTCCCTCGGGTCAATCTCTCTTGAACAATACCAATCATAACGGCATTTTGGGTGAATCCAGAAATCCAGGACCCAACATGTATACGCCAGCAATCACCGGCTCGGGTGTTTTCACGCCAGATAATGTCATTACGAATGCCGAGCTCGTTTCGGCCTTCAATGCATATGCCGACAAGATGAACACCCAGAACGCAGAGGCGATTGCCGCTGGTGACGTTGAGCCGATGCAGCATTCGTCTGAAGAGTTCATTCTGAAGGCCTCCGGAATCGAGAACCGCTATGTGATGGACAAAGCGGGCGTTCTGGATCCCGACGTGATGCACCCGCTGTTTCGTCAGCGCTCTGACGATGAACCTGGCATCATGACCGAAATGGCCGTTGACGCCTGCAAGAAAGCACTGGCACAGGCTGGGCGCAACGGGGACGATGTTGATCTGGTAATCTGCGCGGCTTCGAACCATGAACGGGCTTATCCTGCAATCGCGATCGAGATCCAGCAGGCGCTGGGATGCAAAGGCTTCGGATTCGATATGAACGTTGCCTGTTCTTCGGCCACGTTCGGCATTCAGGCGGCGGCGGATATGGTCAGGTCCGGTTCGGTCAAATGTGCGCTTGTGGTAAACCCCGAGATTTGCACGGGCCACCTGGAATGGCGTGACCGTGATTGCCACTTTATTTTTGGTGACGTGGCAACGGCCACCGTGATCGAACGGATCGAGGATGCGACCGGACCGCATTTCGAGATTTTGTCGACCAGCTGCGCCACGGATTTTTCCAACAACATCCGAAACAATAATGGCTTCCTGCGTCGCACTCGGCCAGAGGGATTGACCGACCGCCGCGACATGCAGTTCATGCAAAACGGCCGTAAAGTGTTCAAAGAGGTTCTTCCAATGGTCAGCAAACACATTGCCGATCACATGGACGCCGAAGGGATCAGCAACGCCGATCTCAAACGTCTTTGGCTGCATCAGGCGAATAAAACGATGAATGATTTCATCGGTAAAAAAGTCATGGGCCGCGAGCCCGCCCCTGGAGAGCAGCCAAACATCCTGCAAGACTATGCGAACACGTCCTCGGCAGGGTCGATCATCGCATTTTCGAAATACTCGGACGATTTCACCGATGGCGAGATCGGCCTTATCTGTTCCTTCGGAGCAGGGTATTCCGTGGGTTCAGTAATCGTGAAACGGCACGGTTAAGGCAACATTCCGCGCAACTACAAATTCGCACAAAAAAGCCGGGCTCATTCGACCCGGCTTGGTTGTTTGATCCTTGTTTCAGCACTGGCATCACCCCGTCCGGCGGCAAGCGGCAAAAGCCCCAGCATGCGAGCGTTCAGATCGGGTCAAGCTTGACCTAGCATGTCATGAGTATCGGTACGCACACCAAACTGGATCAAGACACGCAGCTTCCCTTGCCTCAGCTCACGCTTTCTTCTTCCAGGTGCAGCTTCATCTCGATCAGAACATGCTGCAGCAGGCTGGTTTCCTTCAACAGGCGTTTGGCCTCGTTCACGGTGATGATACCGTCTTCGATAGCAGACTGGTATTCGGTCATAAGCATGGCAAAGCGTTGGCTCAACGCGATGACATCCGAATTCACACCTCCGGTGCGAGGAGCGTCCGTGTTGCGGCCATCATATGACAGCGTAATGTTCTTGAGGTCGGCCAAAGCCGACGTCACATGCGGAAAGTTGGCCACCGCTTCAAGGCGTGCAACTGCATCAACCGGCATGAACCGATCAGCATGCTCTGCATTATCTGAATAATATCGGCCAAGCGTGGCTTTGGATTTACCCGTGATCTCGCACGCGGACTCAATTCCAACGTCCTTGACCAACGCTTCGGTGTGCTTTTTGAGATAGGCCCCGATATCTGCCATGTTTTTACCTTTGCTACCTGCCTTCCCCACTACATCTGCCATTGCGGGGGAAAGGGAAATGAAATTTCCCATACCTGAGTCATAATTGAAATGCGATATGTTGGCTATCCCTCAGATATGCGAGGGTTTTGTGAGTGAGTGGCGGCAATAATGCCGGTAGCGAGTGATAGCGGGGCACATATTAGCCCCGCTTCGTTTAGGCCGCTTATAGGCCGAAGGCGTCGCTGTTGTGAGTGCAGGGGCTCCATCCCCAAAGAGCGTGAGCTCATCCCCTAACTGGACAACGGCGGCGTCGCTCATTTCGCCACATGAGATGGCTTGCCCAGGCGGGGCTGGCGAATTAGACCCGAGCCATGGCAAAACTTTACTTCAACTACTCGACTATGAACGCTGGCAAATCGACCGTGTTGCTGCAGGCCTCGCATAATTATCGCGAGCGCGGCATGGATACTTACCTGATGACGGCCGCATTGGATGGGCGCGCCGGTGCTGGGAAAATTGCCTCGCGGATTGGGATATCATCCGAGGCTGATACTTTTGACACCGATGATGATGTTTTCGCCATGATCGAAGCCCGTCTGGCGCAAGGCAAAATTGCATGTGTCTTTATCGACGAAGCCCAGTTCCTGACCGAAGATCAGGTCTGGCAACTGGCCCGCGCCGTAGATGACCTGAACGTGCCGGTGCTGGCCTATGGGTTGCGGGTCGATTTTCAGGGCCGGCTATTTCCCGGATCGGCCGCCTTGCTGGCGCTGGCGGATGAGATGCGCGAGGTTCGCACGATCTGCGAATGCGGCCGCAAGGCAACAATGGTGATTCGTCAGGACGAGAATGGAAATCCCATCACCCAGGGTGCTCAGGTTCAAATTGGTGGCAACGAAACCTATGTCTCGCTGTGCCGCAGGCATTGGCGCGAGGCCGTGGGCACCTAAACCGGATTTGGCAGCGGACGCCCCTGAACAAAGGCCGCAACATTATCTAGCGCCATGTGCCCCATATCGCTGCGGACCTCCTCAGTCGCGGTACCCAGGTGGGGCAGCAGGGTCACGTTCTGCAAATCTATCAGAGCTTGCGGCACTGCGGGTTCGAATTCGTAGACATCCAGACCCGCACCCGCGATTTGCTTTTCTTGCAACGCCGAAATCAGGGCCGATTCATCCAATACCTCTCCCCGAGAAATATTGATCAGGATGGCAGCAGCGTTCATCGCCTGCAGCACCTGCGCATTGATCAGATGCCGGGTTTCGGCACCGCCCGGCACAGCCAGGATCAGGAAATCTACACCGGCAGCCAAAGCTTTGAGGTCTGGGACATAATCCGCCGGAAACTCTAGCTCCTTTGGGCTACGCGATTGATAGGCGACGTGCATACCAAACCCATAGTGGCAACGTCGCGCGATGGCTTGCCCAATGCGCCCCATGCCCACAATGCCGACCCGTTTGCCGGTCACGTGATGGCCCAACATCTGTGTCGGGTGCCAGCCCTGCCAAAGGTTTGAACGTACCAGCCGTTCGCCTTCTCCAGCGCGGCGGGCCGTGGACAGCAGCAATGTCATGGCGATATCGGCAGTCGCATCTGTGACAGCGCCCGGCGTGTTGGTCACGGCAATTCCGGCGTTACGGGCCGCGTCCACATCAATGTGATTATACCCAACCCCGAAATTCGCCAGCAGCTTGCATCGCGGTTTCGGCACCTCAGCAAAGATCTGGGCAGAAAACAGGTCGCCCAAGGTCGGCACCACGACATCGAATTCGGACAGCGCATGCCCCATTTCCTTGGGTGACATCGGCAAGGTTTCACTGCGCATCTCTGCGTCGAACTCTGCGCGTGCACGTGCTTCGACAGAGGCGGTCATCGGTCGGGCAATGAACACACGCATCAGTGCATCCGCCCACCGGTTGGAACCTTGCCATCCGGCCCGATCAGGACGATCTCACCAGTCTCATCGGGCAATCCCAAAACAAGCACTTCGGACATGAACTTGCCGATCTGGCGCGGAGGGAAATTTACCACCGCCATCACCTGCTTGCCCACCAATGAGGCGGGATCATAATGCGCAGTGATCTGGGCCGAGGTTTTCCGTTCGCCGATGTCTCGTCCAAAATCGATCCACATCTTGATCGCTGGCTTGCGCGCTTCGGGGAAGGGCTCGGCGCGGATAACCTCGCCGACGCGAATGTCGACCTTAAGAAAATCGTCGAATGTAATTTCACCCACGAGACAGCTCCTTGGACCGATCGGTTGCGGCTTTAACAGCGCGGTGCAGCAGGTCGGGAAAACCGAATTCGTCGTGCATCAGGACCTCAAGCGCGGCCTGCGTGGTTCCATTAGGCGAAGTGACATTGACGCGCAGTTGCGAAGGGTCCTCGTCAGACGCCATGGCCAAGGCCCCTGCCCCGGCGACCGTGGACTTGGCCAGCCTCATCGCCAAATCATGTGGCAGGCCCTGAGCCTGACCCGCAGCAGCGAGCGTTTCAATAAGGTGGAATACATAGGCAGGGCCGGACCCGCTCAGCCCGGTAACGGCATCAATCTGCGCCTCATCCTGCAATCTGACCGTCTCACCGACCGCAGATAGCAGGTTTTCGGCTAGGGCCAGATCCGCATCCGAAACAGCAGAATTTCCAATCAACGCCGTGATTCCCTGTCGGATCGCCGCCGGGGTGTTCGGCATGGCACGCACGATTGGTGTTTTCTGGCCCAACACCTCTTCGAATGTGGAGATTGAGGTGCCCGCCGCGACCGACACGAACAGGCTGCGCCCGCCGCCCAAGGCTGTAATTGCGGGCAGCGCATCGCCCATCATCTGCGGCTTTACCGCGACCAGCACAACTGCAGGCCCCTCGGGTAGCGGGGTATTGATGTTGACGCCCGACGATTTCAGCCAATCCGACGGGAAAGGGTCAATCACCCAGACTGACGAGGCAAGAAGGCCATGCTCTAACCACCCGGCAAGCATGGCCGATCCCATCTTGCCGCATCCCAAAAGCACCAGCCCCTGTTCGGCGACGCGTGACATGTCCATGATTGCCCCTCCGCTTATTTGGCTCGGGGCAAAGCTTTACGCGCGGCCGTAGGCCTCTGCAATGGCGACTTGCATCGCGTCTTCCGGGGTGCGGTTGCCCCATGTGACCAGTTGGATCGCGGGATAATAACGCTCGGCGCTCAGGACCGCTGCAGTGATCATCGTATCAATCTGTTCCGGGCTGGCCATCTGACCACCCGCAAGAACCAGACCGTACCGGTAAACCATCAGCTTCTGATTGGCCCAGTATGTGAAGGCCCCGGCCCAGCACTGATCGTTCATCTTGTTCAGAAGTTCATAAAGCTCGGTCTCGCGCGCCTCAGGTGGCTCCATCTCGAACGAGCACACCATACGCAGCGTTTCGTCATAATTCGACCAGGCCAGCGTAATCGAGTAGGTGCGCCACTGTCCTTCGACAGCCATTGCGATCTGATCATCCCCGATCCGATCAAAGTCCCAATCGTGATGTTCGGCAAGATGTTCAACAATGTCGATCGGATGAAGGTCTTCGTCAAGAAACTGCTCGGAAAGGGCCATAATGCCACCTCACTAATTTCTAGCATTTCGGGGCTGGCAGCGCCCCAGCGCTAGTTGCCTGCTCTACAAGCCGGGCTTCCCCCATAGGCCTGTACTAAATATGGTGCGCTGTGGGTGGTGGCCTGACAACCCCCATTTTTGGGGATAACAGCAATAAGTTGTGGATAGCTGGCAACGGGGATCAAAATATTGGCATCAGATGCAGCTTTGTCTTGATTAATTCCCGCAAGACGGCATGATGCACAACACCGCACAACCCAGAACCGGATTGCGCGGCGTTTGTTTTTTTTCGAAAATTTCGCGGGGGATTATTCGCCCAGCTTGGCTTCCAACGCTGCAATGCGCGCCTCGAGCGCTGTGTTTTCCTCGCGCGCTTTCTGAGCCATGGCACGGACAGCGTCGAATTCTTCGCGTGTGACGAAATCGCGATCAGCCAGCCAACGGTCGATCATCGACTTCATGGCGTTCTCCGCCTCGTCCTTTGCGCCTTGGGCAACACCCATGGCGTTGGTCATGAGTTGGGAAACATCATCCAGAATCTTGTTGCGGGTTTGCATGGTTATCCTCCGATTTGGCGGTTGGTCTCTATATGGGGAATGATTGGCGCAGGCTCAAGGTTGACTTAACCCTCAAAGCCCGGGCAATGAGACGCACATGCAGGCTGTTCTAAATTTCCCCGATCTGTCGCCCGAACTTTTCTCGATCTCGCTGTTCGGGATGGAGTTCGCACTTAGATGGTACGCCCTCGCCTATATCGCCGGGATTGTGATTGCATGGCGCCTGGGGGTGATCGCCCTAAAGCGCCCCGCCCTGTGGCCCGACAAGGCGCCACCGATGCAACCCGCCCAGCTTGAGGATTTGATCACCTGGATCATCCTGGGCGTGATTCTGGGCGGGCGACTTGGGTTCGTGCTGTTTTATCAACCAGCCTATTACCTTTCGAACCCGATCGAAATTCTGATGGTCTGGCAGGGCGGCATGGCCTTCCACGGTGGATTGCTAGGCGTCGTCGTGGCCTCATATATCTATGCAAGACGTCACCAAATTTCGATTTTGCCGCTTGCTGATCTGATCGCGCATACCGTGCCGCCTGGGCTGTTATTGGGTCGTGTCGCGAATTTCATCAACGCCGAACTGTGGGGAAGGCCCAGCGACCTGCCCTGGGCCTTTGTATTCCCTGGTCCTGCCGCCCAAAACTGCCCGACGGTTATTGGTCTTTGCGCCCGCCACCCCTCTCAACTTTACGAAGCCGCGCTTGAGGGGTTGCTGCTGGGCGTCCTGCTGTTGTGGCTGGTCTATCGGCGCCGCGCTTTCCTACGGCCCGGTCTGGTCACAGGCGTGTTTATGGCGGGCTATGGCGCATCGCGTTTCATTGTCGAGTTTTTCCGGCAACCCGATGCACAGTTTGTTTCGGCCGGAAATCCGCTTGGACTTGCCTGGCAAATGGGCGGCTACGGCCTGACCATGGGCCAGTTACTGTCTTTGCCAATGATTGCCTTTGGCCTTTGGCTGGCATCACGCGCTAAGGCCAAGTGATGACCCTCGCCAACCTCTTACAGGCTCGTATCGCACAAGACGGCCCGATGAGTGTAGCCGACTATATGACCGAATGCCTTCTGCACCCGACGCTGGGATATTACACCACCCGCGACCCCCTTGGCCCGCAGGGCGATTTCATCACCGCCCCGGAAATCAGCCAGATGTTTGGCGAACTAATCGGGCTCGGCCTTGCGCATTGCTGGATTGACCAGGGGCGTCCGGGCCGTTTCACGCTAGCGGAGCTGGGTCCCGGGCGCGGAACGCTGATGGCTGACATGCTGCGTGCGACACAGGGCGTGGATGGCTTTCACGCGGCGGCAGATATTGTTCTGCTTGAGGCCTCACCAACCCTGCGCACCATTCAGGCAAAGACGCTGGATGCCTATGCTCCACGCTGGATTACATCAGTCACCGATCTACCCGATTCCCCGCTTTTGCTGGTGGCAAACGAGTTCTTTGACGCTCTGCCCATTCGCCAATTCATCCGTGATGGCAACGATTGGCGGGAACGTTTGATCGGGATGAAGGACGAATCACTGGCTTTTGGCCTAGGGCCGCGGTCACCACAGATCGCTTTGAAGAACCGGCTTGAGGACACGCAGGATGGGGATCTGGTCGAGCTTTGCCCTTCGGCCATACCGATCATCACTGTGATCGCCGGACGGATCGCGACACACGGCGGGGCCGGACTGATCCTGGATTATGGCGACTGGCATTCGCTTGGGGATACGTTTCAAGCGCTGCATGCCCACAAGCCGATAGACCCTCTTTCCAGCCCCGGACAAGCTGATCTGACCGCCCATGTGGACTTCGAACCTCTGGCGAGCGCAGCGCGAGCTGCGGGCTGCGCCCATTCGCGCCTGACACCCCAAGGCGTTTTTCTGGAACGGCTGGGCATCACTGCGCGGGCGCAAGCATTGGCGAAACCACTCAGCGGGTCCAAGCTTGAGGCGTTGATAGCCGCACATCGCCGGTTGACGCACCCAGAGGAAATGGGAAACCTGTTCAAAGTACTGGGCCTGTACCCATCTTATGCCGCATTGCCACCGGGACTGGAATCATGACGCTGGAAATTCTGACTTCGGATCTCTTGTCATCCGTACGCCATGGTTTTTTCTGCCGCCGTGGCGGGGCCTCATCCGGGATCTTTGCAGGGCTCAACTGCGGTCATGGATCATCTGACCAGACCGAGGCTGTCGCGATAAACCGTAACCGCGTAGCGGATGCGATGGAGGTCGATCCCGGATCCCTTATCGGGGTGCATCAGGTGCATTCACCGACGGTCATAACTGTTGATGGTCCAATCGACGGGGAAAAGCCTAAAGCAGACGCGTTGGTTACGGCCTGTCCCGGACTGGCGCTGACCATCCTCACGGCGGACTGCCAACCTGTTCTTTTTGCCGACACCCACGCAAAAGTGATAGGGGCTGCACATGCAGGATGGCGCGGCGCGCTGGACGGTGTGCTTGAGGCCACGTTGGACTCCATGGAGGCGCTGGGAGCACGGCGCGAGAATACAGTGGCCGTCATAGGGCCCACAATCTCGCAAATTGCGTATGAGGTCGGGCCCGAGTTCCTAGAAGACTTTGCCGCTGAATCATCAGAAAACCTGCGGTTCTTCGCAAATGGGACGGGTGATCGGATGCAATTTGACCTCCCGTCCTATGGGCTGCACCGGTTACGTCAGGCTGGTGTCGGGCATGCAGAGTGGATTCGTCATTGCACCTATTCGGACCCGAACAGATTCTATTCGTACCGCCGATCGGTTCATGCAAAAGAAGCCGACTACGGCCGCCTGATTTCCGCCATCAAACTGTGACGCGTATCCTGATTGTGGCGAAATCGCCGCTTTTTCGCCACATTTGTTGTGTCTATATGAGTCGCCAAAATTAGGTTTTTTTGCCCTCTCTCAGATGGTTATCTGCATATTTCCGAATGTGAGCGCGGCTAGATTAAGAAAAGGAAACAGCCAACTTTCTTTTGTCCCAGATTCAACCCGCGTCAGCCTTATGGCCGCCTCAATATCGCGACACGTTAGTCTCAGATTGGGTCATTAGGCATTAAGCCTTGAACGAGTAGGACAACAGGATGAAACAAAGATCCCGCTTTCTCAGCGCTGTTCTAAAAGCGTCCAGAGAGCAAAAACTGGAGATGCCGTGGAAGCGGGTTTCCAGCCGTTCTGCCAGTGTGGCGCGCCGTTTGGCTTCGCGACGCTGATTGGACAGGCCTACCAAAGCCATTCTGCCGGCTTTGAGGGTCAAGACACACAGCGGGGGTGCTCCGATCCGGTGTGTGGCGCTTCACAGACGCTTTCTGTGAATGTGTTTAGGAGTTTGTGTGCGTAGACAATTTTCGTCTGCGAGTTGTGAGTTTGTCTGGGGGGTCAATGTGTTGACCAAGAGTTTGCGAAATTCCATCGCACTGCGCGGCCGTTACAGCCGACGTCTCGAAGTCGCCATAGCATTCAAGACAAAGAAAACCGATCAGGCGGGCCTGTACGGGGGTTCAGCCTTCCTGAGCGGATGTTTGAGGGGACGGAATTAGTATGACTATTCCACATTCTTTGGCCCGCGCCGCCAGAAACGCCGTCGATACGTCGACAATGCTGCGCGAGATTCCAAGAAATACAACAAAACAAAAAGCGCAGCTGCGGCGCTATGAGGTCAGTTCATTGTTGAGCAATGGCGAGGTATCCCAAACCCGCCACATCGCGCCAGCGCTGCCCATGTTCGAGGATGCGTTTTGTGCCTTTACGCGGGGTTCGCTTGTCGAAACCGAAAACGGGCCGATAGCGATCGAAGATCTTTTGCCTGGCGATACGGTTTTGACCGAGAATGGAACTTCGGAAACCGTGGTCTGGAAGGGCTCGGTTACTTTGATCCCCGGGCGCGAAGACTCGCGTGGTCGCACACGCCCGCTGACACGCATCATGGCGGATACCTTCGGAATGCAAAAACCGATGTCAGGCGTGACTGTCGGTCCGGCTGCGCGCCTGTTGGGCACCCCAGCACATCTGCGGCACTTGTATGGCGGATCTCCTGTTTTGACGCCCGCTCACGAGTTCCAAGACGGGATGGGTGTCATCGAGATGCTACCGCCTACCCCAATCGAATTGTTTCACATCTGTCTGAAACGCCATTCGGTTATCAAGGTAGACGGATTACAGTTTGAATCATATCATCCAGGCGTAAATGCGGTTCGGATGATCAGCCATTCGCTTCGCTCAATCTATTTGAACTTGTTCGAGCATGTCGAATCGCTGAATGACTTTGGCCCGCTGCAGTTACCGCGTGCCGGAGATGGAGAGGTGGACGCAATCACTGCCTGAGTTTTAACCAGTACTGCAAAGTGGGGGCTTTATGCAGATTTTAATTAGTTGGGTGTTGTTTCTGGTTGTCACGGCGATTTTGCCGCCGTGCACCAGCCGTCACAAAAGGATGCGCTTTACGCCGTCCGGTTCATTCGTTCTTCCAGGACGTCAAACGGTACACCGGGCTCGTCCTTAGCGCCGCGTATCACAAGTGAGGTTTTAACGCTGGCCACGTTTGGCGTGGTCAGCAACTCGCCTGTTAAAAACTGCTGAAAGCTGCTGAGATCAGGAGCGACGCATTTCAGAATAAAATCCACTTCGCCGTTCAGCATGTGGCATTCACGGACAAGTGGCCACTCGCGGCAGCGTTCCTCGAATGCGCTGAGTTCGGCTTCGGCTTGGCTTTCCAATCCGACGCTTGCAAAGACCTGAACCTCAAAACCCAGCTCACGCGCATTCACTTCCGCATGGTATCCGCGGATAAGGCCCGAGTCCTCCAATGTGCGCACGCGCCGCAGGCACGGAGGCGCGGAAATTCCCACACGTTTCGCGAGCTCTACATTGGTCATGCGACCGTCTGCCTGCAATTCTGCCAGAATCTTGCGGTCAATCTCGTCCAGCCGTGTCGCGACCATAAAAAGCTCCTGAATTTTCGGTTGTTATATCAGCACCCAAGGGATGCGCAATAATGTTTCGCGTTTGCGCAATATTCTTTGGTTTTCCAGGTATTTTTCTAGCGCGAGTTGTGAAACGGATTCTCCGATACGGCACGAAGGGGCTTTAAGCGCCTCAAGGGGGTCGCTATATCCATTCGCCAAGGGGCCGCAGGCCCGTATCAGGCAGATCGAGTCGGGGGTATCATGGCCGAAACAAAACACACCAGGGTTCTGATAATCGGATCAGGACCTGCCGGTTATACTGCGGGCGTATATGCCAGCCGTGCGATGCTGGAACCGATACTGGTTCAGGGCATCGAACCGGGCGGGCAGCTGACAACCACCACCGAGGTCGAGAACTATCCCGGCTTTACCGAGGTTCAGGGGCCTGATCTGATGATCAAGATGCAGGAGCACGCCGCCGCGATGGGTTGCGAAATCATCGGCGACATCATCAGCGATCTGGATGTCTCGAAACGCCCATTCACCGCCAAGGGCGACAGCGGCACCATCTACACTACCGATGCGGTCATTCTGGCCACTGGCGCGCGGGCGAAATGGCTGGGATTGCCCTCGGAAGAGAAGTTCAAAGGCTTTGGCGTTTCCGCCTGCGCCACATGCGACGGGTTCTTCTATCGCGGGCAGGAGATCGTTGTAATCGGCGGCGGCAATACCGCCGTGGAAGAGGCGCTGTTTCTGACCAACTTTGCCAGCAAGGTCACCTTGATCCATCGCCGCGATGAATTGCGCGCCGAAAAGATCCTGCAGGATCGGCTGATGAAGAACGACAAGATCGAGCCCCTGTGGTTCCACGAACTGGACGAGGTCATCGGAACCGATGCGCCTTTGGGTGTCGAAGGCGTGCGCGTCAAGAATGTGAAAACCGGTGAGATTCGCGAAATCCCCTGCAAAGGTGTTTTCATCGCCATCGGCCACGCACCCGCGAATGAGCTGGTCAAGGACTCGCTGGAAACCCATATGGGCGGCTATGTGATCACCAAACCGGGCTCCACAGAAACCTCCATTCCAGGTGTCTTTGCTGCCGGAGACTTGACAGATCACATCTACCGTCAAGCCGTTACCAGCGCCGGGATGGGCTGTATGGCCGCGCTGGATGCTGAACGGTTCCTGGCCGAGCAGGATTAATCAGGTGATCGAATTCTCCGGCCCGATCTGGAGAATTCTGTTCCTGTCACAGATAGACGCCCCTTTGGCCCCAGCACGGGCGCCAGAGGGGCGTTTTCATTATGCGGGCCAATTCGCGCTTTATTCTTCGCTGAGCGCTGAGGGTGCCGAAGTAGCCATCAAACGCTATGTCTGCCCATCCGATCCACCACGCATTCTTCAAAAATGCCGGATCACCGGCGCTCGGCTGGTAGATCTGCGGGGGCGCAGCGAAGCCTCGGTCGTGTGGCAGGATATCCACGAAAAAGAAGGCGCCTCACCCACCTGGCTATTTTCGGATGACGCCCGCGCCAAAGGCGCCGACGGCTTGCTATACAGCTCGCGATCCCGGCCAGAACTCAGTCATGCGGTTTTGTTTAGCACCTCACCAGAGGTAGTGTGCCTGGATGGGGATCCGCATCCCTGGTTGCCGGGGCATAGAGGCTTCGCTTGACCCCCGCTCTGCGCCGTTACAGACTCTGAGATGCGAGCAAAACGAACACAGGTGAACCGAGTGAAAAGCGTACTATGGCAAGGCGGGTGGGCTACCCGGCTGAGGATCATGAGCGGCCTGATCCTGTTCATCTTTGCCTTCTTTCACTTCATCAATATCGGTCTGGGACTGTTTCATACTGATTTTCTCCACGGAATGCAGAAAGGCCGCCATGTCATTACACGCAACAACATCGGCAGCGCGATTCTATATCTGGCCTTGCTCGTGCATTTTGGGCTGGCGCTGTATTCGTTAGCTCAGCGCAGAACCATGCGAATGCCTTTCAGTCTGGGGCTACAGGTGGTGCTTGGATTTGTGATTCCACTGCAACTGATCTCGCACCTTGTTCACACCCGATACGCACATGCAGTTTTCGGGGTTAATGATGAGATGGGTTATATCATCGCGCTAATGTGGCCCAGCTATGCAATCTGGACTCAAAGCCTGCTTTTGCTGGTGGTTTGGGTCCACAGTTGCATCGGTCTTCACATGTGGCTGCGCCTGACAACCTGGTGGCAAAGGACGCTGCCTTATTTGATCGGGCTCGCCGTGTTCATTCCGTCTTTCGCTCTGGCAGGTCTTTTGACAGAGGGCCGACGCATCTGGGCTGATTTCGCCGACCCGTTTCTGCGCGATCAGTATATCGAACATTACAACTGGCCATCGCCCGAGGCATTTCAGGCTCTGATGGGTGTGAGGCAAGATACGCTGCTTGCATTCGGGCTGGCGGTTGGCGCTACATTGCTTGTGTTTCTGGTGCGCAAAATTTTGCGACGCCGGCATTCGGTGCGCATTAAATATGTGGAAGGCCCCGAAATTGTGGCCGAAAAAGGCATGACTCTGCTTGAGATTTCTCAGGCCAACGGCATTCCCCACACTGCGCTATGTGGTGGCAAGGGGCGCTGCACCACCTGTCGCGTTATTGTCGAAAATGGTGCAGATCAGCTCCCCGTCCCCAGTGAGATCGAGGCCCGCAGCTTGGCTGCCGTAAAAGCACCCGAAGGCGCACGCCTGGCCTGTCAGATCCGCCCGACCGAGCCAATCACGGCCTTTCGGATGTACAATCCCGGTAGCGGTCGCAATCGCGCCCATGCCAGTCAGGGGCAGGAACGTAAACTGGCGGTGCTGTTTCTGGACATGCGTGGGTTCACGGCGCTGACCACCGGGCAGTTGCCCTATGACATCGTTTTCCTGCTCAACCGGTTCTTTGACGCCATCGTGCCAGCCATCACCTCGGATGGGGGTGTGGTCGACAAGTATATGGGTGACGGGCTGCTTGCAGTGTTTGAAACCGCCGATGCTGCAAGTTCAGCACGGGCCGGGATGAAAGCTGCAGCCAATATCAGCCGCGCATTGCAACGGTTCAACGAGCAACTCGAAACCGAGGGCAGCCCGCTTATCCGCATTGGAATGGGGTTACATCTGGGCGATCTGGTTCTGGGCGAAATCGGCGCCGTGGGGACTGCAAGCCGCACGATTATCGGCGACGCCGTGAATGTCGCCAGCCGATTGGAGGCCGAAACCAAGGGGCTGGGTGTCGAGCTTTTGGTTTCGGGCGATCTGCTGAAGGCAGCGGGGCATGAGGGTTGGCAGAACGATCTGCGCCCCTTCCAATTGCGTGGGGTAACAAGGCCAATTTCTGCCCTGCCGGTCAAACGTGCGTCCGACCTCACCCCCAAGATTGCCGCCTGAGAACACACTCATTCAAACCGGTCTATTTGACCTTGATCCAAGGGATTGTCGTCGGGTTTCGCGTCAAAATGTGGAAAATCCTTCCAATCCGGAGAAAAACCGCGCATATCGTCCTTTGTTTCATAAATCCATCTGGACTTCACCCAACCGCCGGGGCACATGCCCGGCAAACGCCCCTGAATCACTGGCCAACCCATCCTTCGACAAGAGAATTCCCATGACGATGTTGAGCAATCTGGCGCCGATCTCTGAACTTTATGTTTCGTACGAGTCCGCACAGAAACTGAAAGTAGAAGCTGCCGACCTGACAAGCTGGGACCTGAGCCCTCGTCAGATCTGTGATCTGGAACTGCTGATGAATGGCGGGTTCAACCCGCTCAAAGGGTTCCTAAGCGAGGCCGATTACGACAATGTCGTCGAAAACATGCGCCTGGCCGACGGCACCCTTTGGCCGATGCCAATCACGTTGGATGTCAGCGAAGACTTCGCTGAGGGCATCGAACTGGGTCAGGACATTGCACTGCGCGACCAGGAAGGTGTCATTTTGGGCACCATGACTGTGACCGACCGCTGGACGCCGAACAAGGCACGCGAGGCGGAAAAGGTCTTTGGTGCAGATGACGATGCCCACCCGGCGGTCAACTACCTGCACAACACTGCCGGCAAGGTTTACTTGGGCGGCCCTGTTGTTGGTATCCAACAGCCCGTTCACTATGACTTCCGTGCCCGCCGCGATACACCGAACGAGCTGCGCGCCTATTTCCGCAAGTTGGGTTGGCGCCGTATTGTTGCGTTCCAAACTCGCAACCCGCTGCACCGCGCGCATCAGGAACTGACCTTCCGCGCCGCCAAAGAGGCGCAGGCCAACCTGCTGATTCATCCTGTTGTTGGTATGACCAAGCCGGGCGACGTGGACCACTTTACCCGCGTGCGTTGCTATGAGGCTGTTCTGGACAAGTACCCGGCCTCGACAACTTCGATGTCACTGCTGAACCTGGCGATGCGTATGGCAGGCCCGCGCGAGGCGGTGTGGCACGGGTTGATCCGCGCCAACCACGGCTGCACGCATTTCATTGTCGGCCGTGACCACGCAGGCCCCGGCAAGAACTCGGCCGGCGAAGATTTCTATGGCCCCTACGACGCGCAGGATTTGTTCCGCCAATTCCAGGATGAAATCGGCGTCGAAATGGTCGATTTCAAGCACATGGTCTTTGTGCAGGAACGCGCTCAATACGAACCGAATGACGAGATCGCCGACAAAGACAACGTCACAATCCTGAACATCTCGGGCACAGAACTGCGCCGCCGTCTGGCCGAAGGCCTGGAAATCCCCGAATGGTTCAGCTTCCCTGAGGTTGTGACCGAGCTGCGCAAGACCAAACCGCCACGCAGTCAGCAGGGCTTTACCGTATTCTTCACCGGTTTCTCCGGATCGGGCAAATCGACCATCGCCAACGCGCTTATGGTAAAGCTGATGGAGATGGGCGGTCGTCCGGTGACCCTGCTGGATGGTGACATTGTTCGTAAGAACCTGTCATCGGAACTGGGCTTCTCGAAAGAGCACCGCGACCTGAACATCCGCCGCATCGGCTATGTGGCCAGCGAGATCACCAAGAACGGCGGCATCGCTATCTGTGCCCCAATCGCACCCTACGCCACGACCCGCCGCGCCGTCCGCGAAGATGTCGAAGCGTTTGGCGCTTTCTGCGAGGTTCACGTGGCCACCAGCATCGAAGAATGCGAACGCCGCGACCGCAAGGGCCTGTACAAGCTGGCGCGTGAAGGCAAGATCAAGGAATTCACCGGAATTTCCGATCCCTACGACGTACCTGCCAATCCTGAGCTGAGCGTCGAGACCGAGAATGTGGACGTAGACAACTGTGCCCACCAGGTTCTGCTCAAGCTGGAAAGCATGGGTTTGATCGCCGGATCGTAACCTGCGCAAAGAATCAAGCAAAAGGCCCTCGGTTTCCGGGGGCCTTTTTCTATTGGATTATAGTTCTGCCCGAATGGCGGCGACAGCGCGTCCTTCGAAATCACCAAATTCCGCCGCTTTGGACTGGCTGGCCCGCAGGGCATCTAGACGCGCGGCATAGTCATCGACCGAAGCGGCTTGAATCGCACTCCGAATGTCGGCCTTGGAATCGCACAGGACCATACCGGATGTGTCGAAGAAATCACCAATATTGGGACAGCCCCAATAGATCGGCACAGTCGAGCACAAAATCGCGTCTGTCAGCTTTTCCGAAAAGTAATTCCGCTCCCGCACATTCTCGATCACCACCGAATAGCGATATGGGGCCAGCCCGTCAGACTTCAGGTCAAACGGAGTATAGCCACGCCCCATAATATCGACATCTGCCCCGGATTCACGAACCCAGTCGATCACGGAATGGCGCAGCTGATGTCCTTCGAGATCACGTTTGGCCGAGGCGATCAGAGAACAGGATTTGGATTTCTCAACCAAAAGTTCTCGCCAATCAGGCACCATCGTCACGCCATAAGGCAGAAACACGGCGTTTGGGATACCTTGCAACAAAGCATCATGAAAGGTCAGCACCCGGAAGAACCGCCGCCACGTATAGCGCAACATGCGATCATGTTTGGCATGGATGGCCGAAGGCTCTCCCATCATCAAAGATATCCGCGCACGTGTTCCCCGACGAAGACGCAGATGTACGGTGGAATTGGGGTACATGATCAGATGGTCCGTGTGCGCAAGATCGCCCACTGTTTTTCCGATCAGACGATCCGGGCAACCTTCGGGCCAGGTCAGTTCCGACAAAGGAACCGTGGCCAGTTTCGGCCCTAACCGATGCCCATAGGGCAATATGGCGATTGCAGGTTCTGTCATCATCCGGCATCTGGCAAATTGACCTGACCCCGCATCAGAATATGCCCGCGACCGGCGACCTTGATGCCTGTCATCGCATCCGATGGGCCAGCTCGGGTAACAGTCGCCTGACCGGGGCGCCCCATATCATGGCCTTGCTCGGCAATAAAAACGTCCTTTGGCATCAGCCCATGTTTCCAGAGATACGCCGCCATCGCACCTGTGGCAGATCCGGTAAACGGATCCTCGGGCGGGCTGGGCGGGGCCAACAGCAATCTCGAGAATGTATCGCCTGCTTTGGTCGCGCCTTTGAGCGTTACAAGAAAAGGTTCGGCCATATCGGAGCCGGAAAAGCCCGCCTTTTCGGCAATCTCGCGCAAAGGCCTTTCGACCAGTTTTGCCGCGCGCAGGGCGTCGTGATCACGAAGAACAGTGACACAGAAGGGCAGCCCGGTAGAAACAAATTGCGGCGGCGAGATAATCGCCTCTTTGGGCAGGCTGATGGCAGAGGCGACCAGCTCGGCGGGAACATAGGCGCCGAATTGTGGTGCAATCTGCGTCATCTCGATTTCATCACCGCTGATGCAGATCGAAACGTTCCCCGCGCCGGTTTCAAGCGTCAGGGTATTGCCTTGCAGCATTCCTCTGGACTGTATTGCAGCTACGGTTGCGATCGTGGGATGCCCGGCAAAGGGGATTTCGCGACTGGCCAGAAAATAACGAACCCGGAAATCGGCCACATCGGACGGGCCAGTAAAGGTGCATTCAACCAAGGACGTCTCGCGCACATAGGCCATGCAGACGTCTTCGGACAGAGCTGCCCCACCATGAACAACAGCGCACCCATTGCCACCAAAGGCGCGATCGCTGAAGGCGTCTACCCAGTCAAAGTCGAACCAATTCATGTGTCGTGCACTCCGATATTCGAACCATCATAGGTTCGACTGTCTCGCCCGACAGGCCATGGATGTCACGAGGAAAACGTACGGAGGCCGCTTTAGTGCACGGCCACCGGTGAAAAATCATGCTCGCGCGCCAGGTTAAACGCCAGCTTGCGATCAGCAACCAGTGCCAGTTGCTGGCCGTCGGCATCGTGTACCGCATATAGCAGGCTCAGATCTCCGGCCTGTTCGCGAACTTCCCGAGGTAGATCGGCGACTTCAACTGTTTTGACATAGACGATCCGATCGCCTTCGGCGTTGATTTCAAACGGTGTATTCATTGCTCTTACCCCTTTCTTATGTTGATCGTTTGCACCACGGTTTCGGGCACGGCGCGGGTCAGATCCACATGCAGCAGACCATTTTCAATGATCGCTTCGCCAACCTCGACCCCATCGGCCAACACGAACATGCGCTGAAACTGACGTGCCGCGATCCCACGGTGTAGAAAGATACGTCCTTCGCTGTCGTCGCGCTGACGTCCCCGGATCACCAACTGTCGATCTTCGATGGTAATCGACAGGTCCTCTTCTGCAAACCCGGCCACGGCCAAGGTAATGCGGTAGGAAAAATTCGAGGTCTGTTCAATATTATAGGGCGGATACCCTTCATTTCCGGCCTTTGCAGACCGCTCCAGAAGGCGTTCCAACTGCTCGAACCCCAAAAGATGCGGGTATGAGCCCAGAGTAAGTTTAGACACGTATTTTCGTCCTTTATTGCCAAAGCGACGTGTTGTGCGGCCCCATTCTGGCAACCGCGTATAATAGAATATGGGAATATACAGCGATGTCCACAAGGTCTGGCCGGATCAAGCCTGACACACTATCTTGTGTGACAAGCACCACAACAACTCTGAGTCGCCAATGAACGCGCCCACCGATCTTTCGATGAAAACTGATGAGGTTCTGCGGGTAGAGCTGGAAGTTTTTCGCCGTCAACACCGTGATCTTGACGAAGCAATCGAGGCGCTTCAGGCCACTGGCACCTCGGATCAACTGACGATCAAACGATTGAAAAAGCAGAAACTGCGCCTGAAAGACATCATTCGCCTGATCGAAGACCGCCTGACCCCGGATATCATCGCCTGAGACATCTGAACCGCATTGCCACAAAGGCGGATTTGGCTATAGTTCGCGCTCTTTTGGAAGGCAGGGACGCAAGCGGATGAGCGACGTTAAAGTGGGGATCATCATGGGAAGCCAGTCAGACTGGTCCACGATGAAAGAAGCCGCAGATATTCTGGATGAGCTGGGCGTAGCCTATGAAAAACGCATCGTTTCAGCGCACCGCACCCCAGATCGCTTGTGGGACTATGGCAAGACTGCTGTCTCGCGCGGATTGCAGGTGATCATTGCAGGGGCCGGCGGGGCCGCGCATTTACCGGGTATGATGGCCTCGAAAACACGCGTTCCTGTGATCGGCGTTCCGGTGCAGACGCGGGCACTGTCTGGCGTCGATTCGCTCTATTCCATTGTTCAGATGCCCAAAGGGTTTCCGGTTGCGACTATGGCGATCGGGTCGGCAGGCGGTGCCAATGCGGGATTGATGGCCGCTGGCATTCTGGCGCTGCAGGATAACGCTCTGGCCGACCGGCTGGATGCCTGGCGCGACGCGCTATCGGCCTCAATCCCCGAAGAACCCGAGGGATGAGCCGGATCGGATTCATCGGCACGGGCCATATTGCGGCCCCGATGGTGCGTTTTTTGGCCCGTAAAGGGCACGAGATCTCCGTGACAGAACGCAATGACCAGGTTTCAACCGCGCTAAAGGCTGAACTGGGTGTGTCTGTCACGACGCCACAGGCCGTGATTGATGCATCCGAGATCGTGTTCCTGTGCCTGCGCCCACATATCGCTGCGGACGTTCTGGCCGCCTTAACGTTTCGATCCGACCATCAGATCGTCTCGGTCATGGCAGCAGTTTCGAAAGATGAACTAACCGAGCTCTGCTCTCCGGCGCCGGCAATCGTGCAAACCATTCCGCTGGGATTTTTGGAAGTCGGTGGTTGCCCGCTTGTCGCTTTCGGCAACGATCAACTGCTGGTCGATTTGTTCGCACCGGAAAACCCGGTGATCAAGGTCGCAGATGAGGCGGCACTAAACGCACATTTCGCCATTTGCGCCATGGTCCCTGGCCTTCTGGACCTGATGGCGACCGGAGCAACTTGGCTGGGAGACACAACCGGAGACGCAGCCGGGGCCGAATTCTACACCACCCAGTTGGTATCGGGCTTTCTGCACGCGATGGATAAGAAGGCCGCAGGCCGCCTAGAGGCCGAACGCGATGCGCTGGCCACTGACGGCACGCTGAGCCTGCAAATGACACAGACCCTGCAAGATCAGGGCGCGCACAAGGTATTGCACGCAGCACTTGGCGCTATTGGCAAACGTTTGGAGAGTTGAGAATGGTGGAAATGCTCGCCCCCGGCGCGACAATCGGGATTTTGGGCGGCGGTCAACTGGGCCGTATGCTGTCCGTTGCTGCAGCCCGGCTGGGTTTTGTGTCGCATATTTATGAACCCGGTGCGACCCCGCCTGCGGGTCATGTGGCGGATCGTGTGACCACCGCCTCTTATGATGATGCCGAGGCCCTCAAGGCCTTTGCCGAAGCAGTCGATGTCATCACCTATGAGTTCGAGAACATCCCCACCGAAGCACTGGACATTCTGGAAGTCCACCGCCCCATCCGCCCGGGGCGCGAGGCGCTGCGGGTCAGTCAGGATCGACTGAACGAAAAGGCTTTCTTGCAAGGGCTGGGCCTGAATACCGCACCCTTCGCCGATATCACGGATCTGGACAGCCTGAAGGCTGCGATTGACAAGATCGGCACCCCTGCCATCCTGAAGACCCGCCGATTTGGCTATGACGGCAAGGGACAGGCCCGGCTACGCAGCCCCGATGACGCTGAAACTGCTCTGGCCGATATGGCGGGTGCGCCTGCGATCCTTGAAGGGTTTGTCGATTTCAGCCATGAGGTATCAATCATCGCCGCGCGCGGATTGGATGGTCAGGTCGCCTGTTTCGACCCCGGTGAGAACGTGCATCGCGATGGCATTTTGCATACCACCTCCGTCCCTGCCCGCCTGCCCGCAGCAAAGCGCACAGATGCGATCCTGTTGGCGGCAAATATCCTGAACGCCTTGGACTATGTCGGCGTCATGGGGGTCGAGTTGTTCGTGACCCCGCAGGGTCTGATCGTGAACGAGATCGCACCGCGCGTGCATAACTCGGGCCATTGGACACAGAATGGCTGCGCGGTGGATCAATTCGAGCAACATATCCGTGCCGTGGCAGGCTGGCCTCTGGGCGACGGGCAGCGTCATTCAGACGTGGTGATGGAGAACCTGATCGGCGACGATATGGACCGCGTACCTGAACTCGCGACCGAACGTGATGTTGCGCTGCATCTTTATGGCAAGGCCGAGGTGAAGGCAGGCCGCAAGATGGGTCATTTTAACCGCATCACGCGGTAAATCAGCCGACAAACCGCGCGGCGATATCCCCGGCCATATAGCTGACGCGCCCGGCAGCCAGCGTTGCCGCGACACGGTTTGTATCTGCCTCCAGAATGACCAGATCGGCACGCTGCCCGGGGGTGAGCGTGCCGCGATCTTGCAACCCAAGTACGCGGGCTGGCCCTGACGACACCAGCGCCCATGCGCCCGCCATGTCCAGAAGGCCGGATTTGGCCAGCATCAAGGCTGCCCGGCGCGGGCTGGGATAGTGATAATCCGAGGCCAGTGCATCGCACAGCCCCATCGCAATCAGGTCCAGCGCGCTAACATTCCCTTTATGCGACCCGCCGCGCACCACATTGGGCGACCCCAGGATGATGTGGTCTCCGGCGGTGCGGGCGGCCTCGGCGGCTTCCAGCGTTTCGGGGAACTCTGAAATCCGCGCGCCCCGCGCGCGCCAATCGGAGCGTGTTTGGGCTTTTGCGTCATCGTGGCTGCCCATGCGGACGCCCTGCTTTGTCAAATCAGCACAGAGTATATCCAGTGCGGTAGACACCTCATCGCGGCGAGCATGCATCGACAGCAGCATTTCGAAATGCACCTCGGGATTGCGACCGGCCTTGAGCGCCTGACCGGTCAGACGCGGGGGCTTACGCCCTTCAGCCAGACGGTCATGCGGCAGGTGGTCGTTGAACACGACATAGGGCACCTGCCAAGCCGCAATCTTTTCTGCCAGTCCGGCGTAATCGTCCAGCATATGCGTTTCGAACCGAAGCTGGGGCATCAGATCGGTGACGGTGTGGTCCTTGACTGCCGCAATGGCATCAAACACCTGCCCTGCGAACTCAGGCCCGCGCACCCCGCCTTCCCAACTGTAAAACTGGGCCAGAACGGCTGTGGTGATGCCATTGGCCGCCAGTTCAGCCTCGACCGAGAGGATCCCTTCGTTCATCTGCTTCATGGCACCGCGACGGGGCGCGATGTGCCGTTCAAACCCATCGCCATGCAAGTCGATAATACCGGGCAGAACCAGATATCCTGACAGGTCGATCTGCCGCCCGGCAGGGCCTGTCTGAACCACGCCATCGGCAATGGTCAGATCGACATCCGTCAGCCCCTCGCCGGGCAGAAGAACCTCTGCACCGGTCAGAGTCAGGCTTAATGCGGTCATTGCGTGGACTCCGAGTCAGGTTCCGAGCAATCCTGTCCGATGCAGATCTCGTCAATAGCTTCCATCACCCCGTCAAGCCAGGTGATCTGCGGGTCGAACTGGCCGAATTCAATGAAGTGCAGGGCCTGAGCCATGACTCGCGGATTATTCATCATAAACGTGTGGGTCACCGGCAGAACCAGGTGATCAGTCATTCCTTCGACCTTGGTGCTTTCAACCGAAACCTTACCGTCATCGGGCCCATCAATCAGTGAAGAAAACACCGGGTTTAATGAGTTCTCGCCTGCGATAACACCCAGTTCAAAATCCACCGGCGGTAGACGACCCGGAATCCCTTCGGCGCCTGTGCCCAGTTGAAGGCCCGCAGGTCCGTTGAGATAGCCGAACACCTCCCACGCGCTAAGTTCATCGACCAGTTGGCTGCCCTGATTGGGCGGCCCCAGCATGACGACACGACCCAGGTTTTCCGGGCTATGATCCTTGAGCCAATAGCGCAACAAAATGCCGCCCATCGAATGTGCCACCACATTGACAGTGTCATCGCCACAAGACGCAAAGGCATCAGGAATGGTTTGTTCGGCCAGTTCGGGAATACCGATCTCGGTCGAGGGATAGCCCGGGCGCACAACCGAATAGTCATGTGACTTGAACAGCTGCTCCATCACGGTGAAAGAGGCCTCGGTCCGCGCAAGACCATGCAACAAGACCACGCATTTCGCGCTGGCCGCGGCGGGGAGTAGAAAGAAAAGCAGGGCGATCAGAATTTTCATAAGCGCCAGATAATGCCTAAGCGCCCCTGATGAAAGCCCTACCCCCGCTGACGTCGCAGCACCGCCAGCGCAATGCCGCCCAACACCAGCGCTGCGCCAATCAAAAGCCGGGCCTCTGCTGTTTCGCTCAGCAAGAGGACACCACCCAGAATAGCAATCACGGGCACGCTCAACTGCACTACAGCTGCAACGGTCGGCGCCAGTTGGGGCAAAACACGGTACCACAACGCATATCCCAGCCCCGAAGTGACCGCCCCGGATATTGCCGACAGCAACAAACCGGTGCCCGTCATCTGCCAACCTCCGCCGAGCAGCAGCAAAGCTCCGGCCGTCACCGGAAGGGCAATGACGAAATTCGCCGCCGTACCGGCAAGCGCATTTGGCTCGGACCGTCCCGCCAGAGAATATGCTGCCCAGCCAATCCCGGCAGCGCACATCAGGGCGGCTCCGACCGGGTCCACCTGAACCGTTCCCGACGGCCAAAGCACATAGGCGAGGCCACCCAATGCAATCGCCGCTCCCAGAAGTTGCTGTCGTGTCGGTGAATTTCCAGTCACGGCAGTGGCCACGAACATCGTGATTTGCACCACCCCGAAAAGGATCAAGGCGCCCAGCCCAGCATCCAGTGTAAGATAGGCGATCGAGAACCCGATCATGTAAAGCGACAAGGCGCCGGCGCCAATGAACCGGCGAGAGCTGCGCAACGGCAGGCTGCCGCCACGTATCAAAACCAGCACCGCCAGCATGAGCGCCCCTGCCAGAACGCGCATAACCGCAAACCCGGCCGGGTCGCTATCGCCGCCTTCAACGGCCATCCGGTTCAGAATAGAGTTCGCTGCAAAGGCGCACATGGTGAGGGCGGTCAGAAGGAACAGTCGCATATCAACCCGATATCGGTTTCACACCGGTTTGGGTACTCACTTTCCTGAAGGGACCGGTTAGACCGTCGACCTCGGAACAGTTTGAGCCACAGTTTCAGTCAAAAGCGGCGTGTCAAAACGAAACGGGGTCGCCCGAAGGCGACCCCGTTCCTTAGCTCTGCAGCTCCCCTCTGGGCGGTTTGGCTATGCTGCCAAGCGCCTGTGGGGCCGTCAGAATTCGCCTAAGCGAATTCGACGTTTTACATCATGCCGCCCATGCCGCCCATGTCGGGCATGCCGCCGCCAGCAGGTGCATCTTTCTGCGGCTTGTCAGCAACCATTGCTTCGGTAGTGATCAGCAAGCCAGCAACCGACGCTGCATCTTCCAATGCGGTACGGACAACTTTGGCCGGGTCAATCACGCCGAATGCGAACATGTCACCATATTCTTCAGTCTGCGCGTTGAAGCCAAATGCCACATCGTCACTTTCGCGAACTTTGCCAGCAACAACCGCACCGTCGACACCTGCGTTTTCAGCGATCTGGCGCAGAGGCGCTTCGATTGCCTTACGAACGATGTTGATGCCTGCGTCCTGATCAGCGTTTGCGCCTTGCAGAGTGTCCAGTGCTTTACCGGCCTGAACCAGAGCAACACCACCGCCCACAACAACGCCTTCTTGAACAGCAGCGCGGGTCGCGTTCAGAGCATCGTCCACACGGTCCTTACGCTCTTTCACTTCAACTTCGGTCATGCCGCCGACGCGGATAACAGCAACACCGCCTGCCAGTTTGGCAACACGTTCTTGCAGCTTCTCACGGTCGTAGTCCGACGAGGTTTCTTCGATCTGGGTGCGGATCTGAGCAACACGTGCTTCGATCTCGGCTTTTTCGCCAGCACCGTCGACGATGGTGGTTTCGTCTTTGGTGATTTCGATTTTCTTGGCAGTGCCCAGCATGTCCATGGTCACGGACTCAAGCTTCATACCCAGATCTTCGCTGATGACCTGACCGCCGGTCAGGATTGCGATGTCCTGCAGCATGGCCTTACGGCGATCGCCGAAGCCCGGTGCTTTGACAGCAGCAATTTTCAGGCCGCCGCGCAGTTTGTTAACAACCAGAGTTGCCAGCGCTTCGCCTTCAACGTCTTCTGCAATGATCAGCAGCGGCTTTTGCGACTGGATCACCTGCTCGAGCAGCGGAACCATCGGCTGAAGCGAGGACAGTTTCTTTTCGTGCAACAGGATCATGCAGTCTTCGAGGTCTGCAACCATCTTGTCAGCGTTGGTGACAAAATAAGGCGACAGGTAGCCGCGGTCGAACTGCATGCCTTCGACAACATCGGTCTGGGTTTCCAGGCCTTTGTTTTCTTCGACGGTGATAACACCTTCGTTGCCGACCTTCTGCATCGCGTCTGCGATTTGCTGGCCGATCTCGGTTTCACCGTTGGAAGAAATGGTGCCAACCTGAGCAACTTCAGCCGAGTCTTTGACTTCACGCGAGGCGTTCTTGATGCCTTCAACAACCTTGGCAGTTGCAAGGTCGATGCCGCGCTTCAGGTCCATCGGGTTCAGGCCCGCTGCAACCTGCTTCAGACCTTCTTTGACGATGGATTGAGCCAGAACGGTTGCGGTGGTGGTGCCGTCGCCGGCTTCGTCATTGGTGCGGCTGGCGACTTCTTTCACCATCTGCGCGCCCATGTTTTCGAACTTGTCTTCCAGTTCGATTTCCTTGGCAACCGAAACACCGTCTTTGGTGATGCGCGGTGCGCCGAAAGATTTGTCCAGAACCACGTTGCGGCCTTTGGGGCCCAGGGTCACTTTAACAGCGTCGGCCAGGATGTTCACACCTGCCAGCATGCGGTTACGGGCATCGGTGTCGAACTTGACGTCCTTAGCAGCCATGTCGTTTCTCCTTGAGAAAATGTATTGGGATGAAGATCAGAGGAAGCGCGTGGGCTTACTCGATGATCCCCATGATGTCGCTTTCTTTCATCATCAGCAGCTCTTCGCCGTTGACCTGAACCTCGGTGCCCGACCATTTGCCGAACAGGATCTTGTCGCCAGCTTTTACAGCCATTGCGATCAGCTCGCCGCTGTCCTTGCGTGCGCCTTCGCCGGTCGCAACAACTTCGCCTTCGCTGGGCTTTTCTTTTGCGCTGTCTGGAATGATCAGACCACCAGCGGTTTTCTCATCGCTTTCGGTACGGCGAACCAACACGCGGTCATGAAGCGGTTTCAATGCCATCTTTGCAGCTCCTTGGGCTCAAAGTTTATTTATCCTCCCCTCACCTTGTGGTGAGGCGTTAGCACTCGACCCTTGCGAGTGATAACGGCGTATAGCTAGGGGGTCGAAATCCCTGAGTCAACAAGCGTGAAGAATTTTTTATCCTTGGGACTCAGTCAGGCTGATCCCAGCTATAGGCCCAGTGCTTCAGACCCTCTTGTCCGGATTCCGACAAGGCGTAGACGCCTTTTTCAATTTTGTCGAACCAGCCATAATGGTTTTCGCGCATTAGCCGGGTCGCAATCGAAACACCGGTTGCCTTAGCAACATCTGCCCCTTTTGTGGCACCACATTCTGCAAGATGCGCCGCACAGCGCAAAGCATCCTGACGATAGGCGGTGACGAGGCCGTGGCGTGTGGCGCCGCCTGCGTTCGGATCACCTTCAAGCCTGTCAAACTCGCGCAGCAGCCGCGCTGTTTTGGCCTTGTCTTTTCGCGGGGCGTAGGGCCCAGGATCACAATGCACCTCGACAACGCCATCCGCCCGAACAGTTATCAGGCCAAGGCCCAACCTTCGACATAGCGCCGTGTTGTCCTTCAACGCCCGCCTGGCCGTGCGTCCGCGGGGCTTGAGAACACAGATATAGACATTTTCAGTAACCTTCAGTCGGGTGATTGCCTGGTGAAACAGCGCCAATGAGAAACGCAACTTCAACTCTACAATCACAGGCTCTTCACCCTCACGAACAGCCATGACATCGACCGCACCGACCTCGCCTTTGACGGTATAGCCCTGACGCTCTAACAGCGCCTTGATTGGGGGGTAGAGATCCTGCTCGCGGTCCATGTGGCTCATGCTATTCGAATTACTGTGGAATGCCAGACACAGATCAGGTCAGTGTCCATCCAGGCAGGTTGAACACCGGCCTTGGCCCCGGCAAGGTCGCACCCCATATAGGGATTGATCCAACCAGGATGGTACGATGCGTTTTTTGATCTTTTTGGCTTGTCTGCTGGTACCTTTCTCGGCCCAAGCGGCCTGCGAGGGGCGCGACCTGAGGTCTGACCTAAGTCCAGAGGCGCAAGCTGATTTGCAGCAGGCTTTGGCCGACTTCCCGTACCCGGAAGGCAATCACTGGATCGCGACAAAAGGCGATACAGTTCTGCATCTGATAGGAACGCTGCACACAAACGACCTGCGTATGGACGCCGTCACAGAAAGGCTGGAACCGACACTCAGCCAGGCGGATGCGTTCTATTTCGAAGTGACCCAGGGCGAAATGACTGCATTTGAACAGGAATTGGCCAAAGACCTCAGCCCTGTTCTGATAACCTCAGGTCCCACCCTGATTGAGCTGATGCCGGAAGAGGACTGGGCCGCCCTGTCCAGCGGCCTGGCAGAGCGTGGCATCCCCAGTTGGATGGCTGCAAAAATGCGCCCCTGGTTTCTGAGCATGATGCTGGGTGTCCCCCCATGCATGACCGAGAATCCGGAAGCCAGCTATGGAATGGACGCGCGCCTGACCGACATGGCCGAAGCCCATGACATCCCCCAGTACTCGTTAGAGCAGATTGACGATCTGATGGCGATGTTTGACCAGCACCCGATCGAAAAGCAGGTGCAATCACTGATCCGCATGGCCAGTGCCTTTGAAAGCAGCGAGGATCAGCTGGCGACTATGGTCAATGCCTATCTAGAAGAAAAGCACGCAGAGATCATCCAATTTGCCAGACTACAAGGGCTTGAAACATCCGGTCTGTCACAAGAGGTCTTCGACGAAGAGTGGTCCAGTTTCGAACAGCAACTTCTAGTCGGGCGCAACAACAACTGGATGCAGCACATATTGGCCATTCAGGACCAAACGGTGGTCATTGCTGTGGGCGCCGGACATTTGGGCGATGACCATGGTCTGTTGAACCAGTTGGAACAGGCTGGATACACGCTGAAACGTGCCGCTTTCTAGGCCCGGCCTTACCCTTCGTCGCAGTTTACGCAGGGGCGGGTGACAAGTGTGCCAGACCACCCTATAAGGCGCCCAAATCTACTCTCCTCAGGACGCTGAAATGACAACCCTCGTATTTGGACATAAATCCCCCGACACTGATTCCACCGGTTCGCCGATCCTGTGGTCGTGGTACATGAACGAAATCAAAGGCGAACAGGCCGAGCCTGTCCTGCTGGGCGAACCCAACACTGAAGCAGCCTTTATGCTGCAGCACTGGGACCTGCCCAAGCCGCGCATCATCACAGACGTAGAGGCTGACGCACCGGTTGTTATTGTCGACACGAACAACCCCGCCGAGCTGCCCGCCAGTATCAACGGCGCCGATATCCGCGCCATTATCGACCACCATAAACTGGTCGGCGGTCTGGAAACCAAAGGCCCGATCGACATCACCGTGCGGCCGCTGGCCTGCACCGCCACTATCATGGTTGACATGATCGGCGACGATGCCGCCAAAATGCCCGATGCCATCAAAGGCGCGGCGCTGACTTGCATCCTGTCGGACACGTTGGAATTCCGCTCGCCCACCACAACCGCGCATGACCGCGCTGTGGCCGAAAAACTGGCCGCGGATCTGGGTCTGGACGTCTCGGCCTATGCTGCAGAAATGTTCGCGGCCAAATCAGATGTGTCCTCATTCTCGGACGCCGAGCTGATCCGGATGGACAGCAAGGAATACGAAGTCGACGGCACCAAATTCCGCGTTTCGGTTCTGGAAACCACAGCACCGGGTGTCGTGCTGGACCGCAAAGACAGCCTTGCGGCGTCGATGGCCGACGTAGCCAAAGAGGACGGTGTCGATCAGGTATTGCTGTTCGTGGTCGATATTCTGAACGAAGAAGCAACCCTGCTGGTTCCCAACGATCTGGTCAAAGCCGTGGCCGAGAAAAGCTTTGGCGCTTCGGTTGATGGCGACGCGGTCGTTCTGCCCGGGATCATGAGCCGTAAGAAACAGATCATTCCGAACCTCAAGGTCTGATCCCAAAATCACCAAAGGCGCCTTGATCGGGCGCCTTTTTTGCTAGGCATTGCCCTTACTGGCCAAACACCACACGCACTGTCTTAGGCTCAAACGACACTCTTTCCAGATCAATGGGGGCCCATCATGACGCAGATCATCCACGCATTGCCCGAGGTTTCCAGCCGGTATAAGGCCCTGTTCGTCGATCTTTGGGGCTGTGTTCACAATGGCATCACCGCTTACCCCGAAGCGGTTGCGGCCCTGCAGGCCTATCGCGCGCAAGGCGGCATTGTTGTCCTGGTGACAAACTCACCCAAACCGCGTGCTGGCGTCGCTACCCAGCTGGCGCAATTCAATGTCCCAGACGACGCCTATGACACGATTGCAACCAGCGGAGATTCGGCCCGGTCGGCCATGTTCCGGGGCGCAGTGGGCGAAAAGGTCTATTTCATGGGCGAATGGCAGCGGGACGCGGGATTCTTTGAACCGCTGAAGTTGTTGGACCACCCGATTCATATCGAGCGCGTGCCGCTGGCCGAGGCAGAGGGCATTGCTTGTTGCGGCCCCTTCGATCCCATGGCCGATCCGTCTGTGAACCGCGCTGATTTCCTGTACGCCAAACAAAAGGGGCTGAAGCTGCTTTGTGCCAATCCCGATATTGTGGTGGACCGTGGCGAGGTTCGGGAGTGGTGCGCTGGTGCATTAGCCAGGCTTTATACGGAAATGGGTGGCGAAAGCCTATATTTCGGAAAGCCTCATCCGCCGATCTATGATCTTGCCCGCCGCAGGTTGCAGGAACTTGGCCACGACATCCCCGATGGGGACATTCTTGTCATCGGAGACGGTCCGCACACCGACATTCTGGGGGGAATGGGGGAAGGCATTGATTCTCTTTTCATCTCGGGCGGGCTAGCCGCGGCCGAGACAAAAACCGAGGCACATCCGCATCATGAATCCCTAACTGATTATATTCAAAAGGTAAAGATAAATCCGACCTATACGATTGGCCGCCTTAGGTAGTCAAAAAAGGCTTGATTTTCTGCAGTTGCAAAGTAATAAAGTTTCCCAACAGGGGTGACTTTGATTTTTTTGTTGCCCGGTGAATTCGAGTGAGGGCAACATGTTGGATAATCTTCCACGCGGCACGATCTGTATTGAAGACATCGAGATGGGCATGTCCCGTCACCTTCGCAAAGTGGTGACGGACGAGGATATCGAAATGTTTGCTCAGGTGTCGACCGACAGAAACCCCGTACATCTGGACGACGATTACGCCCGCGACACGATCTTCGAGGGGCGCATCGCGCATGGGATGCTGACCGCGGGTCTGATCTCGGCCGTGATCGGCGAGCAGTTGCCGGGCCACGGCACAGTTTACATGGGGCAGTCGCTGAAGTTTCTCGCTCCTGTTCGCCCGGGTGACATGGTCTATGCCGAGGTCAAGGTGATCGACATTGATTTTGCCAAGCGTCGGGTCAAGCTCGATTGTCACTGCGCAGTGGATGGCAAGAAGGTGCTGGTCGGCGAAGCCATGGTGCTGGCCCCGTCGCGCAAATTCGACTGAGCGTTTCCGGGGGTCTCAGACCCTTGAACAAGCGCGCCTGTCCCGCTAGGCAGTCGCTATGCGCATCATTCGTGACCTCCAATTCATCGAACCCCAAGATCGCGGCGCCAGCGTGGCGATCGGGAATTTCGACGGCGTTCATATTGGCCACCAATCTGTGATCGAACTGGCCCTCAGCGCCGCGCCGAGTGCACCTTTGGGCGTACTGACATTCGAGCCGCATCCCAGGGAATACTTCGCCCCGGACACCTCGCCCTTTCGTCTGATGCGCGGCAATGCCCGCGCGCACCGGTTAGCAAAACTGGGGGTCGAAAAGCTGTATGAGCTGCCGTTCAACGCCGCATTGGCTGGCCTGACGCCCAGGGAATTCGCCCGCAACGTGATCTGCGACGGGCTCGGCCTGTCGCATGTCGTCGTAGGTGCCGATTTCTGTTTCGGCAAAGGCCGCAGCGGCACCGCTGATGACTTGGTGCTCTTTGGGCAAGAGATGGGGTTCGGTGTCACCATCGCTCCGTTGATGGAGAGGTCCGAAAATGTCGTTTCTTCCACTGCGATCCGTACTGCACTGACCGAGGGCCGCCCGCAGGATGCCGCTACCATGCTGGGTCACTGGCACCGGATCGAAGGCGAGGTGATCGGAGGAGAACAACGGGGCCGTGAACTGGGATTTCCCACCGCAAACATGTCCATTGAGGGGCTGCATCCGCCAAGATTCGGCGTCTATGCCGTACTGGTCGATGTTCTGGATGGACCTCATCTGGGCAGCTATCAAGGCGCAGCCTCGGTTGGGACGCGACCGATGTTCAATGGTGAGGTCCCCAATATCGAAACCTTCCTGTTCGACTTCTCGGGTGACCTTTATGGCGCGACCCTGTCGGTGGGTCTGGTAGAATACCTGCGCCCCGAGATGACCTTTGACGGTCTGGACGGCCTGATCGCGCAGATGGATGCCGATTGCGACAAGGCCCGCGGCCTGCTGGCGGACCGATGACAACGGATCCGATCGACCGCACCGGCCTGGCCCCCAGGTTCTGGGAACGAAAACCGCTAACCCGCATGAACCAAGCCGAATGGGAAGCTTTGTGCGATGGCTGCGGCAAATGTTGTCTGAACAAACTGGAAGATGAAGACACCGGCGAGGTTGCCCTGACCTGCGTCGCCTGCCGTCTGCTGGATGACGAAAGTTGCCGCTGCACCCAATACGATATCCGCCACCAATTTGTGCCGGAATGTATCGTGATGACGCCGGGCAACATCAACGATCACGCCTATTGGCTGCCACAGACCTGTGCCTATCGCCTGCTGTGGGAGGGCAAACCCCTACACGACTGGCACCCCTTGATTTCTGGCACACCGGACAGCGTTCATGCCGCCGGAGTCTCGGTTCAGGGGCGGACCGTGTCCGAATTCGAAACTCCGCTGGAGGAGTGGGAAGATCATATCATCGAGGAGCCCAGCTAATGTACTTTGCCTCTGACAATTCGGGGCCGGTTCACCCGGCGGTCATGGAAGCGCTGAATGCTGCCAATCAGGGCTATCAGATGGCCTATGGAACCGACACCCTGATGAATGAGGTCCGGGATCGCATTCGCGGGGTGTTCGAGGCACCTGGCGCCGCCGTGTATCTGGTGGCCACCGGGACCGCGGCGAATTCGCTGGCGCTGGCGACGCTGGCGCAGCCGTGGGAGACGGTGTTCTGCTCACCTGTGGCCCATATCCACGAGGATGAGTGCAACGCGCCCGAGTTTTACAGCGGCGCCAAGCTGACGCTGGTTCCGGGCGCGGACAAGATGGCGCCGGACGCGCTGCGCGGCTCGATTCTGGCCGAAGAAACACGCGGCGTGCATGGACCGCAGCGCGGACCTGTATCCATTACGCAGGTGACCGAACGAGGGTCTGTTTACACCCTGTCAGAATTGCAGGCGCTCTGCGCTGTGGCCAAAGAGTATGGGCTGCCTGTCCATTTGGACGGTGCGCGTTTTTCCAACGCCCTTGTTGCGTTGAACTGCTCACCCGCCGAGATGACGTGGAAAGCAGGCGTGGATGCGGTCAGTTTTGGCGGGACCAAAAACGGGCTGATGGGCGTCGAAGCCGTTGTCTTCTTTGATGAAAGCAAAGCCTGGGAATTCGAATTGCGCCGCAAGCGCGGGGCGCACCTGTTCTCCAAGCACCGCTATCTGTCCGCACAAATGGCGGCGTATCTGCAGGATGATCTGTGGCTGACACTGGCCCGTCAGGCCAATAACAACTGCGCCCGTCTGACCGAGGGATTGCGGTCCAAAGGTGCCTCTTTCCTGCACGCGCCGCAGGCGAATATGATTTTTGCCCAATTTTCACGCGCCCAACACAAGCAACTGCATGCCGCAGGTGCTGTTTACCACCTGTGGGGGGCAGAGCTGGACGGGGCAGATGACAGCGAAATTCTAGCCTGTCGGCTGGTTTGTGACTGGTCCATCGAGCCTGCGCAAATTGATCGGTTCATCGCGCTCTTGTAACGACGCGCCCGAAGCTTCAGGCAGTGGCAGGCAGTCTGTTCCAAAAAGCCTCGATCAGAGCGCCGGTCTCTGTCGGGTGAGAGATCGGAGCCATATGCCCTGCCCCTTCGATCACGGCGCTTTCGGCCATTGGAAGACGGGATTTCAATCCAGAGTTTATCGCGACCATCACTGGGTGGGTGAGCGCGCCATGCAGCAGCAATACCGGCATATTGGCGTGTGCGATCCGCTCGGGCCGTAGCAAACCTTTGGAATCCATTATCAGTTCGTTTTCGACCTCGGATACCAGATGAATTCCACGCACCATCCCCGCCCGTGCAGTTTCGGGCATGTCTGACCAACGCGGCCCCCTATCTCCGGCCCACAACCGGTTGAACAGCCTTGCCGCCAAAGGTTCGTCGCCTGCTGCAAGCGCGTCCATACAGGGTTGGGCAACATGCGCGTATTCCGCCACGAGGTCCGGGGCATCCTGCTGTGCCACGGCAAAATACACCGGTTCGATCAGTACGACACTGCGAACCAATGTAGGGTGCTCGACCGCCAGCCGCAATGCAATCGCCGCGCCAAAAGAATGCCCGACCACGTCCATCGGCTCGGTCAGATGTTCAAGTGTGGCTTCGGTCAGCCGGTCATACAGATCCCCCTGGCGATCCCAGTCCGGGCTGCGCCCATGGGACAGCATATCCGGTGCAATAAAACTTGCCTGCCCTTTCATCGCCGCGGCTAGGCCTGCCCAGACCCCGGAATGAGCAATGGTACAATGCAAGGCCAGCACAGGGCGATCACCCTGCCCCAGCCGCGTGACATGCAGGTTCTGCGCAACGGCCATTATGTTGTCCTATCCCTTCAGCCCGGCCAGATGCCCGTCCAGATCGTCCAACCTGTCTTGGCCCCAGAACCGCTGATCGTCTTCCGTTATATAGAACGGAGCTCCAAAAACCCCGCGTTCCACGGCTTCTTCCAGATTGGCGGTATAGGTCTCAGCCCCGAGCAGCAAGCCGCTAACGGCCAGATCCGGGGAAAACCCAGCGTCAGCCAGGCAAGCGCGGATCACGTCGTCCTGCGCGATGTCCTTTTCCTCGGCCCAGCAGGCGCGCACAAAGGAATGCACCAGCTGCCCCACCTCCCCTGACCCGTCCTGAATGGCGGCGATGATCGCGTATGAGGACGGCGCCGCATTGGTGGGCCAATGGGCCGGTTGCAGGTTGAACGCCATACCCAGCTTTTTTGACTGTCGCTGCATTTCTTGTGTCCGGTATTCGATGCGCGAGATATGGCGGTCCTTGGGCGGAACACCTCCCGTACGTCCGAACAGGGCGACGATATCAAGCGGCTTGTAGTTGATTGTCGCACCATGTTTGGCCGCAATCTCCTCCAGGCGCAGTCCCGCCAGGTAGGTGTATGGCGAGAGTGTCGCAAAAAAGTAGTCAATGGTGGACATGTGAACTTTCTCCGCAGCGTTATCTTTGCTGGACGGTAAGGCCATGCTAAGCGGTGTCAACATCACGAATCTGTCACATTTGCCATTGCTGCCCGGGGACCTCAGCCGATGCCGACACTTCACGAACCCAAGCTAATCGCTGGGAACGCTAATCTTCCACTTGCCGAATCCATTGCACGCCGAATGAGCCTGTATCGCGGCGTCGATCAGGGTCTGGTCGATGCCCGGGTCGAACGGTTTAACGACGGTGAAATCTTTGTCGAAGTGTTCGAGAACGTGCGCGGCGAAGATATGTTCATCGTCCAGCCCACCTCGAACCCGGCCAATGACAATCTGATGGAGCTGCTCATCATTGCTGATGCGCTGCGCCGTTCGTCGGCCCAACGGATTACCGCCGTGATCCCCTATTTCGGCTATGCCCGCCAGGACCGCCGCACCAAGGCCCGCACACCGATCAGCGCCAAGCTGGTGGCCAACATGCTGACTGGCGCCGGGATCGAGCGTATCCTGACCATGGATCTGCACGCAGCGCAGATTCAGGGGTTCTTCGACATGCCTGTCGACAACCTTTATGCCTCGCCGATCTTTGCGCTGGATGTGAAACATCAGTTCAAGGACAGCCTCGACGAGATTATGGTCGTTTCGCCCGATGTGGGCGGCGTGGCCCGGGCGCGCGAGTTGGCCAAGCGGATCAACGCCCCGCTGTCGATCGTGGACAAACGCCGCGAAAAAGCCGGCGAAGTCGCCGAGATGACCGTAATTGGCGATGTCAGAGACAAGATCTGTTTGATCGTGGACGACATGTGCGACACGGCCGGTACCCTGTGCAAAGCGGCGCAAGTACTGCTGGATAATGGTGCGAAGGAAGTTCATTCCTACATCACACACGGCGTCATGAGCGGCCCTGCGGTCGAACGCGTGACCAATTCGGTGATGAAATCTCTGGTGCTGACCGACACGATCCAGCCGACAGAAGAAATTACCAAGGCCAAGAACATCCGCATCGTGCCCACAGCCCCGATCTTTACGCAGGCGATCCTGAATATCTGGAACGGCACCAGTGTATCGTCACTGTTCGAGGATAAGACCCTGACGCCGATCTACGAGTCGATGTATCATAGGGATTGATCGAACGCGGCGGCCCAAGGGCCGCCTCTTTTCTTTCTGCAATACAGGTCGGAGTTTACCGTGACAGCCTCAAAACGCATTGTTCTATCCAGCGACCACGCAGCTATCGAATTACGCCAGGCGGTTGCCTCTCATATTGCGGCCCAGGGATGGGACGTTGTCGATATCGGCCCCAAGACACCTGAGAGCACCCATTACCCTGTTCATGGCAAAGCCGCCGCCCAAGCAGTGGCTTCCGGGGATTGTCAGCTTGGCATCGTTCTGTGTGGAACGGGTCAAGGTATCATGATGGCGGCCAACAAGGTCCCCGGCATTCGCTGCGGTGTCTGCTCGGATGCCTTTTCCGCACGCATGATCCGCCAGCATAACGACGCCAACATGCTGTCTGTCGGCGCCCGAGTCGTGGGTGAGGGTCAGGCGCTGGATATAGTGGATGCGTTCCTGTCAGCCGAATTCGAAGGCGGACGGCATGCACACCGGGTCGCCATGATTGAGGCATCGGACGAGTCCTAAACCCAAGGCTGGCTTCACAGAATATCCCAGTCATCCTCATGCGGCACCTCGCCGAACGCTGTCCAAGATATTCGGATGCGCGCGATGCGGGTATCCGACCAGGTACGGAACACCGCAGAAAATCCCTCGGGCGTGATGTCCTCGGCCTTGACCTCGGCGCGCAATGCCGAAGATGTATCAACATCCCACAGTGACACGCTGATCTGTACAACAGGCGCGGAACGGTATGGCTGGCTGAATTCAATGTCCGAGCGTCGTTCGCGCGGCCCCTCGCCTGTCCACATGTCACCGCCATCTGCGAAGTCGGAGAACAGCACAACTTCGCCTTGGTCGATACCAATCGGATGGGTACTAAAAGTCTGCATTTTGTCGTCTTTTATAAAGAATTACGGAACCTTAGACCGCCCTTCATCCAAAATCACCACAAAAAAACGGCCCCGCACAGGCAGGGCCGTTTCTAAATCTACATGTCCTGAAACTTACAGGCTCATATGTGTCCCAAGAGCTTCCATATCGGCCAGCAGCTTGGCCGCATCGTCGACGACTGATTGATCGTCGCCGCCTTTGGCCGCGTCATGCGACGCACGTGCCTCGGCGATCAGATCGTCCAGATGCGCGCGGGTCACTTCAGAGACCGGAATGGCCTTTTCGGCCAGAACCGACATGCTGTCGCCATTGATCTGGGCAAACCCGCCGGTGACCAGGTATTCGCTGGACCCTTCGGGTGCCTCGACCTTTAGCAGGCCGGGGCGCAACGTGGTGATGGTGGGGGCATGATCGGGCATCGCCGTCATGTCCCCGTCCGCGCCGGGAAGCTGGACCGCAGTCACCGCGAGCGAAGCAAGGCTCCGCTCGGGGCTGACGAGGTCAAAGTGCATCGTGTTTGCCATCAGGTGTGCTCCTTAGGCGGCTTCTGCGGCCATCTTTTCCGCTTTGGCGATCACTTCATCGATGCCGCCAACCATCAGGAAGGCTGCCTCGGGCAGGTGATCGTATTCGCCGGCCACAACGGCCTTGAACGACGCGATGGTGACATCCAGAGGAACCTGAACACCAGGCGAGCCAGTGAAGACTTCGGCCACGTCAAACGGCTGCGACAGGAAGCGTTCAATCTTACGGGCACGGGCCACGGTCAGTTTGTCTTCTTCCGACAGTTCGTCCATGCCGAGGATCGCGATGATGTCCTGCAGCGACTTATAGCGCTGAAGGATCTGCTGAACGTCAGTCGCAACGGTATAATGCTCTTCACCGACGATGGCCGGGTCGAGCAGACGCGAGGTCGAGTCGAGCGGGTCAACGGCAGGGTAGATACCCTTTTCCGAGATCGCACGATTCAGAACGGTGGTCGCATCCAAGTGTGCGAACGAGGTGGCCGGCGCAGGGTCGGTCAAGTCATCCGCAGGAACATAGACGGCCTGAACCGACGTGATCGAGCCGGACTTGGTCGAGGTGATGCGTTCCTGCATCGCGCCCATGTCGGTCGCCAGTGTCGGCTGATAGCCCACCGCCGAAGGAATACGACCCAGCAGAGCCGAAACCTCGGAACCCGCCTGCGTAAAGCGGAAGATGTTGTCGACAAAGAACAGAACGTCGGCACCGGTTGCATCACGGAACTGTTCCGCCAGGGTCAGACCCGACAGAGCGATCCGCATACGGGCTCCCGGAGGCTCGTTCATCTGGCCGTAAACCAGCGCGATTTTCGAGTCTTCCAACTTGTCGGGAACGATAACGCCGGATTCAATCATCTCGTGATACAGGTCGTTACCTTCACGAGTCCGTTCACCAACACCCGCGAACACGGACACGCCCGAGTGTACTTTGGCGATGTTGTTAATCAGTTCCATGATCAGAACGGTCTTGCCAACACCGGCACCGCCGAACAGGCCGATCTTACCGCCTTTGGCGTAGGGGGCCAGCAGGTCAACAACCTTGATGCCGGTGACCAGAACTTCGGATTCTGTCGCCTGATCCGCGAAATCCGGCGCATCCTGGTGGATGGCGCGGGTTTCAGTTGTTTCTACCGGACCCTTTTCGTCGATGGGCTCACCCACAACGTTCAAAATACGGCCCAGTGTTGCGTTGCCGACTGGAACCGCGATCGGTGCGCCCGTGTCGGTTACGGCTTCGCCGCGAACCAGACCTTCGGTCGCGTCCATCGCAATGGTCCGGACTGTGTTTTCGCCCAGGTGCTGTGCAACCTCCAGAACCAGCTTTTTGCCGTTGTTGGTGGTGTCCAGCGCATTCAGAATTTCAGGCAGCTCATCATCAAAGTGCACGTCGACGACGGCCCCGATAATCTGAGTGACTTTGCCTTTTGCATTCGCCATGTTTCGTCTCCGGTTAGTCTCTACAGCGCTTCGGCGCCGGAAATGATTTCAATCAGCTCGTTGGTGATCACGGCCTGACGCGAACGGTTGAACTGGATCGTCAGCTTGTCGATCATTTCACCCGCGTTGCGTGTCGCGTTGTCCATTGCAGACATCCGTGCACCCTGCTCCGAGGCCCCGTTTTCGAGCAGCCCCGAGAAGATCGCGGTCGCAACCCCCTTGGGCAGCAGGTCGGCCAGAATGGCTTCTTCGCTGGGCTCGTAATCGAATACCGCACCGCTGTCGTCACCCTCGGTGTCCTCGAATGAGGCCGGGATGATCTGCTGTGCCGTCGGGGTCTGGCTTACGACGTTGACGAACTTCGAGTAAAAGATCGTGGCTACGTCGAACTCACCCGCGTCGAAACGGGACAGGACGTCTTTTGCGATGTCTTGCGCATTGGAGTAACCCAGACGCTTGACCTCGCTCAGATCGACATGGCCCACGAACAGATCGCCATAGTCACGCTTGATCGCGTCGCGGCCTTTCTTGCCAACAGTCAGAATTTTGACTGTCTTGCCCTGCGCCTTCAGCTCATAGGCTTTGGCGCGGGCCAACTTGGCGATGTTCGAGTTGAAGCCGCCACACAGGCCGCGTTCAGCTGTCATGACAACCAGCAGATGGACGTCATCACTGCCCGTACCACGCAGCAGCTTGGGGGCGCTGTCGCTGCCCCCGACCGATGCTGCCAGCCCCGCCATCACGGCATTGAACCGTGCAGCATAGGGGCGCGAAGCTTCGGCAGATTCCTGGGCGCGGCGCAGTTTTGCGGCCGCGACCATCTGCATGGCCTTGGTGATCTTGCGGGTCGATTTGACCGACTCGATCCTGTTTTTAAGATCCTTAAGATTTGGCATGTGCCCGCCTCTCCCTTAAGCGAAGGTTGCGGCGTATTCGTCCAGCGCAACCTTGATCTTGTCGGAGGCATCACCCTTGATCTTGGGATCTTCGTCAGTGATCCACTGAAGCAGGTCGGCGTGCTTGCCACGCAGGTGCGCCAGCAGGCCAGCCTCGTACCGGCCAACATCCGTCACGTCGATCTTGTCAAGGTAACCGTTGGTGCCGGCGAAGATGACGCAGACGATTTCGGCGTTGGTCAGCGGCGAGTACTGCGGCTGTTTCATCAGCTCGGTCAGACGCGCACCACGGTTCAGCAGCTGCTGGGTTGCGGCGTCCAGGTCGGAACCAAACTGCGCAAACGCGGCCATTTCGCGGTACTGAGCCAGTTCCAGTTTCACCGGACCGGCAACCGACTTCATCGAGTTGGTCTGAGCCGAAGAGCCCACACGCGAAACCGACAGACCGGTGTTCACAGCAGGACGGATACCCTGATAGAACAGTTCGGTTTCCAGAAAGATCTGACCATCGGTGATCGAGATCACGTTGGTCGGAATAAACGCCGAAACGTCACCACCTTGGGTTTCGATAACCGGCAGAGCGGTCAGCGAGCCAGCACCGAAGTCTTCGTTCAGCTTCGCCGAACGCTCCAGCAGGCGGGAGTGGAGGTAGAAAACGTCACCGGGATAGGCTTCACGTCCGGGCGGACGGCGCAGCAGCAGCGACATCTGACGATAGGACACGGCCTGTTTGGACAGGTCATCGTAGATGATCAGCGCGTGGCGGCCATTGTCGCGGAAGAACTCGGCCATTGCGGTTGCGGCATAGGGTGCCAGGAACTGCATCGGTGCCGGGTCGGACGCGGTTGCGGCCACAACGATCGAGTAATCAATCGCACCAGATTCTTCCAGTTTCTTCACCAGCTGCGCAACGGTCGAACGCTTTTGACCGATCGCAACGTAAACGCAGTACAGTTTCTTCGACTCGTCGTCGCCAGCCGCTTCGTTGTAAACTTTCTGGTTCAGGATCGCATCCAGAGCAACGGCAGTTTTACCGGTCTGACGATCACCAATGATCAGCTCTCGCTGGCCACGACCAATCGGGATCATCGCGTCGACCGATTTCAGGCCGGTTGCCATCGGCTCGTGAACCGATTTACGCGGGATGATGCCCGGCGCTTTGACGTCTGCAACGCCGCGCTCGGTGGATTCGATCGGACCCTTGCCGTCCAGCGGGTTGCCTAGGCCGTCAACAACACGACCCAGAAGACCGTTGCCGATCGGCACGTCCACGATCGAGTTGGTGCGCTTAACAGTGTCACCTTCTTTGATGTCACGGTCAGAACCAAAGATAACAACACCGACGTTGTCGCTTTCCAAGTTCAGCGCCATGCCCATGATGCCACCGGGGAATTCGACCATCTCACCGGCTTGCACATTGTCCAGGCCGTATACACGGGCAATCCCGTCACCGACGCTCAGCACGCGGCCGATTTCGGCCACTTCGGCTTCCTGACCAAAATTCTTGATCTGGTCCTTCAGGATTGCAGAAATCTCTGCAGCTTGGATTCCCATTTATCCGACCTCTTTCATTGCATTCTGTAGGGAGTTGAGCTTGGAGCGGATCGAGCTGTCGATCATCTTCGAGCCCACTTTAACGACAAGACCGCCGATGAGGCTTTCATCAACGGTCGCATTTATTGTTACGGTCTTGCCCACACGCTCGGACAGCGTTTTGGACAGTTTATCCATCTGTGTCTTTGTCAGCGCCTTGGCCGAGGCGACATCGGCGGTTACTTCGCCACGCTCTTCGGCCAGCATGTCGCGCAGAACCTGCACCAGTTGCGGCACAACGAACAGACGGCGTTTCTGCGCCATCAGACCCAGCGTGTTGCGCAGGATGGCGTTCAGACCCATCTTGTCGGCAATCGCTGTAATCGCGCCTTCTTGTTCAGCGCGCGAAACCAGAGGCGAGGCGATCAGGTCGCGCAGATCGGCACTGTCGCCCAATGCTGCTGCCAGATCGTTGATTCCGGTTTCCAGACCTGCGAGGTCTTTATTCTCTTTAGCGATCTCAAAAATCGCTGTGGCATAGCGCTCGGCGATGCCTGTGGAAATCGAAGCTGGTTCGGACACGTCCACCCTTCCGATATATTTGGGCCCCGAATTCGCGTTGCGGCAGCTACCCGGGGGCGTGAAGAAACCCCGTCCATAAGGCCGGGGATCAAAATCAACGGGGATGTAGCAGAGGTAAACCCAGCTAGCAACATATTATCACCATGGGCACCTTATCCACAAAGCGTTCTATTTCAGATACTTAGCTTGGGTGCGACCCTTTTATACGGCTGATGAGGGTGAAAAATGTTACCAAACCGCAAGGTTTTGCGATTCCTGCAGCCATTTTCGCGTGTTTCGGCCTTGTGACGGAAGGTAGTACCGGCGTTGCGCTAGGCTGGCTTGAGCAGGCCATCCAGCGCCTTGATCTGACGGCGCCCTGTCGCTTTGGTGACGGTTCCGCTGGGCGGTCTGATTTGCTTTGTCGCCTCAACCATCAGAACGCCGCCTGCCATGATCGTCGGCAAACGCTGGCCAGTTTTCTCTATCAGGCTGCCGGATTTCAACCAGAACCGACGGAAGGACGGAGGCAAATACAAGGCGGAACAATAGTTATCCGTCATAAAGTGATGCGCCCTTAGCTGGCTTTCCAACTGCGAGGCAGAATAAGGGCGCCCGAATCCAAATGGCGTTCGATCGGTCCGTGACCACAGCCCCGCACGGTTCGGTACGATAAAAAGCGCCCGTCCACCGGGACCAAGCACACGCCAGCATTCCGCCAGCAATTCGGCGGGACGTTGTGACGTTTCAAGTCCATGCATCACCACCAGCTTGTCCACATGGCCCGTTTCAATCGGCCACAAGGTCTCTTCCGTCAAAACAGATACGTTGGGCATTCCCGCAGGCCAGGGCATCACCCCCTGCGGCCCGGGCATCAGCCCGATGACGCGGCGCGCATCTTTCAGGTAGGGTCGCAACAACGGCACAGCAAAGCCAAACCCTACGACGGTTTGACCTTTGGCCTCGGGCCACAGATCAATCATTCGCCCACGAATGGCCGCCTGCGCTGCACGACCAAGAGTGCTGCGGTAGTAGAAATTCCTCAGATCCTGCACATCAAGATGCATTGCGGACACCTGGCCAATCGGATTAGCTGAGCGCAGTCTAGCAACGAAAGGGCAAAAGGCCATGCCTCTTGAGATCGTCACCATCCCATGTCTCAGCGATAACTACGCATTTCTGGCGCATGACGCGGTTAGCGGCAACACCGCATTAATCGACGCGCCCGAAAGCGATCCGATTCTGTCAGAACTGGAACGACGTGGCTGGGGCTTGTCTCATGTGTTGCTCACGCATCACCATTTCGACCACGTAGACGGGTTGCCGGCCATTTTGGAACAGCACCCGGCGACGGTGATCGGCGCGGCAGCCGACGCACATCGCCTGCCACCCTTGGATCAACAGGTCAATGACGGCGACAGTTTTGAAATCGGCGGAGAACCCGTCCTTGTTCTGGACGTTTCGGGGCATACTCTTGGTCATATCGCCTTTCACATGCCGCAAAGCGCGGTGGTCTTTACCGCCGACAGCCTGATGGCAATGGGTTGTGGACGCCTGTTTGAAGGCACCGCACCGCAGATGTGGGAATCGCTGTGTAAACTGAGCGCCTTGCCGGATGACACGCTGGTTTGTTCAGGGCACGAGTACACGCAGTCCAACGCCAAATTCGCTCTCACCGTCGATCCAGGAAATTCTGCGCTGCAGAAACGCGTCGCAGAAATTGACAGCACCCGAGCCGCCCAACAGCCTACAGTTCCCTCCACTCTGGCGTTGGAAAAGGCCACTAACCCCTTCCTGCGCGCTGCTGACCCGGCGATTCAGGCGCATCTGGGTATGGCAGGCGCCGAACCAGCCAAAATTTTTGCTGAAATCAGGGCTAGAAAAGATCGGTTTTGATACCTATTTCACCTACTTCACAGCCACGGTCACAACAAATGTGACTGTCAAGAGCAAGAAAACCCTTGAAGCCGGGCTCTGATCAACCAAACTCTAATAGTATGAGGACATGGTTGGGATGGGGATCCGGCCTTCAGCCCGCCCCCTTCTGACCCAAGACAGAGGAGCACCCGCGTGCCTTCATTCTCGAGCACACTAGAACAAGCCATCCACGCGGCCCTGGCGGCTGCGAATGAACGGCGACATGAATTCGCAACGCTGGAGCATCTGCTTCTGGCATTGTTGGAAGAGCCCGATGCGATCCGCGTGATGAAAGCCTGCAGCGTCGATCTTGACGAGTTGCGCAGCACTCTGGTGGAATTCATCGACGAAGACCTTTCGAACCTTGTCACCGATATTGACGGGTCCGAGGCTGTACCGACAGCCGCTTTCCAACGTGTGATCCAGCGCGCTGCGATCCATGTTCAAAGTTCGGGCCGGACCGAAGTGACCGGGGCGAATGTTCTGGTCGCAATCTTTGCCGAACGCGAAAGCAACGCAGCCTATTTCCTGCAGGAACAGGATATGACCCGGTACGATGCGGTGAATTTCATCGCCCATGGTGTGGCCAAGGACCCGGCCTACGGCGAAAGCCGTTCGGTATCGGGCGCGGATCAGGCGGAAGAGGAATCTCCGGCCAGCACTGCCGATGGCGAGCAAAAAGAAAGCGCGCTGGGGAAATACTGCATCGACCTGAACGCGAAATCGCGCGCGGGCGATATCGACCCGCTGATCGGTCGTGCTGATGAGGTTGAGCGCTGCATTCAGGTGCTATGCCGCCGGCGCAAGAACAACCCGCTTCTGGTCGGTGATCCGGGCGTTGGCAAAACCGCAATCGCAGAGGGACTGGCATTTAAGATCATCTCTGGCGAGGCCCCCGATGTCCTGTCAGAAACCACCATCTATTCGCTGGATATGGGTGCATTGCTGGCGGGCACCCGCTATCGCGGTGATTTCGAAGAACGCCTGAAAGCGGTCGTGACCGAGCTTGAGGATCACCCAGACGCGGTTCTGTTCATTGATGAAATCCACACCGTCATCGGTGCCGGTGCCACCTCGGGCGGGGCAATGGATGCCTCAAACCTGCTGAAACCGGCCCTTCAGGGTGGAAAACTGCGCACTATGGGTTCGACCACCTACAAAGAGTTTCGCCAGCATTTCGAAAAGGATCGCGCGCTCAGCCGCCGGTTCCAGAAGATTGACGTGAACGAACCTTCGGTTGAGGACAGCGTAAAAATCCTGCGCGGTCTGAAGCCCTATTTCGAAAAGCATCACGAGATCAAATATACCGCCGACGCGATTAAAACCGCGGTCGAGTTGTCAGCACGGTACATCAATGACCGCAAGCTGCCCGACAAGGCGATCGACGTGATCGACGAAGCCGGTGCGGCCCAGCATCTGGTTGCTGAAAGCAAGCGCCGCAAGACCATCGGTGTCAAAGAGATCGAGGCCGTTGTTGCCAAGATCGCCCGCATTCCACCCAAGAACGTCACCAAGGACGATGCCGAGGTTCTGAAAGACCTTGAAAAGTCGCTCAAACGGGTGGTCTTCGGGCAAGACGTGGCGATTGAGGCGCTGTCCAGCGCCATCAAACTGGCGCGCGCCGGTCTGCGCGAGCCGGAAAAGCCCATCGGCAACTATCTGTTTGCTGGCCCAACCGGTGTGGGAAAGACCGAAGTCGCGAAACAGCTGGCGGATACGCTGGGAGTGGAACTGCTGCGTTTTGATATGTCGGAATACATGGAGAAACACGCGGTCAGCCGCCTGATCGGTGCGCCTCCGGGCTATGTCGGGTTCGACCAAGGCGGTTTGCTGACTGATGGTGTCGACCAGCATCCGCATTGCGTTCTGCTGCTGGATGAGATCGAAAAAGCCCACCCGGACGTGTTCAACATCCTGCTGCAAGTGATGGACCACGGAGAGCTGACCGACCACAATGGTCGCACGGTGAACTTCCGCAACGTAGTGCTGATCATGACCTCGAATGCAGGGGCGCAAGAACAGGCAAAGGCGGCCATCGGCTTTGCCCGCGACCGCCGCGAAGGTGAGGATACCGCCGCGATCGAACGTATGTTCACGCCGGAATTCCGCAACCGTCTGGATGCCGTCATTTCCTTCGCGCCGCTGCCAAAAGAGGTCATCCTGCAGGTGGTCGAGAAGTTCGTTCTTCAGCTTGAGGCACAGCTACTGGACCGCAATGTCACCATCGACCTGACGCCAAAAGCCGCCGAATGGCTGGCGGACAAAGGCTATGACGACAAGATGGGCGCGCGGCCATTGGGACGCGTCATTCAAGAACACATCAAGAAACCCCTGGCCGAAGAGCTGCTGTTCGGCAAGCTGGCCAAGGGCGGTGTCGTTCGCGTCTCGGTCAAGAAGGGAGAGCTGGATCTGGACATTTTTGGCCCCGATCAACCGCGCATCCCTGGCGACAAACCCCCGCTTCTGACTGCAGATTAAAAGCAGCATATCAAACCAAAGCCCGGCTTCTACGCCGGGCTTTTTTCTTGCCCGATCCGAGTCACCTGTCTCAAAAGAAAATCTCAGGGGCGCCCGGAATACCGCCCGACTCTGACAATGGGCCTTCCTTGCTGCAATCAGCGCTCGGTCAGCTTCAATTCGATCCGGCGATTCTGAGCGCGCGCTTCTGGCGTGTTTGCGGGGTTGAAGGGTTGGAATTCTCCAAAGCCATTGGCCGCCAGACGTTGCGGTGGAATACCCAGCGCATCGACCATATAACGGACAACCGACAAGGCGCGTCCCTGGCTAAGCTCCCAGTTGTCCCGATAGCGGCCAGTTCCGGCCAGCGGGACATTGTCGGTATGGCCATCCACGCGAATAACCCAGTTCAGGCCTTCGGGAATTTCAGCCGCGACACTGCGCAGTATATTGGCCACCTTGGCGATCTCAAGCTGACCCTTGGGCGACAGCACTGCTGATCCTGTATCGAACAGTACTTCGGACGAGAACACAAACCGATCGCCTTCGATCCGAACGCCTACCTGATTACCCAGCACATCGCGCAACCGACCGAAGAATTCCGAGCGATATCGCTGAAGATCCTCGGCCTGCGCCGTAAGTTCTTGGTTCTGGCCCGAAAGGGCTTCGGCCTCGGCCTCAAGCCGGGCGCGCTCGGCCTCTTCCAACAAACGGCGGCGACGCTCTTCCGAGGCGGCGCGGGCGAGTGCGGCGTTCAGATCCTGACCCAATGTTTGAATACGAATATCAGCGGCGGCGTTGCGGTCTTCGTAATCGTCCAGCAAGGCCTGCAATCCACCCAACTGCTCGCGCAGGGCTGCCATCTGCTGGTTCAGCAAGGCAGTCTGACGCTGCGCCTTTGCTGAAACGGCTTTCTCGGCAGAGATTGCCTCACGCGCAACGGCCAGCAAGGCTGCGCGTTCTTCGGCCAATGTGCGCTGTATCTGTTCCGCTGTCAGAGCGTCGGTTTGGGCGGCCAATGCCGCTTGCAGCTGGGCCTGCAACTCCTGACTATCAAGCTCACCAAACTGCCGCTCCAGCTCGGCCTTAGCAGCTTGCGCAGCGGCCAACAGGGTCAGGGTTTCTTCGGCTTGCTTGCGTTGCGCTTCCAGAGCCAGCGTCATAGCGGTCAGTTCCGCATCCGCATCCTGCAGACGATTGCGCAGGTTTTCGGCCGCCGCAGCTTCGGCCAGGCGCGCGGCCTCTTCGGCGTCAAGCTGGCCTTCAAGCTCGGTGACCAATGCGGCCTGCGCGGCCTCATTTTGTTCCAGATCCGCCACCAACGCTTCAAGCGCTTCGCGGCGGGCAGCATCAAGCCGGGCGGCCTCGGCCTGGGCATCGACCTCGGCACGACTTTGGGCAAGGGCCAGGTTCAGGGCCTCTTGTTCATTCAGCAATTCCGAACGCTCAGATTCCAGTGAGGCGATAACCCCCAGCGACCGCTCCTGATCGGCCAACAGAGATGCGACCTGTGCTTCGAATGACGTGATCCTGGTTTCCGCCTGCGCCAGATCTTCCTCGGCCTGCGTCAGGGTCGCATTCAGCGCCCCTAACCGGGCCTGAAGGCGGCTGTTTTCCCGTTCTTCCAACCCAAGCGCACCGGCAAGGGCCGCCACTTCGCCGGACAGGGCGGTCAGTTCATCCTCTTGCCCCGAAATCGTCTCGCGCAGCACGAATTGCACCACCATGAAGATGGTCAACACAAAGGTCAGCACCATCAACAGCCCGGTCATCGCGTCCACGAAACCCGGCCAGACCGACCCCTGAAACCGCTGACCTGTGCGACGGGACAGAGCCATGGATTACTCTCCTTCCGGAGCGGTTCGAACGGCGCCTCTGGGCAATGTAAGAGCTTTGACCAACAGTTCGATGTCCTTGCGCAGCTCGCTCATGCTTTCTTGGCGGCCTGCAGAAATTTCTTCGAGGATACGCAGCAACTGAACATCCATCGAGCGCAGGCGCATGCGGCTTTCTGCGTCTATTCCTTCGCTGGTCCCCTGTTCCCGCAGATGATCCAGCAGAGCGTCCTGCCCCAGTGCGACACGTTCCAGCGCAGCGGTGACATTCTCGGTCTCAGACTGACGCTGGTTCATATCTCCGATTGCGCCGACAAGATGCCCCAGCTTGCCCGACAGCTCGGCCCGGTCGGTTTCCTGCGCCGAAAACAAGTCCTGCAGGGCGTTCATCTGTTCGGACATTGCATCCAGAACCGGTGTCAGAACCGCCAGTTCGGTGCTGCTGCCGTCATCGCCTGCTGCAAAGCCGACACGGGTGATCGAGGACAACCATTCTTCGAGCTCTCGATAAAACCGGTTCTGCCCGTGGCCCGCGAACAGTTCCAGCAACCCCACAATCAGCGATCCGGCAAGGCCCAGCAACGAAGACCCAAAGGCCACGCCCATTCCCTGCAGTTGGGTTTCAAGGCCAACCATCAGGCGATTGAACACCGCCAGCCCTTCTTCGCCATCCTGCGGATTGAGACTGCGGATCGTGTCGACAATAGCGGGGACCGTCGTGGCCAAGCCAAAAAACGTTCCCAAAAGCCCAAGATAGATCAGAACATTGGTGATATAACGCGTGATCTCACGCTCTTCCTCGACCCGTTCGGCCACCGAATCCAAAATAGATCGGGTCGAACTGGAACTGATCTGCGACCGCGCACCCCGGTCCCGCAGCAGCGACGCCAGCGGTGCCAAAAGCTGAGGCGTGCGCGCGTCCTCATGAACAACGCCACCAACGAAGGACTCGATCCAGCGAACCGAACCGATCAACTGTGTCACCTGATAAAAACAGGCAATTACGCCGACAAAAAATACCAGAAGGATAAAACCGTTCAGATACGGGTTTGCATAGAAAACCGGCAAAACGTAAGGCAGCGCCATGAAGATGCCCATACCAGCCAGGCCGATCGCCACAAGCATCGTTACGATCTGACGAATGGGTTGCGAGAAATGCGGTCTCGCGCCCTGTTGTGCCTGCGCCATGCGCGTTTTTCCCGGTTCTTTTCTGCTCTGACGCGAATCTACCGAAAATCTGCCGGTGACGCCAAGGGTTTATGAGGTAATGCTTCGCACCCGTTGCGCTAACCACTCAAGATCGGGATCACGCAGACCAATCTCGGTCAGATGTTCAGCTGTGTTATAAAGGTATTCGGTATTTGGACCACGCCCGCCGACAGCATGGGCAATGATCTGCGCCTGGTCTTCCAACGGCATGCCCCCGCAATACTGCACGTGATCTGCGTCGATAACATAGGTGACTGCCGTTACGACCTCGTCCGTTTCCAAATGCACATCCAGCATCTTTTCGACATAGGCCGACGAGATCAGCTCGCGCTCGCGCAGTTCATGCAAGGTACGCTCTTCGTGGCCTGCTTCGACGGCGAGGGCCAGACCTTTGCACAGGGTGTTTTGCTGTTCATCCAACGCCAGAACAAGGCCGGGTTTCTCTTCGGTTCCGCGGTGATGAATCGAACTCATGCAGAAAGACCGCGCATATCCATTCAGGGTTGCGCGTTCGCTGCGGGACACGGGAAAGCCGGGATTCCACAGCAGCGACCCATATCCGAAAACCCACATCGTCATAGCACTGGTCCTTGCCCGTTTGCGCCTATAAACATCAATTTCAAGGCGGGAAAAAGGGCCATTAGCAATGCGCGGGCTAATACGAGTAGTCATTTTCATCACTGCGATCTGGAGCGCCTATTGGTTCGTCGCCGGATATGGATTGCGCAACGCGATCACAACATGGTTCGACAACCAACAAGAAAGAGGCTGGCTGGCCGATTTTTCGGACGTAGCCACAGCAGGCTATCCGTTCAACCACGTCACCCGACTGAACAGCCCCGCACTGGCCGACCCGGTCAACGGCACCGCCTGGAGCGCCGACTGGATCGAATTCCAAAGCCCCGCGATCTGGCCGGGTCGGCAAGTTCTGCGTTTCGCGGAAACGCCGCAGCTGCTGTCCTATTTCGATCAAACGTCGACCATCGTTGCAGCTGACCTGCAGGCCGAGCTGCAGTTGCAACCTGGTGTCGCGCTGGTGCTAGAGAAAATGTCTCTGACTGCCGGGCCATGGTCCATTGCCGATGGTGCGGATCTGCTGGCAGCGGGAACCACGCTTGGTCTGGTGATGGAGCAAACCGAAAATCCTCAAGCCTATGCGATCAGCGCGCGGATCGATGGCTTTTCCCCCGGCGATGATCTGCGCGCCATGATGCATTCCGCCACCACACTGCCCCAGACATTCGATGCACTGGAAATGGATATGGTCGCCACCTTTGACAAACCGTGGGATCGATCTGCACTGGAACAAAGCCGACCTCAGCCCACCCGGATCGACCTGCGTCTGGCTGAGATGAAATGGGGTGCATTGCGCCTGTTCGCTGCCGGAGAGCTGGACGTGGACGATCAGGGTATTCCTACCGGAGAGATTTCGATCAAGGCCGAAAATTGGCGTGAGATGGTTGCCATGGCCAACGCCGCAGGGGCCCTGCCCGATCAGGCGGTAGACCCTGTGACACGTGCCCTGAAATTCATGGCTGGCTTGGGGGGCAATCCCGATGCGCTGGATCTGCAGTTGAACTTCCGTGAGGGCTATGTGGCGCTTGGCCCGCTGCCCCTTGGCCCGGCGCCGCGCCTTATCCTGCGTTAACGGCAGTAGGGGCCGCTGCGATACCGGGCCGTGTCCAAATGGAAATGATCCCGGTGATAGCGGTCTGAATTCGGACCCAATACCGTTCCGAACGGCCCGCAGGCCCCGCGCCAGATCTTGGTCAGTTGCTTCTTGGACGGGTTCTTGCGCCAACCGTTCAGGACGGTCACAACCTCGCCATTCGCCATCTTGAAGCCCGAGATATCTATGGCCCGACCCTTGCCATGCTCGGATATCCGCGCACCTTTGCGGTTGTTGCGCGTCCGGCATGCGTAGTGGGCGGCGACCTGCAGTTCGACAACGGGACCGCGCCTTTTGAAGGTGGGCTTCACGCTTTTATCGACCCACTGGTTCAGCGCAATCGCGGTGCCGCAATCCATGGTGGACGGACGGCTGAGCGCCACGCCGGAAACCGAGGTGATCTGTACCGCTTCCTTGATCCCGCAGGCTTTGATCTTGCCGGGAACAGAACCCACCGGCTTGCCCTGGATGTCGATATTCCCGCAGACCGAAGTTTTGCGCAGCTTGCGCTTTTTGAACAGCACCTGCTGTATCAGCGAATTCGGCTGCAACTCTGGCTGCATTGCAGTCGGAGCTGCAAAGGCCAGAACCGGTTGGTCGTCTGGGATCGAGGGTTGATCCGACGGTGCTGCATTGCCGATTGTGGCGCCAAGCGCCACCCACCCGATCGACAGAACCCTCCAACCGCGCCTCATGGGTTGGTCTTCCCGCGACCGAAATCCGGGGCGTCCGTATCCTGCCCCGCATCAATGATTCCACGCCGGATCGCACGTGTGCGGGTGAAATAATCGAACAGCTGATCGCCATCTCCCGTCCGAATGGCGCGCTGAAGGGCGAAGAGCTCTTCGGTGAAACGCCCCAATATCTCCAGCGTCGCATCCTTGTTGGTCAGAAACACATCGCGCCACATCGTCGGGTCCGAGGCTGCGATCCGGGTGAAATCCCGAAAACCCGCGGCCGAGTATTTGATGACCTCGCTATCGGTCACACGGCGCAGATCATCTGCCACGCCGACCATCGTATAGGCGATCAGGTGGGGCGCATGGGATGTCACAGCCAGAACCAGATCATGGTGATCGGCATCCATCTCATCCACATTCGATCCCAGGCCCGTCCACATCGTGCGCAGGCGCGCGACAGCGTCGGGGTCCGTGCCCTCGACCGGTACCAATAGGCACCACCGATTGTCGAACAGCTCGGCAAATCCGGATTCAGGGCCAGAATGCTCGGTCCCGGCCAGCGGATGCGCCGGGATGAAGTGAACATCCTGCGGGATATGGGGCGAGACGTCCTCAATGACATGCCGCTTGACCGAACCCACGTCTGACACGGTCGCGCCCGATTTCAGGACCGGGGCAATCTCTTGTGCAACGGCGCCCATCGCGCCGACAGGCACGCACAGAACCACAAGGTCGGCACCCTCGACAGCCTCTTGCGCGGTGTCGCAAATCCGGTCGCACAGGCCAATCCTGCGCGCGGTGTCACGCGTGGCCTCGGACCGGGCATAACCGGTGACTTCGCCAGCCAATCCCGCGCGTTTAATCGCCCAGAACATCGACGAAGCGATCAGGCCCAAGCCGATCAGCGCGACGCGGTCATATACCTGGCTCATGCCTTGCCCTCTTTAAAAGCGGTTATGGCCGCAACGACACGGCGACAAGCCTCTTCGTCCCCAACCGTGATGCGAAGAGCGTTCGGCAGGTTATACCCCGCCACGCGGCGCACGATCAAACCCTGTGTCTTGAGGAAGTCGTCGCAGGCCTCGGCCTCGGCCTGATCCGCAAAGCGGGCGAGGATGAAATTGGTGCTGGACGCATCCGTAGGCACGCCGATTTTGGACAGCTGGGCCGAAAGCCAAACCCGCAGCCGCGCATTTTCGCTGTGGCAAAAACTCAGGTATTCTTCATCCTTTATGGCGGCTTCGGCAGCAACCAGCGCAGTCAGCGACAGGTTGAAGGGCTGGCGCACGCGGTTCAGCACATCAATGATCTCTTGCGCGGCATAGCCCCAACCAACCCGCATCCCGCCCAGACCGTAAATCTTGGAGAAGGTCCGCGTCATGATCACATTCTCAAACCGATCCACCAAAGCACGGCCTCCGTCGAAGCCTTCGACAAACTCGGCATAGGCGCCGTCAATCACCATCAGACAGGTCTGCGGCAAGCTTTCGGCCAGTCGGATCAGATCCGCTTCGGGGATCATGGTCGATGTCGGATTGCCCGGATTGGTCACGAACACGATCCGGGTCTGGTCGGTCACAGCGGCACATATCTTGTCCACATCGACGCGACGATCGGTTTCAGACACCATCACCGGCGTGGCACCCGCCATCCGCGCGATGATCGGATACATCGAAAACCCGTGTTCGGTATAGATGACCTCATCCCCCGGACCGGCATAGGCCTGCGCCACAAATTGCAGTACCTCGTCACTGCCCACGCCACAGACAATGCGCGCCGGATCCAGCCCGTGGCGTTCGCCAATGGCCCGACGCAGACTGGCGTGATCGGTGCTGGGATACCGGTTCAGGGTGGCGGCACTGTCACGCACCGCCTCAATCGCTTTGGGGCTGGGGCCAAACGGGTTTTCGTTCGAGCTCAACTTGATCACATGGTCGACCCCCGCCACCTGCGACTGGCCGCCCTGATAAAGCGCGATGTCCATAATGCCGGGTTGAGGGGTGATCTTGGTCATAAGAGGCTCCGTATTTAGAAGCCCCTCATACCCGTCTCAAAGCGTTGAGAAAAGCGGCAATTCCCTTAGGCCGCCTTGAAGCGGGCCGTTGCCGGGTCGGCGTTGTAATAGGGGCTAAGCTCTTCGGTCCGCCGGGACAGGTCATTGACGCTGTCGATGATGAAACGGACGGTCTCTTGCGACATCAGATATGAAAAGTTCAGGCGCACCCAACCGGGCTTTTTCAGCTCTTCGCCAGCGCCAAGCGCCGCGTGCAACTGGTCCGAGGCCGCACGGTCAATACCCAACAACCGGTGCGCATAAGGCCCGGCACAGGCACAGCCTCCGCGCGCCTGAATGCCGTAAACATCACTCAGCATCCGGGTGAACAGCTGCTGATGCACTGGCTGGCCATTGCTGTCATGGACAAGGAATGAGAATATCGGCAACCGATGCGGATTGTCCGCGCCCAACAAGGTCAGGCCTGGGTTATCGCCCCACCCTTCCAATGCCATCCGGTTATAAAGCGCCTCACGGCTTGCAATTTCGTCTGCTCCGACCGCGTCTTTGACCAAGAAAGCCAACGCGGCACGGATGTCACCTATGACGTTCGGCGTTCCGGCCTCTTCACGCGTGGCAAGATCGGCGCTGTAGTCATGCCCCCAAGGGGACACGAAACTCACAGTGCCACCACCGGGCCAGCTGGGGCATGTGCGCTGCACAACGTTTTGATTGACGATCAATACACCAGACGCGCCGGGTCCACCGGCAAATTTATGAGGAGAGACCACGATCGCATCCTTGCGCGCATCCGCAGGGCCCATTCTCATTGGCAGATAAGGCCCACCGCCCGCATAATCCCAAACCGCTACAGCGCCATTAGCCTTGAGCAGCCGCGTAACCGGGTCGGGATCAGTGATTATGCCCGTCACATTCGAAGCGGCCGAAAATGATCCGACGATCAGATCCGCATCCGCGTTTTCCGCCAAGGCACGCTCTAAAGCCGACAGATCGACACCCCCTTCGGGTGCTTCGGGGATTTCAATCACCAGCGCTTTGCTTTCCCGCCACGGCAGGATGTTCGAATGGTGCTCATATGGGCCGATCAAAACCACTGGTCGCGCAGCAGCCTCGATCCCCAACAGGTTGACCAGCCGGTTGAGACCCGCTGTAGCGCCCGATCCCGTAAAGATCACCGCATCATTTTCCCCGGCGCCAACAATCCGGGAGATTTCCGCACGGGCCTCGCGGCGCAGTCGGGTCATGTAGGCCCCGCAATAAGACGCCTCGGTGTGGCTGTTGGCATAAAACGGCAACACATGCGCGGCCACAAAATCCTCGACCTGCTTCAATGCGCGGCCCGACGCAACATAATCCGCGTAAACCAAAGGTATGTCCCCGCGCAGCCCCGGGATCATAACATTCTCGCCGATTAAGCCATCGCGCAACGTGTCGCTACGAACAGCAGCTTCAATGTCAGAACGAAATTGGGAAAGTGTCATTATATGGACTCCGAAGTTTCCCAACAAATATGATTGATATGTGTTGTGTATATAATGCATATTTTTAGATGGTTTTCATAAATCATGTGTCATATGATTTGGAATGTCAAAAAATCTAGATCATATTGACCACCGCCTGCTGCGTGAATTGCAAACCGACGCTACGCTGTCCCAACGAGAACTGGCCGACCGCATCGGGCTGTCGCAAAACGCCTGCTGGCGTCGGCTGAAGGCCCTGAATGATCAGGGCGTCATCATCGGATCGACGGCGCAAATCGCGCGCGAAAAACTAGGGCTAAGCCTTGTAGTCTTCGTCATGCTGCGTACGCGGCACCACTCGGCCGAGTGGTTACAGGCCTTTCGCAGGCATGTTCTGACGATACCAGAGGTCGTGGACTTCCACCGCATTGGCGGCGACTACGACTATCAGCTCAAGGTTGTTACGCAGGATATGGCTTCGTACGACAAGGTCTATCAACGCCTCATCGAAAAAGTCGAGCTGGACAGCGTAACCTCATATTTCGCGATGGAGGCAATTGCAGAAGGACGACCCTTGCCAATCTGATCTGCTCTTTACTTGGCCAAAAAAATTGCTCGGGGGGCATCGCGGCTGGTCGTGATTGGGGGCAGAGTCCCCTAAAACGAAAAAGGCCGCGCAACCGCGCGGCCTTTCGAATTTCGATTTCGGCGAAGATTAGTTCTTCGCGTAGAATTCGACAACCAGGTTCGGTTCCATCATGACAGGGTAAGGCACATCGCCCAGACCCGGTGCGCGCACGAAAGTCGCGGTCATTTTCGAGTGGTCGGCGTCAATGTAATCAGGAACATCACGCTCGGCCAGAGCAGCAGCTTCAAGAACAACGGCCAGTTGCTTGGACTTGTCACGTACTTCGATGACGTCGCCTTCTTTGACACGGTAGCTGGGGATGTTGACCCGCTTGCCGTTCACTGTGACGTGGCCGTGGTTCACGAACTGACGCGCGGCGAACACGGTCGCGACGAATTTGGCGCGATAGACAACGGCGTCCAGACGGCGTTCCAGCAGACCAATCAGGTTTTCACCGGTATCGCCGTTGACACGAACAGCTTCGGCATAGATGCGGCGGAACTGCTTTTCGGTCAGGTCGCCATAGTAGCCCTTCAGCTTCTGCTTGGCACGCAGCTGCAGACCGAAGTCAGACAGTTTGCCTTTCCGGCGCTGACCGTGCTGACCAGGGCCGTATTCACGACGGTTGACCGGGGATTTCGGACGACCCCAGATGTTTTCGCCCATCCGGCGGTCGATTTTGTACTTGGCAGACGTGCGTTTGGTCACGGCTGATCTCCTTCTTAAGGTCGAGGCCCTGATAGGCCACTATGAAGGGCGTTGTCCTCTTGAGGTTTCCCTCATGACAGGCCTCCCCTTGCGGGGGCCACCAACACCAATGAAGCCGCGCTTATATCCGCAGCGCTGGCAGAGTCAACATGCCGAACGGACGGAACCGAAACTTTCTGAAATTCAATTCAAAGACGGCACCACTAACGGGATTTACTCCGCTAAAGTGGCACCGTTTACAGTTGCGCGTAGGTTCGCGACACCAGTGTACTGGAACTGAGTGGCCTTGCGATGAAACGCGACGACAGTTCCGTCCTGCTCTGCAACTTCACCACTCTGATGGTTGATCTGAGTATATGCGCTGATCCAGAATTCCTGATCGCGTGAAGGACAGCCGCTTTCAAACACCAGCGACGGGCTTTCATCATCATCGGAAACGACCAGTAACGCTGAAAACCGTTGCGCCCCGTTCATAAGCTCGAGCGTTCCGACGACATTATCCGAAAAAGTCGTGGCAGGAATAACGCGCCCGATTGTACCTGATGCAAATGCGTTTTTACGCCCGGCAACTTCAGCGCTGCCTTCCAGCATCGATGCCTGACCGCGCCAGGACCAGGCCGACCCTACATTTAAAAATGCCAGAGGCGCCGCCTCTAGCCCATCAATCTCTGTCTGCGACCATGAAATGGCAACACGACCGTTTACCCCGGTATTCATTTTACCGCCCGTACCCCTCAACAAATCACTGCCCGATGGCCAAGGGTTTATCAGTGACGATTCCGGCAGAAAAGGGACGGAATTGCAGCAATCACGAGAATGTTGCAGAACAGAATCAGAATCCGGGTGCAGAAATCCGCGTTTCAAAGACCTAAAGGATCATACTGAGCCCGAATGTCGGTCTGCCCTGCATTCGGTCTGATCAGGCTTTTTTTCGATTCGCCAATCACAGCGGATTTAAATTTCAAATGCGTGCGCCCTAATCGGCACACTGCACGAGCTGTCAGTTCACCAGCCCCCGATCCGCCATTCCACCGGAAAAGCGGAGGCTGCGGATATCTTCCGGCATCGTCTTGTACTGGTCTCGAAAAGCACGTTTTAGTGACGTTGTAGACGAAAACCCTGTGGCGGTGGCAATCTCGATTTGTGGCAAATCCGTAAACCGCAGCAGGCTATGCGCACGTTCCAGACGCAATTCTCGGTATGTGGCCAAAAGCTTTGCCCCCGTCTTGTTCAGAAACCGTCTCTGAAGCTGCCGGGTTGAAGTGCCGACCATGTTCGAAAGATCCGTGATCCTGAGTGGCTCTTCGACATGGTTCAGCATTGCCTCAACGGCTGACATAACCAGGTGATCCCCGCCCGCACGATGGATCAAGCGATTGGCAAGCTGGCTTTCGCAGTCCCGCTTGGGTTCGGACAGGCCGATAAACCCGCGTAGGTTATCAGCCATGTTCTCACCGTGGTCCAACGAAACAAAATCCGCCAACAAACGCAGCGTACTCAGACGTGTCGTCGCGCTATGCGTGCGCCCGCGCGCCGCCAGATATGTGCCTGTACCACAGTTGGTCAAACCTGCTTCACGCGCTGCCGCATCGAAGTTGGGGTGAATGGCCGCGACTGTTTTTTCCGACAATCTAATCTGGGCCAGCACAAGCACGGCACCACCGACAAGAACGGTCCGTGGCGAAAGGTTCAGAACTTGTGAGACCCATGTTTTTTCGGCGTCGGACAACGTCCAACAATCCGAAAAATCACCCCAGAAAACAGCGGCTCTTCCGGTCCAGTACTGCGGCCCTCCTACGGAACCCGCACCAGCCAAACGCAGATTAACGACATAGGAATGGTCGCCGGTCAGGTCGCTCAGGGCATGATAAAATTCCCTGATCATCTCGGCCGAGGCAAATGCACTACTATCGCGCACGATCACATCGATGTTGTGGGTTCGCACGAACGCAGCAGAGGTTGGCTCAGCCAGATAGGCTTGGTCATTTTCGAAGATGCAATGCTTCATGTCTCCCCCGCTGAAAAGCCTGGGCCACAGGCAAAGGCATATGGCCCGGGATGGATCAGCCCGCGGCCAGTGCGTGGGCTGATCTGGTTGTCGTCTGTTTACTCTGCGGCTTCTTCGTAAGCGTCCATTGGTGGGCATGTGCAGATGAGGTTTCGGTCACCGTATGCGTTGTCGA